>DHOB01000082.1:0-2598 GCA_002409675.1 Ruminococcaceae bacterium UBA5401
AAAAAAGGCGGCCCGGCGCGGGCCGCCAAAAAACGGACAGATTGTCGGAAAAAGAAACCGGCCGTCGAAAACCGCGCAGCCGGCTAACGGAAAGCCCCCTGGATGCCGTCCAGCAAATCGCCGAGGCTGCGCAGGGTCCTGCCCGCGCGCCGCCTGAAGCCGCGGCTGTTGTTCTGCATCATTTTGCCGCCGACCGCGGCAACCGTCACGCCGACGAGAATCCCGGCGCCGATTCCTCTCATGAATCCCACTGCCTGCTGATGCATCGTATAAAACCTCCATACAGAATTAATCCAGCGAATCAGTTTGCCTACGTCCATTATTCTTTCCCCCTTTTTTCGGAATATCGAAGTGAATTGCTGGAAAGCCCCCGCTCCGGTTTTTCCGATACTCCCTCTGTAAGGAATTCTGTCCGCTTTTGCGCGCCCGATTCAGGCAATTCCTTCCTTTTGCGCCGCCGCCTTTCGCCGCGCGCCCGAAGGCAGGATTTTACAGTTGAAAAAGCTGTGAAATCCTGCGCATAACGCTTGAAAAAAAATGGAAAGTAGAATATAATAAAAATTGATTGTTATATTGTAAACAATACCTTGAAAGATAAATCTGCAAGTCCCATCTGAGAGGTAGAAACTGTGTTAAAGAAGGAGCGGCTATTCACATGGATTATCTGAACAAGAAAACCGTCGAGGACATCGACGTCGCGGGCAAGAAGGTTCTTGTCCGCTGCGACTTCAACGTGCCTTTCGACGACACCGGAAAAATTTCGGACCCCAAGCGCATCAACGCGGCCCTCAAGACCATCCGCTATCTTGTCGACCACCGGGCAAAGGTGATCCTCTGCTCGCACCTCGGCCGGCCGAAGGGTCAGGTCAACCCGAAGTTTTCCCTCGCTCCCGTAGCCGCCTACCTCTCAAAGGCGCTGGGGCAGCAGGTCAGGATGGCGAAGGACGTCGTGGGCGAAAGCGCGAAGAGCATCGCCGCCTCCCTCAAAGACGGCGAGGTCGAGCTGCTGGAGAACGTCCGCTTCCATAAGGAAGAGGAGCAGAACGACCCGGCCTTCGCGAAGCAGCTCGCTTCCCTTGCGGAAATCTACGTGAACGACGCGTTCGGCACGGCCCACCGCGCGCACGCCTCCACCGCCGGCGTCGCCAAATACCTGCCGGCCGTGTGCGGCTTTCTGATTCAGAAGGAAATCAGCGTGATGGGCAGGGCGCTCACCAACCCGAAGCGCCCGTTTGTCGCGATTCTGGGCGGCGCGAAGGTCTCGGACAAAATCGGCGTGATTACCAACCTGCTGAACAAAGTGGACACGCTCATCGTCGGCGGCGGCATGGCCTACACCTTCATCAAGGCGCTCGGCTACTCCATCGGCTCTTCCCTGTGCGAGAACGACAAGGTCGAGCTTGCCAGGGACATCATGGCCAAGGCCAAGGCGAAGGGCGTCAGGTTCCTGCTGCCGGTCGACAACGTGATCGGCAGGGAATATAAGCGGGACACCGAGTTCCGCCGCGTCGATTCCGACACGATTCCGGACGGCTGGATGGGCCTCGACATCGGCGCCAAGACCTGCGCGCTGTTCGCGGGCGCCGTGCAGGGCGCCGGCACCGTGGTCTGGAACGGCCCGATGGGCGTCAGCGAGTGGGAGCATTTCGCAAACGGCACCATCGCGGTGGCGCAGGCCGTCGCGGACAGCGGGGCCATCTCCATCATCGGCGGCGGCGATTCCGCCGCGGCCATCGAAAAGCTCGGCTTCGCCGACAAGATGACCCATATCTCCACCGGCGGCGGGGCGTCCCTCGAGTTCCTCGAAGGGAAAGAGCTGCCCGGCATCGCCTGCCTGAACGATAAATAAAAAACGACCGGGGACGGGCACGCTGCCGCCCCCGTTTCGTGCGTTTTGGGATAAATTTCGGGATAAAATCAAAAGGAAGGAAGAGGTAAAGATGAACAAGCAGCTCAGAAAAGCCGTGATCGCCGGCAACTGGAAGATGAACAAAACCCCGGCCGAGGCCAAAGAACTGGTGGAGGCCGTCAGGCCCCTCGTCAAAGACGCCGGCTGCGGCGTGGTGGTCTGCGTGCCGTACGTGGACCTGCAGACCGTCCTCGATGCCGCGAAGGGAAGCAACATCGGCGTCGGCGCCGAAAACTGCCACTGGGCATCCTCCGGCGCGTTCACCGGCGAGGTTTCCGCCCCGATGCTCACCTCAATGGGCGTGCAGTACGTGATTATCGGCCACAGCGAGCGCCGGAACTATTTCGGCGAGACGAACGAGACGGTCAACAAACGCATCCGCGCCGCGCTCGACGCGGGCCTGCGCGTGATCTTCTGCGTGGGCGAGTCGCTCCGGCAGCGCGAGCAGGGCGTGACGGCCGAGCTGGTCGCCATGCAGACGAAAATCGCGCTGGGCGGCGTCTCGAAGGAAGAGCTCAGGCGCATCATCATCGCCTACGAGCCCATCTGGGCCATCGGCACCGGCAAGACGGCCACCGCGGCCCAGGCGAACGAGGTCTGCGCCTGCATCCGCTCGACCGTGGCGGGCCTGTACGGCAGGGCCGCCGCCGATGCCCTCACCATCCAGTACGGCGGCTCCATGAACCCCA
>DHOB01000082.1:2834-10579 GCA_002409675.1 Ruminococcaceae bacterium UBA5401
CAGATTGTGAAAGCAGCCGGCAATTGACCAACCCGGCGGGACCGCCGAAAGGAGAACATACATGAAAAAGCCGCTGATTTTAATCATCATGGACGGGTTCGGCATCGGGCCGGAGCACGGCAACGCCATAAAGGCCGCGAAGAAGCCGAACCTCGACCGCCTGTTCTCGTCATACCCGGTGACCCGGATCGGCGCTTCGGGCCTCGCCGTGGGCCTGCCCGAAGGGCAGATGGGCAACTCCGAAGTCGGGCACACCAACATCGGCGCCGGCCGCATCGTCTACCAGGAGCTGACCCGCATCACGAAAGCCGTGAAAGACGGCAGCTTCTATAAAAACCCCGCCCTGACCGGCGCGGTGGACAGCGCCGTGTCCGGCGGGAAGGCCCTGCACATCATGGGCCTTCTGTCGGACGGCGGGGTCCACAGCCACAACTCCCACCTGTACGCGCTGCTGCGGCTGGCGAAGCAGCGCGGCTGCAAAAAGGTCTTCGTCCACGCCTTTCTCGACGGGCGCGACGTCCCGCCGTCCTCCGGCAGGGAGTACGTCGCCGCCTGCCTGGAAGAAATGAAGAAAATCGGCGTCGGAACGATTGCGACCGTGTCGGGCCGCTATTACGCGATGGACCGCGACAACCGCTGGGACCGCGTGCAAAAAGCCTACGCCGCCCTGGTGTACGGCGAGGGCGTGCAGGCGCCGGACGCGCTGACCGCCGTGGAGGATTCCTACCGGAAGGGCGTCACAGACGAGTTCGTGGTGCCCGCCGTCTGCAGCGGGGGCGCCCGCATCCAGCCCGGCGATTCGGTGATTTTCTTCAACTTCAGGCCCGACCGCGCGCGGGAAATCACCCATGCGCTCGTCGACCCGGATTTTAAGGGATTCGAGCGCAGAAAGGGATTCTTCCCGCTCCATTTCGTCTGCATGACGCAGTACGACGCCACCATGCCGAACGTGACCGTCGCGTTCGGGCCCGAAAAGCTCAGGAACACTTTCGCCGAGTATATCTCGTCCAAAGGGCTCAAGCAGCTGCGCATCGCCGAGACGGAAAAGTACGCGCACGTCACGTTCTTCTTCAACGGCGGGGTCGAGACCGTCTACCCCGGCGAGGACCGCTCGCTGATTCACTCCCCGAAAGTCGCCACCTACGACCTTCAGCCGGAGATGAGCGCCTACCTCGTCACGGACGAGCTGCTCAGGCGGATTCACAGCGGGAAATACGACGTGATCATCCTGAACTACGCGAACTGCGACATGGTCGGCCACACCGGCGTGTTCGACGCCGCAAAGGCCGCGGTGGAGACCGTGGACAAATGCGTCGGCAAAACCGTGGACGCCGTCCTCCGGCAGGGCGGCGCGGCGCTGATTACGGCCGACCACGGCAACGCCGAGCAGATGCTCGCAAAGGACGGCACGCCGTTCACGGCGCACACCACAAACCCCGTCCCGTTCTGCGTGGTCGGCTATCCGTGCCGGCTGCGCTCGGGCGGGTGCCTGGCGGACATCGCGCCAACCATGCTGCAAATTCTCGGCCTTCCCCAGCCGCCGGAAATGACCGGCAAGAGCCTGATTGAAGCAAAGGAATAAATTTCATCCTTTTGAATCCTTATCCTGATAATGCGCCCCGGAGGCGGAAAACTTCCGGGGCGCATTTTTACGGTTCTCCAGACAAAAAGCCCGCTGCGGAGTAAACTCCGCGGCGGGACGGACCGATAAATAAAGAAGAAGCAGAAAACAGGGACGACGGGAAAGGCGGAATTCGGATGGGGTGGAAAAAGCGTGCGCTGCGGCTCGCCGCGGCGATCCTGCTGCTGTTCTGCACGGGCTGCGAAAGCGCGGCCGCGGTGCAGGCGCCAAAGGCGGACCGGCAGCCCGCAGAAGCAGCCGTTTCTTCCCCGCAGAGCGCGGCGCCGAAGGCCGCTCCGGCCGGCGGCAAAACCCTGCCGGTCGAAAACATCCAGCAGCGGCCGGAATTCCCCTCCGGGTGCGAAATCACCTCCGCGGCCATCGCACTGAACTACCGCGGCTACGAAGTGTCCAGGGAAACGCTCGCGGGCTATCTTCCCCGCAGCAGCAGCTTCAGCAGGTCCGACGGGCGGCTGTACGGCCCGGACCCCCGCGAAACGTTCGTCGGCAGCCCCGACACGGACCGGTACGGGTGCTACGCCCCCGTTGTCGTCGAGGCCGTCAACCGTTTCCTCGCCGGCGTGGGCGCTTCGGAAAACAGCCGCGCGGTGGATTTGACCGGGACCCCCGCCGAGCGCCTGTACGGCTTTATCGACCGGGGCCTGCCGGTCATCGTCTGGGTGACGAGCGGCATGGAGGCGCCTTCGCCCGGCGACGAATGGTTCCTGCGCAGCACGGGCGAATATTTCCGCTGGATTAAAAAAGAGCACGTGATGGTTCTGATGGGATACACGGCCGGGCAGGCCGTCTTCAGCGACCCGGACGACGCGCGCGGGACCGTCTTTTATGACAGGGCGCTGTTCGCCAGACGGTACGGGGAACTTTCCCGGCAGGCGGTCGTCATCGAATAGTCAATCAGACCGTCGCCATGCGGTACACGGCTTCCAGGCAGATCTGCGCGTGGACCAGAAAGCGGTCCGTGTCGATGTTTTCGTTGGTGTTGTGCAGCCTGCGGTCCGGCTCGTCCGGGAAAAACGGCCCGAACGCCGCGGCCCTGCCCGGGATGGCGCGGGCGTAGGTCCCGCCGCCGGTTGCGTACAGCCCGGCGGGCCGGCCCGTCACGGTACGGTAGGAGTCCTGCAGCAGGCTGATCAGCGGGCTCTGTTCCGGCAGGTAAAGCGGTTTCGTGTCCTGCAGCAGTTCGGCTTCAAAGCCCGCTTGTTCGGCGCAGGCGCGGATTTTCCGGAAAATCGCGCCGCCGTCCGCCGTGACGGGGTAGCGGATGTCGAGCCCCGCGCAGGTTCCGGACCCGCCGGCCTTCACGATGCCGAGGTTGAGCGTGAGGGGGCCCGACGGGGCGTCGCTCCGGCGGACACCCAGCGAGGCGCCGTCGGTTTCCGTCCCGATAAAGCGGTCGAGGAAGGCGAAAAATCCGCCCAGCTCTTCCGCCGGGAAGACGCCGGCCAGAAGATGGAGCAGAATGGCCGCCGCGTTCACGCCCTTTTCCGGCTGCATGGCGTGGGAAGCTTTCCCTTTCGCGGAGAGCTTCGCGCCGTCCGCCGTGCGTTCCAGGCGGAACGCGGCGCCGGCCTTTTCGGCCGCGGCGGAAAGCGCGGCGAGGCGCTCCGGCCCGCAGCGCAGGACGGCGCCCGCGGAATCCGGCACGGCGTTGAGCACGCTGCCGGCTGAAAACTCGCGGACAGCCCCCTCCGGTTTTCCGCCCCGCAGGTTCAGCCGGAGGATGCCCTTTTCCCGGTTGCAGATGCCGTACTCGCTGTCCGGCGTGAACGCCATGGACGGCAGCGGCTCCGACTTGAAATACATTGTAAGGTCGTTGCTGGCGATCTCTTCCCCCGCGCCGAAAATCGCGCGGATTCTGCGTCTGGCCGGAATTTTCTCGTCGCGCAGCGCCTTCAGGCAGTACAGGGCGACGACTGCGGCGCCCTTGTCGTCGGCCGCGCCGCGCCCGAACAGCAGGCTTCCCCTCCGCGTCAGGCGGAAGGGGTCCGTATCCCAGCCGCCGCCGGCGGGCACGACGTCCACATGCGTGACCACGGCGGCCATGTCGCCGCCCGCCCCGTATTCCGCGTGCCCGGCATAGTTGCCCACGTTCTTTGTCGCAAGCCCCATCCCATCGGCGATTTTCAGGATGGCCCCCAGCGCGCGGGCCGATTCGGCCCCGAACGGCCTGCCCGGCTCCGCCGGCCCGCAGACCGAAGGGATCGCCACCAGCTTTGCGAGGTCGGCCTCCATTTCGTCTTTGTACCTTAAAATCTTCTGCCCGAAAAACAAGGGACAGCACTCTCCTTCCGTAAAATCCATTCCGCCCGGAAAGCCGCGGAAACCGCGGCCCCGCCTTCCGTCGAATAAAATCCGCCGCCCTGCAAATACTGGGAGTGTTTGCTCAACCGCAGGGGGTGGAAAATTTGAAGAAAAAACTCGCGCTGTTTGTGACGGGCGGCACGGTGTATCCCGCGATGGAAATCCTGTGCCGCGGAAAGACGGATTTCTCGATGGCGCTCGCCGGCGGCACCTGCCTCTGCCTGATTGACCGCGTCTGCAACGGGAAGCTGAAAGCCAAGCCGCTTTCCATCAAATGCTTCGCCGGGTCGGTCATCATCACGGCGGTCGAATTCGGAATCGGGCTGCTGGTCAACAGGGTCCTCAAGCTGGACGTGTGGGACTATTCCTCGATGCCCCTCAACATTCTGGGGCAGATCTGCGTCCCCTTCTCGATGCTGTGGTATGCGCTGACGGCCCCGGCGCTCGCGCTGTGCGCCTGGTACGACAAAATCATGAAGGGCTGACGGCGCTTTTCTCCTCCGGCTCGGAGCGCCCGAGAAAGTACGCCTCGATGATGTCCCAGCGGCGCTCGCTGGTGAAGTCCCCGGACAGGAACTTCAGCATCAGCTCCTGCGCCGAGCGGTGCCTGCGGTGGATTTCCGCGAGCAGGCCGTTGGCGTACCCGCCGCGCGAAAGGGCCGCGAGCTTCTCCGGGTCGTTGGCCCGCACGAAAATTCCGCTGTTTCTGCCGCCTTCGACCTCGTACGTCGCAAGGCCGAACAGCTCCAGGAAAGACAGCAGGCGCATCCGCTCGCTCTGGCTGCCGTTTTTCCCGGTCGGGATGAAGGCCTGGTAGACGCCGTCTTTCCCCGGGGCGCACTGCTCCGCGAGGCGCAGCAGAAATTCCGGCATGGAAAGATAGCCGGAGTTCATAATCCGGTACACTGTGCTTCCGCCGGAGGGCGGCCTGCGCGACGAAACGAACCGCAGCTTGTCCCGGTTGGAGCGGAACGTCACGTTGCGTGAGACGTCCGCCACAAACATCTCGAGCAGGACCCCGGCGAACTCGGGGCTGACCGCATCGCAGCCCGGGTTTGCCGCCAGGTCTTTCCGGAACTTCTCCACGGTAAAATACGTCCCGGTGGGGCGGTAGCTGCGGAAAATCCCCGAAAGCGCCGTCAGGCAGGCGCGGAAGCGCTCCAGCACCTCGGCAAAAGGATACCGGTACGCGACCCGGACCCGCAGGCGCGGGGAAAGGCGCTCGCCGTTCGCGCAGCGGAACAGCCCGCCGCTGAAGAACAGGCGGCGGAACTGCACGAAGCTGATGTTCCGGAAGCCCTCTTCCCAGATTTTGACCAGGTCGATCTCATAGATTTTGCCGCTGTTCATCACGGTGGTCCCGGCGCCGCGCCGGCCGCCGTGCGGGGGCTGCCCGGCGCTGTCGTCCATCTGCCTGGCGTGCGCGCCGTACATCCGCTGGAAGGCCCTTTCGGCCGCGGCCGGCACGTTGACATAGCTCCTGGCAAACACGGTCTTCGGCCGGACGCTCAGCACCGGGAAGCCGTAGGTGCGCTGCAGGTCCTTCGCAATCAGCAGAAAGCCGTTCTTGACCTTGTTCTCCAGCTCTTTTTCCCCGAAAAGATAGGAGAAGGTGTCCGGCGAAATCAGCATTGCGCGGTGCCCGCGCCGCCGGAACAGCGAGCAGAGCTTGCGCAGCATCTCGGCAAGCTGGTACTGCTTCATCTCCGAGATTCCGTACAGGATGCGCACATAGTGGATGTCGCTCGGCAGAAAATCCGTCACGGCGCGCCCTTCCATGTTTTCGCCGCGCGCGGCCCGGCCGATCTCCTGCACATAGTCGGAAAGACCGCCCGTCGGGGCGAAGTGGTAGACGTTCCGGATGTCCTGCACGTCGACGCCCATGCCGAACGCCTTGGTGCAGATCATCACGCGGCACGCGCCCTGCTGAAAGCTCTGCTGCGCGGCGTTGCGGGCGGCTTTGTCCATGGTGCCGTAATAGGTGCGCACGGCGGGCCGCACTTTCGGGTCGAGCCTGCCGTACACCTCCTCCACCTGCGAGACGAACGGGCAGTACACCAGCGTTTTCTCCCCCTTCTTCACGCAGGCGCTCACCGCGCGGGCGGTCTGCGCCACCTTGAACCGGCCCACCGCGCCGGAAACGGCCTTGGGGTCGACGCGGCGGATGTCGAAGCGGATATCCGGGCGCCGGACGCTGCCGAGGAAAAGGATGGGGCTGCCGAGCGAGAGGCTCTCTACGGTTTCGTGCACGACGTCCTCCGGGCCGCCGTAGACCGCCGTGGCCGTAAGGCAGAGGACGGGGAACCGGCGCCCCTGCCGCCGCAGGTCGGCCAGAAAATCGCCGAGGTACCAGTAGTCCGCCCGGAAATCCCGCCCCCAGGACGTGACGATGTGCGCCTCGTCAATCACGAACAGGCCGATTTTCCGGTCGCCGAGGATGGATTCCAGTGGGGTGGAAACCAGAAGCTCCGGCGCGAGGTAGACGATGGATTTTTCCCCGGACCTGATTTTTTCGATGCGGTTCTGGCGCTCCTCGAAAGTGATGGCGGAATTGAGGAACGTGGCGCAGGAGACGCCGTGCTTCTGCTCCAGACTGAAAACCTGGTCCTCCATCAGGGCAATCAGCGGCGAGACGACGAGGGTCACCGCGCCGCGCGAAAGCGCGAGGCGGATGGCGGGGAGCTGGAACAGCAGGGATTTCCCCGCGCCGGTCGGCGCCGTGATGAACAGGTTGCGGTAATCCGGGTCCCCGTCCAGCGCAAGGGCGCACTGCCGGGCGATCTGAGAAACCACCAGCCCCTGCGAAATCCGCTCCGTCTCGCTGGAAACGTCCGGGTTTTTGTAGAACTCCAGCTCCCGGAACGAGGCGTCCTTCCCCCAGTACCGGCGCAGCAGGGGCAGGAACTCGTCGGCGCGGGCGCCCCGCGTGTCGTTGAAGCGGCTGCCCGTCCGCACGGCGTACGGAACGCCGAGCCGGTCGAGCAGGGCCGCAAACGCGAAAAGCCCGGATTTTTCCAGCTCCGCCGGCGAAGCGGCGGTGTAGACGGCCGGCCCCGGCAGGCGGCCCTGCGCGAGCTCCGCCTTGCGGACCCGGAAACCGCTCCCCGAAACGGGCACGGTTTCGGCCCCGCTCAGCTCCCCGCGGAAGTCCTTTCGCTTCTCTTCATAAAACGGGACGGCCTCGAGCTTTTCATCCGTATGCCGGTCCAGATACGCCAGGAAAAAGTGCCGGTCGTCCGGCGAGACCGCCTCGCCGTAATAGCGCAGGTACGGCTCCGCCTGTTGCGGCGCGTCCGGCGATTCCCCGCGGAAATACGCGCACAGCGCCCGGGCCGCCTGCGGGGGAATGGCGGCGGGGTACCGGTGAGAAAACAGGTTGTTTTCGACCACGGCGATTTTTCCGCCCCACCGGGACTTGAAATCCGGCGCGGCGGCCAGCACGGCGATCCACTGCTCGTAAACCCCCGTGAACAGCTTCGCGCCGGGCCGGCACAGCCGCCGGGCAAGTTCTTCCTTCCCCGCCTCGAGCGACGGGACGTCCAGCGTCCCGTCGCTGTGCAGCAGGTCTTCCGTCCCGCTGAAAGACAGGATGGTCCTGTTCTGGCCGGGGGAAAAGCCCCTGAAGAACAGGGCCGCCTTTTCCGCCCGGAAGCGGTCCGTCAGCCGCCGGAACCGTTTTTCAAAGTCTTCCTGAAATGTCATGCACTCACCTTGCCCAGTTGGTTTTTAAAAACGCGTCTTTTCCGAATCTCAAGTCTCTCAAATTCCGCTGAAAACGCCTTCCCGCCCGGGCGGGAAGGCG
>DHOB01000082.1:10724-23276 GCA_002409675.1 Ruminococcaceae bacterium UBA5401
CCCGCCCGGGCGGGAAGGCGTTTCTTTGCGGCCGGCCCCCGGGGGCCTATTTTGTGCGGTTCTTTCCCGCGGCCGGCGCGGACCCCAGGCGGAACAGGGAAGACACCAGCAGAATTCCCATCGCCAGCGCGCCCGCGATGCCGAGGGTGTGCAGGCCGGTCTGGAGGAACATGGCGTTGTTGCCGATCACGCAGTACTCCATCGTGTAAAAGATGCCGCCGCCCGGCACCATCGGCAGCAGCGCCACAATCTGAAATTCCGTCGCCGGCTTTTTGAAGACGCGCGCCAGGATTTCGGAATTGACCGCCGTCACGACCGTCGCGAGAAAAAACTGCACGATGTCGTTGCCAAGCGGGGCCAGCAGCAGGTAGACCAGCCAGCCGACCGAGCCGCCCAGCGAAGCGACCACCAGCATCCAGCCGCGGATGTTGTAGACGATGCAGAACGCCGCGCAGGCGAGGAACGCCCACGCGCAGGGAACCAGATAGCTCAACCCCTTCACACCCCCAGCAGCATGCGGACCGCCGTCAGCGCAATGCCGGCGCCGATGGCGATGGCGGTCGCGACGAGCACGCTTTCCGCAAAGCGCAGGATGCCCGCAATCACGTCCCCCGCGATGATGTCCCGCATGAAGTCGGTGATGGCGATGCCGGGCACCAGGTTCATCAGCGTGCCGATGATGATTTTGTCATAGCTGAGATGGGCGAAAAACTGCGAGAAGACCAGCGCGATGGCAGCCGCCACAAAGCTTGCCGCCGCATCGACGAAAAACAGGTTCGCATGCAGGCGCTCCAGCAGGCGGCAGACGGGCTTCATCACCGCGCCGCACAGCAGCGCCACCAGCGCGTCGGCCGGGCTCCCGCCGTAAAACAGCGTGAACCCGAAGGCCACCAGCCCGAACGCCGCCACCTGCACCGGGAACGGGAACGGCCGGCGCGCGGCGATGCGCCGCACCTCCCGGTTCACGGTGGAAAAATCCGGCGTCGTGCGGCAGACGCGCCGGCACAGGCTGTTGGCGAGGTCGACGCGCGTCATGTCCACCCGGCGCGACGGAATCCGCCGGATGGTCGTCACGGGGCGGCCCGTCGGCGTGCTGACGGCCACGCTGAGAAAGGTCGGGATGGCGAAAACCTCGCTGCGCTCCGCCCCGTAGGCGCGGAAAATCCTGCGCATGGATTCTTCCGCGCGGGAAATCTCGGCCCCGTTCGCAATCAGCAGGTACCCCACGTCGGCCGCGGTGTTGACCAGTCTGTCGTAATCCATCGGCACCTCCGGAAAGCGGCCTCTTTCACACGGTGATTCTGATCCGGTTCCCGTCCGGGTCGGCGACGCAGCTTTCATACCGGCCGCTCCCGGTTTTATGCGGCGGGGCGATCATCGGCTGGCCGCCCTTGACCAGCGCGGCGGTCAGGCTGTCCACTTCGCTTTCGCTGCCGACGCTGAACGCCAGGTACGCCAGCCCCACCGCGGGCTCCGGCGGCCGGTCCCGCAGCCCCGGCCGCGCGATGACCTCGAGCCGCACCTCGTCGTCAAACCGCAGGAAGAAGCTCTGGCAGCCGGTTTTGGGGCCGCCGCAGCCGCCGTCCCGGCTCGCATAGAAATAGTTCCGGTAAAACCGCTCCAGGCGCGCGGGGTCCCTGCTGTAAACCGCGATATGGTTGATGACCTTCATGCTTCATCCTCCGTCGCTTTTCCCCCCGGCCCGTCACGGGAGGGCGTTTCGCTCCGGTGCATCCGAGCCGCGCCGGGCTGTTTTCCTCTGTAAATCCATCGTCTTTAATTATACCACCGGCCGGCGGCCGTTTCAATCGCCGCCGGGTCCGCGGGGAAGCGGCGGGCCGCTCCTGCTCCGGTTCAGGGCGTCCAGCACCGCGTAGCAGACCTTTTCCCTCGCCTGGAGGAACTCCATGCGGTCCGCCGTCTTGGCGAAGCAGGAGACCCGCAGCCGGGGGCCGGCGTCCCCGATGCCTTCCAGCGCGGCGGAGGCGGTCCCCTCCTCGATTTCGGGGTCCTGCTCCAGAAAAAGCCGGATTTCTTCCACGGCGCTTTTCAGGCGCGGGACCGGCGTGCCGGGGTCCGCGCTGACCGCAAGCTCCAGCCGGCGCCCGCCCGCCCGGCTGAAATTGGCGACCGGTCCGTTTACCACGGCGGAGTTCGGGACGGAGACAAGCGCCCGGTCGACCGTGCGGATTTTCACGCTGCGGAAATTGATGGCTTCGACGGTCCCCTCCACCTCGCCCGTGCGGACCCAGTCGCCGAGCGTGAACGGCTTGTCGAGCAGAATCACGATTCCGCCGAAGAGGTTGGCGAGCATATCCTTCGCGGCCAGGGCGAATGCCAGGCCGCCGATCCCCAGCCCGGCCAGCAGGCCGCTGATGCTGTAGTTCCACTCCTGCGCGATAATCAGCACCGCCAGCGCAAGGACGACGAAGCGCGCCGCGCCGGAAATCGCCGGGAGCAGCGGCCCGCTGCCCTTGGACCTGATTTTCTCGGCCAGAAAGGCGCTGCGGGCCAGCGCCTCGGGGCTGGCCATGCGGTACAGGCCCCACGCCAGCACAACCACCAGAAAGCTGCGGAAGCAGCGGTCCAGCACCGGCCATCCGCCGGAAAGGGCCGGCACGCAGCGCAGCGCGGCATAGGCGCCGATGCCGACCATCAGGGCGCGCATCGGCCGGCGGAATCCGCCGCCGAACCAGCGCCCCCAGGGGCCGCCCGTCTTTTCGGAGGCGCGGGCCGCCAGGCGCGAGACCAGGTCTGAAACCAGACCGCTCAGCAGCAGAAAGACGAGGAAGACCACCGCGGGCACCACCAGGTTCGACACCCACGGGCTGCGGAGCAGGGACTGCCACAGGGAAAGGATGTTCATACGGAGTTCCTCCCGGTTCTGCATCCGGCCTGCCGCTCAGACAATCTGCCAGGGGTTTTTCTTCCCCCCGGCGAAAAGCAGGCAGCTCCGGATGGAATTTTCGACCATGTCGCTGACCGACCGGCCGGTATAGAAAGCGGTGTGCGGCGTCACGATGACGTTGGGGAACGACTGCAGAACCGCCAGTCCCCGGTTGCCGAGGATTTCGCCCTCCCGGTTGTGGTAGAAGATGCCGGTTTCGCCCTCGACGACGTCCAGGGCGGCCCCGCCGACCTTGCCGCTCTCCACGCCTTCAATCAGCGCGTCCGTGTCAATTAAAGTCCCGCGCGCCGTGTTGACCAGAATCACGCCGTCCTTCATCTTTGCGAGGGTCTCCCGGCGGACGAAATGGAAGTTCTCCTTCGTCGCGGGCATGTGCAGGGTAAGTGCGGAGCTTTCGGCGAGCAGACGGTCGAGCGGAACATACTGCGCGTATTTTTTCACTTCTTCGCTTTCGTGCAGATCGTAGGCGAGAATCCGGCATCCGAACGCCGAAAGCCGGCGGATCACGGCGCGCCCGATGCGCCCCGTGCCCACGACCCCGACGGTCAGGTCGCTCAGCACGGTCCCCTGCACGCCGGCAAGCGAAAAGTCCTGCGCGGCGCTTTTGAGCAGGATGGCCCTGACCCTGCGCACGGCCATCAGCAGAAGCATCACGGTATAGTCGGCCACGCTGTCCGGCGTGTAGCTGACGTTGCCGACGTGCAGGCCGATTTCCTTCGCGGCTCTGAGGTCGATGTGGTCGTAGCCGATGCTGCGGGTGGAGACATAGCGGACGCCCAGGTCGTAAAGCCGGCGGAGCAGCCCGCGCGGCATGGGCGACGTCAGGATGCTGGCGCACGGGCAGCCCCGCGCGTCCCCGGCATTCTGCATATCGGCGGGCTCCGCATGAAGCGCAAGCTCCACACCGTACTGCCCGGCAAAGCGGGCGAAAGAGTTCCGCTCGTCCGGGCGGCAACTGAACACTGCAATTTTCATCGGATGGTTCGGTCCTTTCTTTTATAAATCCGGGGCGTCTAAACGACCTGGAAGATGTAAAATTTGAGGTAGTCGGTCTCCGGCACATTCCAGAGGATGGGGTGGTCCGGCGCCTGCCGGCGGGCCTCCACCTGGCGCAGGGACACCTGTGCGTCCGCCGCGGCGGACCGGAGCACCCTGCGGAACAGCTCCTCCGTCATGAAATGCGAGCACGAGCAGGTGGCGAGATACCCGCCGCGCGGCAGGAGCTTCATGGCGCGGTAATTGATTTCCTTGTAGCCGCGCTCGGCGCCGGAAACCGTCCGCCGGGACTTGGTGAACGCCGGCGGGTCGAGGATGACGAGGTCGTACTCCCCGGCCGCCTGCTCCGCGAGGCGGGGCAGCAGGTCGAACACGTTCGCCGCCTCAAAATCGACGCGGTCCTGCAGGCCGTTGAGCCGGGCGTTCGCCTTCGCGGCCCCGACGGCCGTTTCGGAGATGTCCACCGCGCGGACCCGCTCGGCTCCGTTCTTGGCGGCGTTCAGCGCGAACGAGCCGGTGTCCGTAAAGCAGTCGAGCACGCGGCGGCCGCGGCACAGCCGCGCGACGGCGCGCCGGTTGTATTTCTGGTCGAGGAAAAATCCGGTCTTCTGCCCGTTTTCAAAATCCACAAGATAGTCGATGCCGTTTTCCGTAATGCGCGTCTTCGTCTCCTGCGGGACGGGAAGGCCCTCCAGCGGGAAAAAGCCTTTGTTCTGCTCCAGCCCCTCCAGCCCGCGGATGGCGGAGTCGTTGCGCTCGTAAATGCCGTCGATTTTCTGCCCGTCTTCGGCCAGAATGCGGTGCAGCAGCCGGAACAGCATCGGCTTGATTTTCTCGATGCCGAGGGACAGGGTCTGCGCCACGAGGATGTTGGAAAAGCGGTCCACCGTGAGCCCCGGGAACTGGTCGGCCTCGCCGAAAATCACCCGGCAGCAGGAGAGGTCGCCGCCCATCACGGCTTTGCGGTACTCCCACGCATAGCGCAGGCGGCGCTCGTAAAACGCCTCGTCGAACCGGTCGTTCGCGTTGCGCGAAATCAGCCGGACCCGGATTTTGCTGCGGTCGTTGATAAAGCCGGTCCCCAGGTAGCTGCCGCGCGGGCTGAGCACATCCACCAGGCCGCCGTTCTCATACGGCCCGGCGCCGGTCAGCTCCGTGCCGTAAACCCAGGGGTGGCCGGCGACGATGCTCCGCTCCGCCTTGCGCGTCACGGTCACCCGCGGATACGGGCGGGTCTGTTTCATCATATATATTCACCTTATAAAAATTATATCAGCCCGCGCCCCCGGGCGCAATGCCCGGACGGGCTTTTTCCCGCCCTACCGCATGTCCAGCGCGGTCTTATGCGCGGGGGCCGGGTACGCGGCGGACAGCGCGGCGAGGTCGGCGTCCGTCAGGGCCAGCAGGCCGGCGCCGGCGTTTTCGAGCGTATGGCGGGGCGTGCCGGCTTTCGGAATCGCAATCACGTCCCCGCCGCGCATCACAAAGCCGAGCAGGACCTGCGCGGGCGTCGCCCCGTGCGCCGCGGCCACCCGGCGGACCGCCGGATTCTCAAACAGCCCTCGGCGCAGCGAGCCGCCCTGCGCAATCGGGCAGTAGGCCATCAGCGGCACGCGGTGCTTCCGCATCCAGGGGAGCAGGTCGTACTCGACGCCGCGCGAGCCCAGGTGGTAGAGGACCTGGTTCGCGGCGCAGCGGCTGCCGCCGGGGATGCGCCAGAGCTCCTCCATATCGGCCGTGTCGAAATTGGAGACGCCCCACCGGCGGATCAGCCCCCGCGAAACGAGCTCCTCCATGCAGGCAACCGTCTCGGCGAGCGGGATATTCCCGCGCCAGTGGAGCAGGTACAGGTCAAGAAAATCCGTCCCCAGGCGCCGGAGGGAATTTTCGCAGCTCTCAAAGATATTCTTCCGGCCCGCATTGTGCGGATAGACCTTGGAAACCAGAAACAGGCCGTTTCTGCCGATGCCCCGGATGGCCTCGCCGACCAGCGACTCCGCGCGGCCTTCGCCGTACATTTCGGCGGTGTCAATCAGCGTCATCCCGAGCCGTACGCCGAGGCGCAGCGCCTCGATTTCGGAGTCCCGGCGGGAAGGCCGTTCCCCCAGGTGCCACGTGCCCTGGCCCAGGCGCGGCGCTTTGGCCCCATCCGGAAACGCAACGCGGGCCGCGCGGTTCTTTTCGCGGATTGCCGCTTCTTTCTGCAAGTCTTTGTCCACTGAAAATCCTCCTTTTCCCGTTTTCCGGCCCGCAGGCCGGTCTTTACAAAATTGTTGCTTGCGGTTTTCCCGAATATGAGATATAGTGAAAAACAGATATCCGTCGGGAGGTTGTTACTATGAAAAAACTGGGAATTATCATTCTGTTCGCGGCCGCGGCCGTGGCGGTCGGCGCCCTGATTATCCGGTTCGCCGGCACAAAGCCCGCTCCGGCTTCATCCTCTTCCCTGCCGCAGGCGGCGGGCCCGTCCGCGGCGGCGCCGTCCTCCGTGCCGTCCTCCCAGGCCGAAGCGCCCGCGTCCTCTTCCGCTTCGCAGGCCGGCGGCTCGGACCAGCAGGCCATGCAGGCGGTCAAATCCCAGGTCCGCCTCGACTGGAACAAGTACACCCTGAAGGCCGCCCAGAAGCAGAAGACGGCCCAGGGGAAAGCCTACCGGACCTATGAACTGTGGGACAGCGACTACCAGCAGGGCATCTCCATCCTGGTGGATCCGGACGACGGAAAAGTCTACACCCTCGGGCCGTCGGACTCCTCCCCCGTGCCCGCCGCGACGGATAAGGCGTTTGACAAAACGCCGCACACCGTCACGGGGACCATGGTGGACGGCGCGATGATGAGCGTCCAGCTCAAGCTGCCGGACGGGAACCAGATTACGGTGCGCCGCCTCGGGGTCGATACCTCCGGCCTGAAGAGCATGAAAATCGGGGATAAAATCAAGGTCACCTACACGGGCGTAATCAACGGGAGCGACACTTCGCGCGCTTTCGTGACGAAGCTGGAAAGCGTGGGCTGACGCCGCGCCGCCCGGCGCGCGGGAGAAGCGATTCCCCGTGTGCCGGGCGGTTTTTTGCGCCTCAGCAGTTCCCCTCGTAGACGTACCGCAGGGCCCCGCGTGCCACCGCGGCCAGCGCGTAGACCTGCTGCACGGGCGTGGGCGCCCGGTCGGCCATTTTGTAGCGCGGGAAAAAGCGGGTCACATGCAGGGGGATTCCGGGGTCCACCCCCGCGAGCCACTCGGAAAGACGGCGCATCTCCTCCGGCGAATCGTTTTCGCCGGGGACAATCAGCGTGGTGACCTCCACATGGCAGCCGGCGCGCGCCGAAATCTCAATGGTCCGCCTGACGTCCTCCAGCCCGCCGCCGATTTTCCGGTAAAAATCCGGCGAGAAGCTCTTGAGGTCGATGTTCATCGCGTCGATCAGCGGCAGCAGCTTCCGCAGCGGCTCCTCGCAGACATAGCCGTTCGTGACCAGGACGTTGAGCAGGCCGTTCGCGCGGTTGAGCTTCGCGCAGTCCCGCACGTACTCATAGGCAATCAGCGGCTCGTTATAGGTGAACGCCAGGCCGATGTTCCCCTGCGGGACCAGCCGCTTCGCCTGTTCGGCGAGGGCGCGCGGCGGAACATAGAGCATTCCGCTCTCCCGCTTGCCGGACATGGAAATCTGGTAGTTCTGGCAGAACGGGCAGCGCAGGTTGCACCCGTAGCTGCCGACGGAAAGGATGCCCGCCCCGGGGTGGAACCGGGCGAGCGGCTTTTTTTCCACCGGGTCGAGCGCCGCGGACGTCAACCAGCCGTAGCTGTCGCACACGACCCTGCCGCCGCGGCAGACGCGCGCGCCGCAGAAGCCGGCCTGCCCCTCTTGGAGCCGGCAGCGGTGCGGGCAGATTTCGCAGACCGCCCCGCTCATGTGTGGCGCACCGCCTCAAACCGCTCCATGCGGAACGCCTCGTCCAGACGGATGTCCGCTTTGCGCAGGGCGATTTCGACCTGCCGGCGGGGCGTGTCCACACCGGGCAGGTCCGGCAGAAGCAGGCCGCACCGGTCCCCGCTGCGGACAATCACGCCGTAGCGTCTGGGGTCCAGCTCGTTCATGGAGCTGATGGGCGCCGGGGCACCGAGAACGTCGACGCTGTAGACCAGGTCGGGCAGTTCCTCTTCCCGCACCGGCTCGAACCGGGGGTCGTGGGTGCCGGCGCTGATGGCGTTGCGCACAATCTCGTCGGCGACGCTGCCCTGCACCGGCAGAATCGTGCCGATGCAGCCGCGCAGGGCGCCGTCCTTATGCAGCGAGACGAACACGCCCGCGCGCCGCCCGGTGAGCTCCGGCGGCAGGTCGTCCGGCAGGGCGGCGCGGCGGCCGGTGCGAACCCAGGTCTCCAGCGACAGCCTGGCCAGGCGGACGTAGACGTCCTCGTTTTCCCGCTGCTTTTTCATCGCGCCGCGCTTCCACTCCAGGTATTTCGGGCCGAAGCGGCGGCTCTCATCCGGCCCTTTGGGGCGGAACCCGCACACGGCGTACCCGACGCCGAACGGCCCTTCATAGGAGAGAAACTCCGGCTCGACGGCGACGCCGTCGAAAACCCCGGCCAGAATCATGAACGAGCGCAGCCCGCATTCGGCCGCGGCCTCGCAGAACGCGCTGTCGAAGGTCAGGAAGCGGAGAAAATCGCCCGTCTTCATCGCCTCCGTAACCTGCCGGTCGAACTGAGGCCCTTCCGCGGCAAAGCCGTAGGGCCCATCCTCCTTCAGCTTGTGCGAAAGGTCGCCGCTCGCAATCATCACCGTGCGCCGGTTCAGCTTTTCGGCCGCGCGCGCGATGCATCGGCCGAAGTTGTAATGCGTGAGCGGGTCCAGACCGGAAATCGAGCACCGCACCAGGCGGTAGCCGCGGTATTCGCCGTTCACGAACGTCAGCGGGACCAGCGTGCCGTGGTCGACCGAGGGGTTCCTTTCCCCGAACGTCCCGGCCGGGATGCGCATCCGCTTCGCTTCCTGCGTCAGCGCCTCGACGAACTGCGTATCATAGGAGAAGGAAACCGGCCCTTCCTGCGAGCCGAACTGCCGGAAGTCCCCGCTCGCGCCCGCGCCCGGCGAAATGTGCAGATAGTCCGCATAAAGCACGGCATGGGGCGAAGTGACCACGATGGTTTCCGGCTTGAGCTGCGCGATTTCGCGCGCGGCCTTTCGGTAGGCCCGCACTGTTTTTTCAACTCTTTTTTCTTCCCCTTTTCCGACCGACGGGATAATCACGGGCGGATGGGGCATGATGAACGCACCGATAACCGACATACCGAGATACCACCTTTCGTGCCATAAACGTCTGAAAAATCCGCGGAGGCGGGCCATGGCCAGCTTTTCGCGGAAGTTTTACGGAACCCTTTTTATTATAGCCCCTTTTCGGCTGGAAAGCACCGGCGGAAACGCCGAATTGGAATATTTTTTAGAAAAAGCCGCCTTCCGGACGAAGGGCGGCTCAAAGTGCCGAAAAGCAGGCGGCCTACTGCAATTCTTTTTTCCGCTTGATTTTTTTATAGACCACGATGCCGATATAGACCGCGAGAAAGGCGCCCAGCACGGCGAGCAGCGTTCCGGTGTCGCCGGAGCTGCCCATTTTGACCTGCGCCCACAGCGTATCCAGCAGCAGGCCGGTGCCTTCCGGCAGGTCGCGGAACGTCTCGGAGTTTTTCAGCACGCTCTTCGGCGGGTAGATGATGGGGTCCTCCCGCATCTCCTCGGGCAGGAGCTTCCTCGCCGCGGATTCCGGCGTGGAGTAGCCGACGGCTTCCATATTGGCGGCGGCGACCTCCGGCCGGCAGAGAAAGTCGATATACGCCTCCGCCTCTTTTTTGTGCTTCGCGCTGGAAGGGATGCAGATGGCGTCCACAAAGAAGTTTGTCTTCTCCTTTGTGGGAATGGCAAAGCCGATGTTCGGGTTGTCCGCGACGAGGGTGGCGGCGTCGCCCGCGTAATACGGCGCGAGCCACGCCTCCCCGCTGGACATCTTGTTGAAAATCTGGTCCATCACATAGGCCTGCACCAGCGGCTTCTGCTTTTCCAGCAGCTCGGCGGCGGCGTTCCACTCCTCGGGGTTCGTCGAGTTGAAGGAGTAGCCGAGAATCTCCTGCGCGATGCCGAACGCGTCGCGCGGGTTGTCGAACATCAGGATTTTGCCCGCGTACCTGCGGTCCCACAGGATCTTCCAGCTGTCGACTTTCTCCTTCACATATTTTTTGTTGTAGAAGATGCCCACCACGCCCCAGGTATAGGGGACGGAATACTCGTTCTTCGGGTCGTAGACCAGGTTGCGGTACTCCGGGTCGATATATCTGTAGTTCGGGATATTGCGGAAATCCAGCTTCTGAACCAGCTTTTCCTTGATGAGCTTCGACACCATGTAGTCCGACGGGAAAATCACGTCGTAGCTCGCCCCGCCGCCGGCCAGTTTGGAGTACATCGACTCGTTGTCCTCAAACGTGGTGTAGTTCACGCGGATTCCGGTCTGCTTGGTGAATTCGGCATTGACGTCCATGGTGCCGTCGCTGCCGGACGCGATGTATTCGCCCCAGTTGTAGACGTTCAGTGTCACGCCGTCTTTCGGCGCGGCCTGCCCGCTCTCCGCCGCAAAGGCGGGGGAACATCCGGCGAGCAGCACGGCGCTCAGAACCGCCGCAATCCATTTTTTCACCGGGTCCCGCCCCCTTCCGTTTTTGCGGCCTTCGCGGCGCCCCCGGTCTCCCTCGCGGCGCGGAAGTTGATGATCAGCAGCAGGAAAATCACCGCGCCGAACAGCAGGGTGGAAAGGGCGTTGATTTCGGGGCTGACGCGCTTGCGCGTCATGGAGTAGATGAAAATCGGCAGCGTCTGGGTGGTCCCGCTCGTGAAATAGCTGATGACGAAGTCGTCGATGGAGAGGGTGAACGCCATGATCATCCCGGTCACGACGCCGGGCGCAATCTCCGGCAGGACGACCTTGAAGAACGCGGGGAACGGCGCGCAGCCGAGGTCCTGCGCGGCCTCGTACAGGTTGGGGTCCATCTGCCGCAGCTTGGGCATCACCGAAAGAATCACATAGGGCAGGCAGAACGTGATGTGCGCGAGAATCAGCGAACCCATGCCGAGCGAAGCGCCGCCCAGAAAGCGCGACGCCGCGACGAACAGCAGCATCAGGGAAACGCCGGTCACAATGTCCGGGTTGACCATCGGGAAGTTGGTGATGTTCATCACGACGCGCCTGGCCCACCGGTTCATCGCGCCGATGCCGATGGCGGCGGCGGTGCCCAGCACGGTGGAGACCGCCGCGGCCACCACGGCGATAATCAGCGTGTTCTCAAGGGCCTGCAGCAGCATCCGGTCCTGAAACAGCTGCCGGTACCACCGCAGCGAAAAACCGGACCAGACCGAGCGGCTCATCACGTTGGTGTCGTTGAACGAGAAGAGAATCAGCACCGCAATCGGCGCATAGAGAAACACGTAAACCAGGACCGCATAGACGCGGGAAAGCGCCCTCATACCAGCACGCCCCCTTCCGTCGCTCCGTTTTCGTCAAACTGGTTCATGATGCCCATGCAGATGAGAATCAGCACCATCAGCACAAGCGAGATGGCGGAGCCGAGGTTCGGGTTGTAGGCGCTGCCGAGGAACTGCATGTCGATCAGGTCGCCGATGAGCAGGTTGCTGCCCCCGCCCAGCATCTTGGAGATGATGAAGGTGCTGACGGCCGGCACAAACACCATCGTAATGCCCGAAATCACGCCCGGCATGCTCAGCGGCAGCGTGATGCGCAGAAACACGCGCTTCGCGTCCGCGCCGAGGTCCTGCGCGGCCTCAATCACGCTGGGGTCGATTTTGGTCAGCACGGAGTAGAGCGGCAGAATCATGTACGGGATGTAATTGTAGACCATGCCGAGCACCACGGCGCCCTGCGTGTTGATCATGTGGGCGGGCGGCAGACCGAGGGCGGCGAGCGCCCGGTTAATCAGGCCGCTGTCCTCCAGCAGGGTCATCCAGGCGTAGGTGCGCAGCAGAAAGTTCATCCACATGGGCAGCATCACCAGCATCACCAGCACGCCCTGCCTGTGCCCGGCGGATTTTGCGATGATGTAGGCCAGCGGATACCCCACCAGCAGGCTGACGGCCGTGGCGATCGCCCCCAGCCAGATGGAGCGCAGAAACACGTTGGAGTAAAGCCCCACGCCCGCCAGGTTCTTCAGGGTGAAGGCGCCGCTGCGGTCGGTCAGCGCAAACGCCACGACCAGGGCCATGGGCACGACGATGAACAGGACCATCCAGACCAGGTAGGGGTAGGAAGCGGATTTCGCCCTCATTCCGCGCCGCCTCCCCTCTTTGCGGCCGCGGAATGGAGGTCCTCGTCCATCTCGTCGCTGAACGTGCTGTAATCGCCGAACCGGCCCGAATATTTCGATTTGCGCATCACATGGATTTCGTCGGGCTGGATGGAAAGGCCGATATGCGCGCCTTTTTTCTCATAATCCGTCGTCTGGACCATCCATTTGAAGCCCTGCACGTCGACGATGATTTCATAGAACACGCCCTTGAAGTTCACGTTGATGACGGTCCCCGTGAGCCGGTCGCCTTCCGGCGGGACGATGTCGACGTCCTCCGGCCGAAGGACCACGTCGACCGGCTC
>DHOB01000082.1:23513-71093 GCA_002409675.1 Ruminococcaceae bacterium UBA5401
GCATCACGCCGTCCAGGATATTGCTTTCGCCGATAAAATCCGCGACGAAGGCGTTCTTCGGCTCGTTGTAGATATCCAGTGGCGTGCCGATCTGCTGGATGGCGCCCTGGTCCATCACGACGACTTCGTCGGACATGGAGAGCGCCTCCTCCTGGTCGTGCGTGACGAACAGGAACGTGATGCCGGTCTGCTGCTGGATTCTTTTGAGCTCGACCTGCATGTCCTTGCGCAGCTTGAGATCCAGCGCGCCGAGCGGCTCGTCCAGCAGAAGGACCTTCGGCTCGTTGGCGAGCGCCCGCGCGATGGCGACGCGCTGCTGCTGCCCGCCGGAAAGCAGGTTCACGTTGCGGTGCTCGAAGCCGTTCAGGTCCACGAGGTTCAGCATCTGGCCGACGCGGGCCTTGATTTCGCGCTCGCTTTTGCCGTGCACGCGCATGCCGAACGCCACGTTGTCGTACACGTTCAGGTGCGGGAAAAGCGCGTATTTCTGAAAGATGGTGTTGACTTCCCGCCGGTGGGGCGGAAGGTCCGTGATTCTGCGGCCGTTGAAATAGACGTCGCCGGCGTCCGGCCTGACGAAGCCGCCGATGATCCTCAGAGTCGTGGTCTTGCCGCAGCCGGAAGGGCCGAGCAGCGTGACAAACTCCCCGTCCCCGAGGTCCAGGTTGAAGTCCCGGAGCACGGGCACCCCGTCGAACGCGACCGAGATGCCCTTGAGCGAAACGATGGGTGTTCTTTCCATTTTCATGCATCCCCTTTGCGGTAATATGAAAAGTTGCGCAAAGCCGAAACACTTCAGCGCAATCCCGGCAGCACCGCTTTGGCATTGCCCCCCGCAAAGGATTTTTCGCAGCCCGCAGGCTGCGGCAATCAGCGCCGCCGGTCAGATGCAAACGCAACATATCAAATAATAGAGGCGCGGGCCCCGTTTGTCAATTATTTTTTTAAATTTTACCTGAATTTTTCATTGATTTTCAGAATCCCATAAATTTATTCCCGTAACTTTTCGGAATTTCTCCCGTTTGCTCACATATCCTGTGTCTTTTACCGAAAAATCCGGCCTTTTTTGTGGGTTTCTCTTTCGGCCCCTCCGCGCACCCCCGGGCGGGGCGCCGCCGGCAGAAAAAGGGCCCGGCCAGACGGCCGGACCCTTTTTCGTTCGCTTGAGGGGTATATTGAGGAGGGTAGAACATGTATCAGAGAGCGGTGCGGCTCCGCTGTTCTGATTACGGTTTTCATTATAGCGCCCATGCACAAAAAGGTTGTGAAGAAGTTATGAATTCGTTGTTAATTTTTTATAAAGCAAAATCCTGCTTATTCCCGCAGCAGAACCGCGCGGACCGGCGCGGCCTCCGCCCCGCCCAGAAGCAGCGGCAGCGCAATCAGGCGGTAGTCCCCCGGCTCCGCGCGGGAAAGGTCCAGCCCTTCCAGCAGCGGCACGCCCGCGCCCAGCAGCTCGCGGTGGGGGGCGGCCTCGTCGTCCGGCGCGCCGACGCTCGCGGCGTCCGTGCCGACCAGCAGGAAGCCCGCGTCCGCCAGCGCGAACGCCGCGCTCTGCGAGAGGAAGGCCCCGCCGCCGCCTTTGAACAGGATGCGCCTCTGCGACCGCGGGGCCAGGCGGTCGATGTCCGCGCCGGTCACGATGCCGGAGGCCTCCGCGACGGTGCAGGGACCGATGCAGCGGCCGAGCGCCACTTTGTCGACGGAATCCCCGCCGTCGATGAAGTGCAGCGGGGCGTCCAGATGCGTCGCGCTGTGGCAGCAGGCGTAAAAGCCGGAAAGGTTGCAGTCGTCCCCCATGTCCATCCTGCGCACAAGGTCGCGCCGGGGGGCCGGGTCGCCCGGATAGGGCGCCGCAGAGAAAAGCTCGCGCGAGATGTCGATGATTTTCATGGTTCCGGCCGCCCGATCTTCGGCAGGATTCTGACGACGAGGTCGGCCGTTTTATGCGCGGAGCGCGCCGCGAAAACGGAAAAATCGACGGCCGCCTTCTCGTCCGCATTGTCCGAAATCACGCGGACCGCGACGAACGGCACGCCGTTCATATAGCAGACCTGCGCAATGCTGCCGCCCTCCATCTCGCAGGCGCAGGCGCCGAACTCCCGCGCGATGCGCCCGAGGCGGTCCGCGTCGCTGATGAACTGGTCGCCCGTGGCGACCACGCCGGCGTGCACCTTCCCGGGGCCGTAGATGCCGCGGGCGGCGGCGAGGACGAGCGCCTCCAGCGGGCGCGACGCCGGGATGACCGTGAGGTTCAGCCCGCTGATTCTGCCCTTCGGGTCGCCGAGGGCGGAAGTGTCCATATCGTGCTGCACCAGGCCGGTGGAGACGACCACATCGCCGATATGGATGCCCTTCCCGATTCCGCCCGCGACGCCGACGTTCACGACGGCCTCCGGCGACCAGTTCAGGATCATGGTCTGGGCGCAGACGGCGGCGGCGACCTTCCCCACCCCGCACCGCGCGACCACGCAGTCCGTTCCGGCGATTTTTCCCGAGCGGTAGGCGATTCCGCTCACGGTTTTCGACGTGCCGCCCTCCATCCGCTTCAGCAGATTTTCCACTTCGACGGCCATGGCCCCGATGATTCCGATCATGAAAGCACCTCCAAAAATTTTCCGGTCCTCAGCGCAGCCGCGCCCGGAGGGTATCCGTGATGATGCGGAGCGCCTGGATGCGCCCGAATTTCTTGTCCTGCGACTCGACGATGTGCCAGGGCGCGGATTCGGTGGAGGTGTACCGCAGCATGTCGTTCACGCAGACCTCGTACTGGTCCCATTTGCTGCGGTTGCGCCAGTCCTCATCCGTGATTTTCCACTGCTTCGCGGGCGTCCTCTGCCGGTCCTGAAAGCGGCGGAGCTGCTCGTTTTTGTCAATCTGCAGCCAGAATTTTATCACGACGGCGCCCCAGTCGCAGAGCTGGCGCTCGAACTCGTCGATTTCGCGGTAGGCGCGGAGCCACTCCGCCCGGGTGCAGAAGCCCTCCACCCGCTCCACCAGCACGCGGCCGTACCAGCTGCGGTCAAAGATGGCGATGTGCCCGTCGCGGGGCAGGTTGACCCAGAACCGCCACAGGTAATGCCGGGCGGCCTCGTCCGGGGTGGGGGCCGCGATGGGGACGACCGCATAGCCGCGCGGGTCCAGCGCCCGCGCGACCCGGCGGATGTTGCCGCCCTTCCCGGCGGCGTCCCACCCCTCGTAGACCAGAACGGCGGGCACCTTTTTGCGGTAGAGCCTGCCGTGCAGCTCGCTCAGAAGCTCCTGCTGCTTTTCCAGCTCTCTGCGGTAGGTCTTTTCGTCGAGCGCGCGGTCCAGCTTTACGTCGGCGAGCTTGGGCATGGGCACCAGCGGAAAGCCGCCGGGCAGCGGCGCGGTTTCCGGCTCCGCCTGCGCGCCCGGTGCGCGGGAGAGCGCCTCCTCCATCTTCTGCGCCGTGATGCGGAACACCTCCAGTGCGGCGGCCTTCCGGTCCATGCCGGAGACCACGTGCCAGCGGGCGCAGGCGGTGTCGGTGTAGCCGAGCATCTCGTCGAACGCCCGAAAATACCGGTCGTACCGGTGGTTGCGCCGCCAGTCCCGCTCCGTGACGCGCCAGGCGGTGTCCTTGTCCCGCACCAGCTTCTCGAACCGTTTTTTCTGTTCTTTGCGGCTGATGTGCAGGAAGAATTTCAAAATCAGGTATCCGCCGTCCGTGAGCTGGCGCTCCAGGATATTGATGTCGTTCATGCGGCGGACGGCTTCCGCATCATCTAAGTCTTCCTCGATGCGCGCCGTGGAGACATCCATATACCAGCTCCGGTCCAGCACGGCGATCTGCCCTTTCGGCGGAATCACGCGCCAGTAGCGCCACAGGACCGGCTCGCGCCGCTCCAGCTTCGTGGGGGCGGTGAAGGAATAGACCTTGAACCCGCGCGGGTCCAGGTTCAGAATCAGGTCGGAAATCAGGCCGCCCTTGCCGGCGGCGCCCCATCCCTCGAACAGGAGAATCACCGGCAGCCCCTTTTTCCGGACGGCCTGCTGGAGCAGCGAAAGGCGCGCGCCGAGCGCCTCCGTCTGCTTTTTAATCTTCCCGCCGTCCCTTTCGGGCTCTTCCCCGGTCCGTTCAAAATCCTGCAGCATACTGCTCCTCCCTTTCCAGATTCTTTTTTATTTTTCATGGCTTTTCTGAAATCATGCGAAAGGCCGTGAAAAAGGAAAAAGCCCGTTTTTTACAGCCGCGCCGCAAGCTCGCGGAACTGCTCGTAGCTCATCAGGCTGCTGAGCACCCCGGGAAGCGACGAGGGCGAAAGATGCTCCGGCAGGTCCAGCGCGCGCAGAAGCGCCAGCCGCCTGCGCGCGCTGTTCTCGCCGCCCGAAAGCCCCGCCAGGTACAAATCGGTCTTGGTGATGGGCCTGCCCGCCGGGGGCTGCGGCGCGCAGTCTACGCCCGCGCGCCGCAGCGCCTGCAGAATCGCCTGCGCCGGGGCGCCCTCCACGCCCAGCTTGCCCTCGCGGGAAGGCCTGCGCTTGCGCTTTTCCTTGCCGAAAAGGTCCGGCAGGTAGGCGTGCTTGATTTTTTCCGGCGGAATGGCGCCGGAAAGGTAATGGCGAATCAGGAACCCGGCGGCGTCGCTGTCGGTCAGGACGACCAGGCCGCGCGTGTCCGCCAGGCGGCGCAGAAGGGCCATCCGCCGCCCGTCCTTGAAGATGCGGAACCCGCCGGTCTCCAGAATCAGGCCGTCAATCAGCGAAGCGAGGCGGATTCTGTCGTATTTTCCCTCGACGACGACGGCTTCCTTCACGTGAATCAACCGTCCTTCTCCCCTTTCGCAAGGACGAGCAGCCGCGCGACCAGCTTCTCCAGCATCAGGCGGCGGTCGCCGCGCGCGCTTTTGAGCGCGAGGTCCGTCTCCAGCAGAGCGTCCAGGCTTTCGCGCAGCATGGAGGAAGAAAAGCGGCCGCACAGGCGCTCCGCGTTGGTCAGGCGGAACTCCCTGCGCCTGTAGTCGAAATATTTGGCCGGCTCCGTCGCGGGGCGGCCGCTCTGCACGGCGGCGCGCACGCGGTACAGGTCCAGGTACGCCCCGGCCAGCACGGCGAGCACGGCGACCGGCTCCTCGTTCTGGTAGAACAGGCCGCCCAGGATGCGGTAGGCGCGGTCGCCGTCCCCCGCGAGGACGGCCTTCGAAAGGTCGAACACGCGCGCCTCCAGGTTGCGGACGGCAAGGCGGTCCACGGTCTGCGCGGTGATTTCCCCGGAACCCGTAAAAGCGCAGAGCTTGTTCAGCTCGTTCAGGGCCGTGTGCATCCCCGTGCCGCAGCAGCCGAGCAGGCGGGCGGCGTTCTGCCGCGAGAGCGCGCAGCCCCGCCGGGCCGCCCCCGCGCAGAGCAGCTTTTCCATCTGCGCCTGCGTGCGCCCGCGAAGGGAGACGGTGGCGCCCGCTTTGCCCGCCTGGGCGAGGAATTTTTTCCAGCCCCTGTCCCTGCGCTCGTCGAACGCGATGGAGGGCAGGTAAATCACCAGCACGCAGCTTTCCGGCAAATCGCCCAGAAGCTGCCCGAGCTTATTGGCCTCGCCCGCGCGCAGGGCGGGGACGTCCAAATCGGAGACCGCGACGCATTTTCGCCGCGCCAGAACCGGCAGCGCCTCGACCGCGGCGGCAATGCCGTCCACGCCGGTCTCGCCGCCGTCGAACTTCTGCCGGTTGAAGTCGGCCGGACCCTCGGCGCCCGCCTTGGCGAGAATTCTGCCGGCGTAGTATTCGACCAGGTATTTCTCCTCGCCGTACAGCACGTACAGTTTCTGAAAATCGGCGCTCTTAATCTGCTTTTTAAGCTCCGCTTCCGTAATCTCCGGCATCATTTCTCCCTCCCGATCGACAGGGTCCGGTCCCCTTTGAACTGCAGCACCACGTTTCCGCAGCCGCCCGTCCACAGGCGGCGCCTGTCCCGCGCCGCCGCGTCCGATTTTTTCAGGTCTCCGCCCTCCACGGCGAGCACCGTGCAGGCCGCGGGCGGCGTCTGCCCGGCGGGCGGGGCGTCCGTGACCAGAAAGTCCGGCGCACGCCATTCTTCCGGCAGAGCCGCCGCATCCGCCGCCCCCGGCAGCAGCAGCACGGAAATGCCGCCCGCGCAGATCCGCGCGGCATCCGCCCCGCCGCACGACCGCGTCTCCACCGTCGCCGCGCCCCAGAGCGACACGCTCGCGTTCTGCCGGTACAGCACGCACCGCCCGGCCTTCGACGCGGCGGCCTGCAGGAAGCCGTCCACCCGGTTTCCCTGCCGCGACACCAGGCACCGCGGCGGGAACCGGCCGGCCAGCCCGGCGGCGCAGGCAAGCTCCTCCCGCTCGGCCGTCAGGACCTGGAGCGCGTCGAGGCTGCGGATGTTTTGCTGTTCCAGATAAGAGAGGACCGCGCCGGAATGATAGCCGCCGCATCCGACCACCGCCGCACGCCCGTCGCGCGTGAGCACGGCGGAAACGCCCGTGCCCGAATCCAGCACCGCCAGACGCACCGCGCCCCGCCGGGGAATCTGGTACGAGAACACGCCCGTCAGCAGCAGAATCACGGAAAGGCACGCGGCCTGCGGAAACAGCCGCCGGCCCCTGCCGAGCGCCAGCGCGGCGGCAAAAAGCAGCACCGTCCCCGCCAGCCAGAGCGGCACGAAGCCCTGCGAGGCGGAGCCCCCCGCCCCCGGCAGGCGGGCGAGCCACGCGGCGCACACCCGCATGTACTTTGCCAGCAGGCCCGCCGCCAGCGCGAACGGCATGGCCAGAGACGACTGCGGCAGCAGCAGGTTCAGCACGGCCGCCGCGCCGCCGAAGCCGATCATCAGCGAAGAGGGCACCAGCTCCAGCAGGTTGGCGAGCGGCGCGATGAAAGAAACCGAACCGAACGTCAGCAGCACCACCGGAAGGGTAAACAGGGTCGCCGCGACCGTCGTGGCCAGCACGCCGTCCACCGCCCGCACCAGCGGCGACAGGGCGGGCACCCGGTCCAGCCTGCCGTTCAGAAAGCGCGCCGCCGGCCCCGCGAGAAGCACCAGCCCGAGCGTCGCGGAAAACGAGAGCAGCAGGCCCACGTCCGCCGCGGCGTAGGGGTTGGCGAGGCAGATCAGCAGCACCGAGACGCACAGCGAATTGAGCGGGTCCGCCCGGCGCGAGAAAACCGAGGCGGCGAGCAGCAGCAGGCACATCACCCCGCTGCGCGTGACCGGCGGCACAAAGCAGGTCACGGCCATAAAACCGAGGACGCCGCACCCGGCCGCCGCGGCCGCCGCGCGCTTCGGCACCCGCAGGGACAGCAGCAGAAAAATCATCAGCTCCGCCACGGTCGCCATGTGCAGGCCGGAAACGGAGAGGATGTGCGAGATCCCGTCCGTCCGGAAGTCGGAAATCAGTCCGTCGGAAAGGCCGCCCGTGTCCCCCAGAAGGACGCCGTTCAGCAGGGCCGCCTCGTCGGGCGGAAGCAGGGCCTTCACAGATTCCAGCAGGCGCCGGCGCAGGGTCAGCGCGTAGTAGTACGGCGGCCTGGAAACCGGCGGCAGAATCCGGACGCCCTCGTACCCGTACAGGTAGGCGAACATCGCCACGCCTTTGGAGGCGTAGTACCCGCGCGAAGAATACCCTTCGCCCCCGGGCGGCAGAAACAGGTGGATCTTGCCCCGGATGCGGGAGTACGGCTCCGCCTCCGGCATCTTCTGCGCGGAAAGGCGGATCTTGAAGGGCCGCGGCAGCGCCTGCCCCTGCGCGCGGTCGACCCGCACGACGCAGTACCACCTGCCGTACCGCCGGACCGGCAGCTCGCAGACGGTCGCCTCCACCTGAAGGTCCCGCCCGTCCAGCGCGCGGGGCGGCTCGATGACAAAGCGCGTGTACAGGCAGAACGAGGCCAGCGCCACCGCCGCCGTGAGGAACGCGAGCGGGAACACCACGGCCCGGCGCGTGCGCCAGTAGACGAACGTGACGCCGGCCCCCGCGGCGCAGACCCACAGCAGAACGAACGAAACCGCCGCGCCGAAAAAAACGGCGGCTGCCAGTGTCAGCAGGGAGCAGAGCCCCACCAGCACGAGCGGCCGTTTCATCCCATTTCTCCCTTTCCGGTCATTTGTAAAACAGGGGCAGCGGGTTGAGGTAGACGATGTCTCTGCGGTCCTTCGCATCCCCTTCGGCGAGCACGCAGGCGCGGCCGACGATGTTGCCGCCGTACCGTTTGACCAGCTTCTCCATCGCGGCGAGGGACTCCCCGGTGCTGATCACGTCGTCGACAATCAGCACGCGCTTTCCGCGCAGGACCTTCTCGTCCTCTTCAGAGAGGTACAGCCGCTGCATGTGGTCCGTGGTGATGGATTTGACCTCCACGTAGATGGGGTTGCGCATGTACGCCTTGACGCTCTTGCGCGCCACGACGTATTTTCCGCAGCCCTGGCGCGCCATTTCGTAGCAGAGCGGGATTCCCTTGGTCTCGGCGGTGACGACCACGTCGTGCCCGGGGCATATCTTCAGCAGCGCGGCGGCCGTTTTCTCCGTCAGCTCCACGTCGCCGAGCATGATGAACCCGGCTATGTCCAGATGTTCGTCAATCGGGCAGATGGGCAGTTCCCTTTCGCATCCCGCGATGGTCATCTTATAGTATTTGCCGCTCATTGGTGATACAACCGACCTTTCCGTTTATTGGGGTCTTTTCGTCAGCCGGGAGGCCATTTCATCGAGCGCCCGCCAAGCAGGTGGAAGTGCAGGTGCGGCACCGTCTGCCCGCCCTCTTTTCCGGCGTTGCAGACGATGCGGAACCCGGCTTCCAGATGGTTCTGCGCCGCGAGCTTCGCGGCCACCTCAAAGATATGGGCCACAATCGCGCTGTTGGCCGGCGTGATGTCCATGGCGGAAGCAATGTGCTGTTTTGGAATGATGAGAATATGCACCGGGGCCTGCGGCTGCAGGTCGTAAAATGCCAGAACCGTTTCGTCCTCGTATGCTTTTCTGCTGGGGATCTCCCCTTTTGCAATCTTGCAGAAAACACAGTCCATGCCGCGACCTCCTTCCGGGAATCAAAAATACCGGGTTCTATTATAAACTTATTTTACCATGTTGGCAACGATTTTTTCCACAGAGGCAAGTGCGCCGTCCAGCCGGGAAAGGTCTTTCGCGCCGGCCATGGCGCTGTCCGCCCGGCCGCCGCCGCCGCCGCCGGCAAGGGCCGCGGCCTGCCGCACCACCCGGCCCGCGTGGGCGCCCCTGGCCCTTGCGGCCTTGCCCGCGCAGGCGGCCAGGCTGGCCCTGCCGCCCGAAACGCCGGCCAGCACCGCCACGCAGTCCGGGGAGCGCTCCAGAATCCTGTCGCACATCAGGCGCAGGGCGGCCGGCTCCGCGCCGGCGAACTTCGCCGTGACGACCTTCACGCCGCCCACGTCCTTCGCGCGGCCCAGCAGGCTCTCCACGCCGGCGGCGGCCAGCTTTGCGTTCAGGGACTCGATTTTGCGGTCCTTTTCCTTCAGTTCCGCCGCCGCCTGCCCGGCCCGGCGGACCAGCTCCGCCGGATTGTTCACCCTGAGGGCGGCCGCGGCGCGGCGGAGCTCGTCCGTCGTGCGGTCCAGCAGGGCAAGGACGTTGGTGCCGGTGACCGCCTCGATGCGGCGGACGCCCGCGGCCGCGGAATTTTCGGAGACGATTTTAAACAGGCCGATTCGGGCGGTGTTGGAGACGTGCGTGCCGCCGCAGAATTCCTTTGAGAAATCGCCCGCGGAAACAACGCGGACCACCTTGCCGTACTTCTCGCCGAACAGGGCCATTGCGCCGAGCTTTCTGGCCTCCTCAATCGGCATCTCGCGGCATTCGACCGGAAGGGCGTCCAGAATCGCGCCGTTCACGAGCCCTTCCACTTTTTTCAGTTCCTCCGCCGTCAGGGGCGCGAAATGCGTGAAGTCGAACCGGACGGCTTTTTCGTCGACCAGCTGGCCCGCCTGCTCCACATGCGTGCCGAGCACGCGGCGCAGGGCCGCCTGCAGCAGGTGCGCGGCCGTGTGGTTGCGCATCACGGCCCTGCGGCGGTCCGCGTTCACCGCCGCCCGCACGGCCTCGCCGACGCGCACGGTCCCGGCCCTGACGGTGCAGCGGTGCAGGAAGTTCTTCGCGTGGTTTTTCGTCGTTCCGGTCACGGCCAGCACGGCGTCGTCCGATTCGAGGGTGCCGGTGTCGCCCACCTGACCGCCGCCTTCGGCGTAAAACGCGGTGCGGTCGAGCACCAGCACGGCCTCGTCCCCCGCCGTGGCGGAATCCGCGCGCCCGCCGTCTTTCAGGATGGCGAGCACTTTGGCGGAAGTCGTAAACCGGTCGTAGCCCACGAACTCCGTCGCGGGCACGCCGTCCAGCAGAGAGCTTTCGCCCGCCCAGGCGTCCGCCCCGGCGTTTTTGCGCGCGGCGCGGGCGCGCTCGCGCTGCTCGCGCATCAGCCTGCGGAAGGTCTCCTCGTCCACGGTCAGGCCGCGCTCGGCGACGATTTCCTTCGTGAGGTCGATGGGGAAGCCGTAGGTGTCGCTCAGCCGGAACGCGTCGGCGCCGGAAAAGGTCTTCGCCCCGGTCTTGACCGCGCTGTCCATATAGCCGTTCAGCAGCTGGAGGCCCTGGTCGATGGTCTTTGCAAAGCTCTCTTCCTCCACGCGGATCAGCTTGACGATCATGTCGCGCTTCTCGGCGAGTTCCGGATAGGCGGCGCGGTTCTCGTGAATCACCGTGTCGGCCACCCGGTACAGGAACGTGTCGCGGATGCCGAGCAGACGGCCGTGGCGCGCGGCCCGGCGCAGCAGGCGGCGCAGCACGTAGCCCCGCCCTTCGTTCGACGGCAGGACCCCGTCGCCGATCAGGAAGGTCGTGCTGCGGATGTGGTCGGTAATCACGCGCAGGGAAACGTCCTTTTTGGGGTCTTCCCCATACTTGACGCCCGCGATGCGGCTCACGTGCTTCATGATGTTCTGGATGGTGTCGACCAGGAACAGGTTGTCCACGCCCTGCAGGATGCAGGCGAGGCGCTCAAGGCCCATGCCGGTGTCGATGTTCGGGTGCGCCATCGGCGGGTAGTGGCCCTTTCCGTCGCTGTTGTACTGGGAGAACACGACGTTCCAGAACTCGACGTAGCGGTCGCAGTCGCAGCCCACGCCGCAGGTCGGCTTTCCGCAGCCGTATCGCTCGCCGCGGTCGAAGTAAATCTCCGAGCACGGGCCGCAGGGGCCGGAGCCGTGCTCCCAGAAATTATCCTCCCGCCCCATGCGGACGATGCGCTTCGGGTCGAGGCCGACCTCGTTGGTCCAGATGTCGAACGCCTCGTCGTCGTCCTGATAAATCGTCACCCACAGCCGGTCCACCGGCAGCGCCAGCACTTTGGTGCAGAACTCCCACGCCCAGGCGATCGCCTCGTGCTTGAAATAGTCGCCGAAAGAGAAGTTGCCCAGCATCTCGAAAAACGTGCCGTGGCGCGAAGTGATGCCCACGCGGTCGATGTCCGGCGTGCGGATGCACTTCTGGCAGGTGGTCACCCGCCTGCGGGGCGGCGTGACCTCGCCGGTGAAGTATTTTTTCATCGGCGCCATGCCGGAGTTAATCAGCAGCAGGCTGTTGTCGTCCTTTGGAATCAGCGAAAAGCTCGGCAGCCGAAGATGCCCTTTCGACTCGAAAAACGACAGAAACTTTTCGCGCAGATCGTTCAGTCCCGTCCATTCCATATTCCGTTTCTACTCCATTCCCGCCCGGCGCCGGGCCGGGCCAAAAAAATAAGGCTTTCCCGTCCATATGGGACGGAAAAGCCCGTGGTACCACCCAATTTGCGCCGCTTCCGGCGCCGCTCCAGCCCCCGTAACGCGGGGAAAACGCCGCGCCTTTTCGGCGCGGGGCTCCGGGCCGGCTCTGCGCGGCGCACCCGCGGGAACCTTGCACCCGAAGGGTTCCCTCTCTGCTGCGGGGCGGCGGCGCTTGATGCCCATCCTTGCCTTTGCACTATCCGGTTTTGCGCGGCCGGAGCTTTCATCGAAAAGCCCGGCCTCTTACCCGTTTGATTATAAAACGGATTGCCGGAAAAGTCAACGCCGCCGCGCGGAGAAACACGCCCGGAAAAGCGGCGGCTCCGCGTTTTTCTCACGTGTCGTCCAGGTCGGTTTCCTCCTGCGGAACGGACCGGGGCTCGCGCCCGAACAGGGTCTTGGAATTCGACAGCACCATCACCAGCGAGATGATGACGATTACAATCGCGGCGATGGCCGTGATGGTCGGGTCGAGCTGCTGGTTCAACCCGTCCCAGATTCGCTTCGGGAGCGTGGTGATCCGGATGCCGCAGAGGAACTGCGTCACGATGATCTCGTCGAAAGAGGTCGCGAACGCGAACATCGCACCGGAAAAGATGGCCGGCTTGATAATCGGCACGGTGACTCTGAAAAAGGTGGTAAGCCTGCCGGCGCCGAGGCTGCGCGACGCCAGCTCGTAGTTCGGGTTCAGCCCAATCAGGTTGGAAAGAACCGTGCGGATGACGAACGGGACGGCCATCAGCGTGTGCGCAATCAGCAGGCCGCTGAACGTGCTGGCCAGGCTGATCTCAGCCTCGAACCGGTAGATGGCGATGCCGACGATGATCCCGGGCACCAGCATCGGCATCATGAAAATTTCTATGATGGTGTCCTTTCCCCTGAATTCCGACTTTGAAAGCCCCTCGGCGGCCAGGATTCCCAGCACAAGGGACAGCACGGTGGTCAGCACCGCGAGTTCCACGCTGATTTTCAGCGCGTTGACCCACTGCGGGTTGCCAAAAAATGCCTGATACCACTGCGTTGAAAAGCCCGGCGGGGGAAATTCCAGATACCGCGAAGCGCTGAACGACATCGGGATGATAATCATCACCGGAAGAATCAGAAACAGGACAATCAGAATCGTAAAAAACCACAGCATCTCGGAACCCGTCCTTTCTACCAGAGCTTTTGCACATGCATCACTTTTTTGGACAGATACAGAATCCCATAGGTAAAAGCCAGAAGCACAATCGATATGGCCGAGGCGAAAGGCCAGTTCATCAGCTTGTTCACCTGCACCTGGATGGCCTGGGATATCATGATGTCCTTCGTTCCGCCGAGCAGCGACGGGGTGATATAGTAGCCGATGCTCATCACGAACACGAGGATGGAGCCGCAGGAAACGCCCGGCATGCTCAGCGGCACAAAAACGTGCAGGAAGGTATAGCCCTTTTTCGCACCCAGGGTCCGGGACGCGAGGATAAGGTCGCGGTTGATGCCCTTCATCACCGGGTAAAGCGAAAGGATCATATAAGGGAGCAGGATGTGAATCATCCCGATATAGATGCCGAGCTCGTTGTGCATCAGGGGCAGCGGCTGGCGAATCAGCCCCAGGCTCTTCAGGATATTGTTGACCACGCCGTTCGACTGCAGAAGAATCATCCAGGCGTAAGTCCGCACCAGCAGACTCGTCCAGAACGGAATCAGCACGGCAATCGTGAGCAGGCAGCACACCCGCTTGGAGCACACCGTCATCGCGTAGGCCACGGGGTAGCCCAGCACGAGGCAGACGAGCGTCACAACCAGGCTGATGCGGAAGGTCGTCGCAATCACCTTCAGATAGACGGGGCTGCTGAAAAACTTTGCGTAAGACGCCAGCGTAAGCCCGCTCTGCGGCCCGGTAAAGCTCATCGCCAGAATCTGGACCAGCGGCCAGATGAAGAACACCGCAAAAAATGCGGCGGGCGGAAGAATCAGCATCCACGGTCTGAAAAAGCTTCTTCCCCGCGGCTCCTTCTCTTTCTGGGCGACTTTTGTATTCTTAAGGGCAATCTCCATATCTCTTGGCATAAGCAATCTCTCCCGCCTGTAGAGTAAAATAGGTTAAAACCGTAAAAGACTTTCGCGGGTCCCCTCCCTCTGCGGCCGCGGCGGAATCCGACGCGGCCGCAGAGCCGAAGGGCCGGTCACTTCATCTTCCAGTCCTGAAAGCGCTGGTAGACGGAATCGTAGTTCTCCACCCACCATTTTACGTCGTAATACACCTGGTTCTTTATCTTTTCCGGCGAAGACGCCAGCTTGCCGACCTGCTCGGACGTCATCAGCTTGTAGGCGTTGTTGTTGCAGGGGGCGTTGCCGGGGTATTCGACGGCATAGTCCGCCACAATCTGCGCGGAGGTTGCAAAGGCGATGAAGTCGTTCGCCATCTCGACGTTTTTCGAGCCCTTGCCGATGACCCAGGAATCGGCCGTGATGATCGCCTGGTTCGGGTCATAATCGACCGGCTGGCCCTCTTCTTTCGCCTTGATGACCCGGCCGGCCCAGAGCTCGCCCAGGGGATTGTCTCCGCTGGAGACGAGCTGCACCGACTGCGAACCGGAATCCCAGAAGGTCTGGACGTCTTTCTTATGCTTGGTCAGAAACGCGAACGCGCGGTCCACATCCAGCGGATAGAGCTTTCCCTTGTCCACGCCGTCGGCCATCAGGACGGCCTCCAGCATGGACATCGGGTTGGAATACAGGGTGCGGCTGCCCGGGTACTTCGCGGTGTCAAAAAACTCCTTCCAGGTCTTCGGGTGGTTCTGCTCGGAAAATTTGTCCGTGTTCCACGAGATGCAGATGGCGGAGCACTCCGAGGGCACGGAATAGTCCGTGATGAAATTGCTGATTAAACCGTCTTTTTTGACGACGCTGAAATCGATCTTCTCAAACAGATTCTGCTTTTCGCCGCGGAACGCAAAGTCAGTGTCGACATCCCAGACGTCCACTTCCATGTTGTTCGCCTGGACGGCCGCCTTGACCTTCGCAGGGCTGGGGTCGGTGTCTTCCGCAACCGTGCACCCGTATTTTTCGGCGAATTTGTCGAAGATGGTTTTTTTCTGGGCCGCCTGAATCGCCCCGCCCCAGCTGCAGACGGTCAGGGCCTTCCCCTGCCATTTCTTGCCGCCCGCGCTTCCGGACGGCGCGGACGCACCGGAGCCGGAGCTGCACGCTGCGGTGGAAAAAATCAGGGAAGCCGCTGCGAGCCCGGCAGTAAGACGGGATACTCTTCCCCGGCACGTTTTCTGTTTCATGTTGTCGCCCTCTCTCATATCCGAAATATCCGAAATAAATGATGAAGCGGTCCTGCGCGGGCCCCTCACGGCTTGACCTGCACGATGTCCTCCTCCGGCACGCCGAGCGTCACTTCGTCGCCGACGTCCAGGGAAAGGGAAGAGGTCGTAAAGACCTTGACCTTCATGTGGTGGCCGTTGCCCAGCCGGACCCTCAGCTTCAGAGCGTCCCCGACGTACACGGACTGCTCGATTTTTCCGTGAAACTTCAGCCCGCCGTAGGAATCGTCGACCAGATTGATTTTCTCCGGGCGAATCACAACGTTGACGACGTCGTTTTCCGAATAGCTCCGGGTCTGGTCCGGGGCGGGGACGGTGATGCCGTGCAGGCTGATTTTGGCTTTGCCGTCCCGGTCCACGGAAACGACCGGGCAGGGGACGACGTTTGCCTCGCCGATAAATTTGGCGCAGAACACCGACGCGGGCTTTTCGTAAATCTCGGTCGGGGTCGCGACCTGCTCGATTCTGCCGTCCCTCATGATGCAGACATCGGTGGCCATGGTCAAAGCCTCTTCCTGGTCGTGCGTGACGGAGACGGTCGTGATGCCGAACTCGCGGTGGATATCCTTGATTTCGAGCTGCATCTGCTTCCGGAGCTGTTTGTCGAGAGCCGCCATCGGTTCGTCCAGCAGCAGGATGATGGGGTCGAAGACCAGCGCCCTGGCCAGGGCGACGCGCTGCTGCTGGCCGCCGCTGAGCTCCCGCGGGTAGCGGGACGCATATTCCGAAAGCCGCACCCGCTTCAGAATCGCGGTGATTCTTTTCTTTCTCTCTTCTTTCGGCATCTTGCGGACGCTCAGCGGATACTCCACGTTTTTATAGACCGTCATGTGCGGGAACAGCGCGTAGTTCTGGAACAGCATGCCGATGTTGCGCTTGTGAATCGGGGTCCGGGACACGTCGTTCCCATTGATGAAGATATGTCCTTTCGTCGGTTCCTCAAAGCCCGCAATCATTTTCAGCAGAGTCGTCTTGCCGGCGCCGCTCGGGCCCAAAATCGTGAGGAATTCCCCGTCCCGGATATCGATGTTCACATTTTTTATCACTTTGGTCTGCTTGTAGTTCTTGTCGATGTTCTGCAGCTTGATTCTGGCACCCATACGGAAGGTCCCTCCTGTCGCGGACGTAATATGACGTAATATGAAAAAAGGCGGGTATGAACCGAAATTCATAAGCGCCCTTGCTTTCGTCTTAAATCAGCCCGGTTTGAACCGGTCTTACTCTTAAATTGTTTCAGAAGCCTTTTTCAGAATCCCGAAGGCTTTGTCGCAGTCTTTTTCCGTCAGAATCAACGGGGGAATCAGGCGGATGATCCGGTCGCCGATGAGGGTGACCAGCAGCCTGTTGTCAAAGCAGGCGTGCTTCACCTGCAGGCCGAACGGACCGTCGTATTCGATTCCAATCAGCAGGCCCTTGCCGCGCACTTCTTTGACGTGCGGCAGCGTGCGGAGCTTGCGTGTCAGGTAGCCGCCCATCTTTTTGGCGTTGCCCGCCAGGTCGCGGTCCAGCAGCTCGTTGATCTGCGCGAGAGAAGCGGCGCAGCACACGGGGTTGCCGCCGTAGGTCGTGCCGTGGGAGCCAAACGAGAAGGCTTTTGCAATCTCGTCGCTGGTGACGATTGCGGAAATCGGCATCCCGCCGCCCATCGCCTTGGCCATCGACAGGATATCCGGCTTGATGCCGTAATCCATGTACGCCATAATCCGCCCGGAGCGGCACCAGCCGGTCTGGACTTCGTCCAGCAGCAGCAAAAGTCCTTTTTCGTCGCAGAGCTTCCGCAGGCCCCGCAGGAATTCGGGCGTCGCCGGAATCACGCCGCCTTCGCCCTGAATCGGCTCCACCATAATCGCGATGGTGTTTTCCGTGACCTGCTCCCGGAACGAATCCAGGTTGTTGTATTCCGCGTAGGAAAATCCCGGGAGCATCGGCTTAAAGCCGATTTGGCAGGCGTTGTCCGGCTGGCCCGTGGCGGAAAGGGAGCCGTAGGTCCTGCCGTGGAAGCCGCCCTTCGCCGTGATAATATGGTATTTGTTGGGGCCGTATTTTTCGACGCCGTATTTTCTGGCCATCTTAATCATGGCCTCGTTGGCCTCTGTGCCGGAATTCTGGTAATAAATCTTGTCGAAGCCCAGCGTGGTGCAGATTTTCTCCGCCAAAAGCGCCTGCGGAAGCGTATAGGGATAGTTGAACGTGTGGATTACGTCGCCGACCTGGTCCCGGACGGCCGCCACGACCTTTTCGTTGCAGTTCCCGGCGCCGTTTACCGCAATCCCGCCGTAAAAATCGAGGTAGGCGTTGCCCTTCTCGTCATAGAGATACATCCCCTTCGCCCGCTCGCATACGAAATCATAGCGCTCGTATGTCTCAATCATGTACTTGTGCACCAGGGCCTTGACGTCCTGTGCCGATTTGCCATATTCTTTGAGCCTCACAACAAACACCTCAATATTAAAAAAATGAAGGAACAACGGCAGGAACCGCCGGCTGCCCAACACGGGTTTGAGAGTTTAAAAGTATGAAAACGCAAAAGAACAAGAGTGCCCTGTTTCTTTACAGAACACCCTTGTTCTTTTAAAGCTGTCTTATGAAGTTCCTCTGAGATTGAACCTATTATAAGCTGTGCGCATTGTCTTGTCAATACATTTTTTAATTTAAATTATGCAGCTTTTCCGTCTTCTGCCACTTCGCCGGTTTGCGCCGCGTCCTGTGGTCGCCGCGGGAAAATCCGGAAAATAAGGGCGATTTCAAGCATATGTCGGCCCTATATCGGCTCTTTAGAGGCGATGCGGCCTGTCAGGCGCCGCTTTTCCGCAAGGCTGGCAAAAGCCCGCCAAGCCGTAAAATGAATTACTATTTGCATAAAATTTCATTGTGTTCGCTCTTAATTTTCTACTCAGGAAAGTGGCCGGGTGGAATCCGGCCGGGCGATTTTATCGAGGGCGAAAAAACGGAATGAAGCCCCTAAGGGCTCAGTCAAGCTTCGGCTCCGCTTCAAACGTCACACAGCCTGCCGCTTTCCCTTCGGTCTCAAAGACGATTAATTCATTCTGTCCCCGACGCAGCAGAGGGGCGGGAACGTAAAGGCGCTTCTGAGGACCTTTTTCCCAAAAGCGTCCGAGATTAAATCCATTGAGCAACGCGCAGCCCTTTCCCCAGCCGGATAAATCCAGAAAAGTATCTCCCGCCCTTTCTATGGAAAACAAGATGCGGTAAAACGCCGGGACTCCCTTTTGGTACCCCTTTGCGAAATCAAGTTTTTTAAGCATAGTGGTATCAAATTCGAGCGAATACATCTTCCATCCACAGTGACCGTGACCGTTCAGCAATACTGAGCTTTGGATGCCCTTCCTTTGATCTTTCAGCTTCGGGCCGTAATTGACACGCCCCATATTTTCCATAAGGATATCCAGCTGTGCAAAATTGCGCCCGGATTCGGGAATATCATATTCCCTTTCCAGCTCGTGATCATACAGTGTCAGAAAGGGCTGCTGATCCAAGAAAATCTGAGCGCGGTCACCCGCCCCCAGAAGCTGCAGCTTTTCGATTTGAATCTCTTTCCTCACCGCAGAGCGGTACAAAGTATATCCATAGTTTTGCCCGAGTTTTTCCATGGAGACAGGCCAGGGGCTTTCGACCGGCGAAGAAATGTCCTTCAATGCGGAAAAAAGCGAAACCCGGCCGGATACTTTCTGCTCTCCATAAAACCGCTTTTCAATCTTCGTTGAAAATGTTGCTGCAGGTATTTCGGCGTACTTGGCAATCACCTTTTGAAAAGCCCGATATTTTGGTGTGATTTCTCCGTCTTCCGACAGCGGCGCGTCGTAGTCGTAAGAGGTCACGTCCGGAGTGAGCCGGTCATAGTAGTTGGAACCGTTCATAAACTCAAAGTTGGTCCCGCCGTGGAACATATATAGGTTGACACTGCCCTGCGAAAGAATCGTATCGAGGTCGTTGCAATTCTCTTCCAAAATCGATTTGTGGTGCCTGTCGTCCCCCCACGCGTCGAACCATCCCGGCCAAAATTCCATGACCATCAAAGGTCCTCCGGCTTTGAGGCGCTTTTTCAGCATCGCCAGCCGGGTTGAAGCTTTCGAGCCGAAATTGGCGGTCGGATGCGCGCCTTCGACAGAACCGGCTTCAAGGTAGTCCATCCACGGCCCATCGGAAGTGACCAGCGGAACCGTGACGCCGTCGGCGCGCATCTCGTCGCGCAGTGCCTCAAGATAGGCTTTTTCATCGCCAAAGGCGCCATACTCGTTCTCCACCTGCATCATAAGGATCGGGCCGCCGTTGTCGATCTGCAGCGGCGCAAGAATCTCGAACAGTCGGGAATAGTATTCCCTGACCGCCCTGAGAAACGGCGGATAGGTGCTGCGCAGGCGCATCCCGTCGTCCGCGAGCAGCCAGGCGGGCAGCCCTCCAAATTCCCATTCGGCGCAAATGTAGGGCGACGGACGCACAATGGCCCACAAGCCCACTTCTTGCGCAGTTTTCAGAAAGCCGGCAACATCTCTTCGCCCGTCGAAAAGAAATTTCCCGCGTTTCGGCTCATGAAAATTCCATGGAATATACGTCTCTACAGTATTGCATCCCATGGCCCGTAACTTTTCCAGCCGATCGCGCCAATACTCCGGCACCACGCGGAAATAGTGAATGGAACCTGAGATGATTTTAAACGGTTTTCCATCGAGGTAAAACCGATCCCTTATTTCAAAACGGCTCTTCATGTCTTTCTTCTTTCTGAAATCATCTATGGATTTGAAAAATATCGAATTTCTATTTTACTGAACCGATGATGCCAGCGACAAACTGTTTCTGCATCACAAAGAAAAGGAATCCTGTCGGAAGAGTAGCAATTACAATTCCGGCCATGATCATTCCGTAATTCGGCGTGTATGAAGATCCCATGGCGGAAAGGATGAGGGGGACCGTGCGCTTCTGCGGTTCCTGAAGCGCAACCAAAGGCCACAAATAGTTGTTCCAGCTGGTCATAAAAGTGATAATAGCACCTGCGGCATAGGTAGGCCTCATGACCGGCATGTACATATGAATAAACACACCAGGCTCATTGAGGCCATCCATGCGCGCCGCCTCAAGAATGTCCTTAGGAAAGCTTTTTGTGTTCTGGCGGAAGAAGAAAATCAGAAAAGCCGTGCAGATATAGGGCGCAATGACAGAAAACATGGTATTTAGCCCGATGCCCCTGAGGCCTGCCCTTCCCGCCATGCTGAACATGCGATACAGCGGAATCATCAGGGCACAAAACGGCATCATCATTGAAAGCAGAAGGATATTAAACACGCGGTCACGCGCTTTGCTGTGGAAAATTTCAAAGCCATAGCCTGCCACGGAAGAAAGGAGCAGTGCCAGCACTGTGGTGACGGCAGCAATCATTGCCGAATTGCCAAGCGAAATTCCGAAGCTGAGATCGCTATGAAACAGGTTTCCAAGATTCTCCGCAAGGTGCGGGCCGAAAGTCAATTTCCCCACATTGACTTCCCTGGCGTTGTTTGTGGCGGACACGATCATCCAGAAAAACGGAAAAATGGACAGGAACGATAGAACAATCAGGAAAAAATATTTTAAAATCGAAAGGGGGATGTTTTTCTTCTTCATTGATTCTCTTTCCCTCCTAATTTCATCTGCACCATGGAAAGGAGCATGATCAGAACCACCACGATGAAAGCCACCGCAGAAGCATATCCAAAGTTAGGCGTATATTTAAAGCAGAGATTATAAATGTACTGCGAAATCGTAATGGTTCCGTTCGCCGGTCCGCCCTGGGTGATATTCTGCACCTCGTCAAAGAGCTGCAGCGTCCCTATTGTCGAGGTAATCGTAGTGAACAGGATAATCGGCTTTAAAAGAGGAATCGTCATGTAGTTCAGTTTCTGCATGAAATTGGCCCCGTCGATTTCGGCGGCCTCATAAATGCTCGGTTCAATATTCTGCATCCCGGAAAGATAGAAAATCATATTGTATCCGGTCCAGCGCCAAGTGATGGACAAAATGATCAGGACCTTTGCCCAAAAGGCATCCGTTGTCCACATAATTGGGGAAAGCCCAAGATGGACAAGCATCTGATTGAAAAGGCCGTCATTTGAAAAAATACTTTTCATGATCAGCGAATAAGAAACCAGAGATGTGATGCAGGGCATGAAAATCGCAACCCGAAAGAATGTGCGGCCTTTCAAACTCTTATCGTTCAGCAGTACAGAAATAATCAGGGCCAGAACAAGCATGATCGGGACCTGGATAATCAGATAGATAAACGTGTTGCCTAAGGCCTTGCCCACCGTTTGATCATGGAAAAGTCTCCGATAATTAGCCAGACCGCCAAAGTGCATGTTGATGCCTTTCCCCGTCTGAAAAGACATGACGAGTGCTCCAACCATCGGGAAAAATACGAAAATTGAGATTAGGACAATACCGAGAGCAACAAATCCCCACCCCCAGCGATTCATTTTTTTCTCTAAAGTATGGTGCGTCAGCTTCTTCGAACTTTGTCCGGCAGCTGTCGTACGGTTGCCATCCATACGAAAACCCTCCTTAAAAAAGCAGCCGTTGCCATCCCTGGCAATGGCCGCTTTTGCTTTGCTTTGACTTTCGTTATCCGGCAGCGGAAACAATACCCTCTACTTCGGTCTGCGCATTCTTTAACGTATCGTCAAGGGAAGCTCCCTTTAAAATGCTCTGGACCACTTCGGTCATTTTATTTTCAATATCATAGGTAGACGTGCCGTAATTCACAGCCGGAATGTTTTTAGTCCACCCGATCCAGTCTTTGTAGATCGCCTGGTTGCTGAAGAAAGCATCCGGCAAACTGACATTTTTACCGGACGAAGCATCCTTGTATGTGCTGACGAGGCTGATATCCTTGCACAGGTTGTCGAGCAGCTCCGTATCGGAGGCAAAAGTCTTGCTCAGAAAGTCTTTTGCGGTATCCCTGCCGGGCACCTTGTCAATCACATACCAGCTGGCTCCGCCGCAGTTGGTCGCATTGACGGCACCGGAAACGTTGGACATTTTCGGGAAAGACGCAACCGCCCATTTGCCGGACTGATCGGTCGCCTTCTTGATGCTTGAAGCATACCAGCAGCCGTTGACAGCAGTGGCGACCTTGCCTTCATTCACCGCCGCAACCCCGGCATCCCAGCCGGAAGCCGTGATGGTGATTCCCGCCGTCTGCATCTTTTTATAGATGGTAAGCGCTTCTTTAAGCGCGGGATTGCCGGCAATATCGGCTTTTCCATCGGCATCGACATACCATTTGCCCGCAGACTGCATCATCATGCGGATCAGCCCAAGATCGCTCGGATCGACGGAAAGCATGGCCTTGCCTGTTTTCGCCTTGACCGCCTTGCCAATTTCAATGAACTTGTCCCAAGTCAGGTTTTCCATATCAGCAGGCTTATAGCCGGCTTTTTGAAGCAGATCCGTACGATAAAACACGCACGCCACGCCGCTGTCAAAGGGAACGCCGTAGATTTTCCCATCCTCCGTCATGGTCTTCAGTTTGTAATCCATGAATTTATCCGCTTTCGTGACGTCGGAAAGGTCGCTGAGGACGCCCGGATAGGATTTCAGGTAATTCTGAATCCGGTAGTCTTCAATCAGCACAATGTTCGGCATCCCGTCCATATTTCCGGATTCAAAGGCTGTGTTCAGCTTTGCGACAATGTCGTTCTGCGCCATACTGACAACGCTTACCGTAACATCCGGATTGATTTTCGCATACGCCGCTTTCGCCTCATTTGCAGCTTTTACATTGAAGGTATCATCCCAGGCCCAGATGGTAAGTTTCTTCGCTGTGTCCGAGGCTGCCGAAGAAGCGGTCGCCTGAGTCTTTTCACCCCCTGATGAAGCGTTGGCGGCAGAGCTGGCCGTTCCGCCGTTTCCGCCGCAGGCGGCCATGCTTATCAGCATAACCGCACTAAGGACAGTTGCTACAACGCGATTGCACTTCATAGTCGATTCCTCCCATAGAATTTGTGTCCATATACATTTTTTTCAAACTATATCAGTATTTTATCATTAATTTATACAAATCCATAGGATTTTTTTCAGATGAATTATCCTTATTTTTTGAAGTTGCGGCAAGGCTGTCCAAATGAAATTCGCATTTTTTTCAGATATTGGTATTTTATTCCGATGTGTCACTGCCCTTCCGGATAACAGGGAGCGTAACTTTTACAGAGGTCCCGTGCCCCGGCTCGCTGAAAATTTTCACCCCGTATCGCTCGCCGAACAGCAAATGGACCCGGGCATTCACATTCCGGATGCCAATCGAATAGCTGTCCTCGTCCGGCCGGGCGGTAAGAAGTCTGTCGGCTTTGCTCTGAGGCATTCCGACACCGTCGTCAATGATCTCACAACACAGGCTTTCGTTGTGGCAGTCAATCAGCACGGAAATCACCCCTCTTTTCCGGTCGGCAAAAGCGTGGAAAAAGGAATTTTCCAGAAACGGCTGCAACAGCAGCTTCGGTATCTGACAGCCCGAGGCGGAAGGACTCAGATATATATTCGCCTGAATCTGCTGGCCGAATCGGATTTTCTGCAGAAAAATATAATTTTTTAAATTCTCCACTTCTTCTGAAGCGGGGATCAAGCTCCGGCTGCCGCCGATAGTGCTGTGCAGCAGCATGGAAAACGTGTCGATACTTCTGATCGCTTTTTCCGAATCCTTCTGCCAGATGAGCCATTTTATGGAAGTCAGAGTATTATAAATGAAGTGGGGATTGATCTGCATCTGAAGCGTGTGGATCTCCATCCGGCGCTTTTCCCGTTCCAGCTCAATAAGCTGGCGCATATAGCGGTTAAGATGCTCAATCATGATGTGGAAGGCTTTGGAAAGCTGCTGCACTTCATAGCCGCCCTGGATAACCTCGACATGGTCCGGAAGGCCCTTTTCCGTGACCTTGTCCATTGTATGGACAAGCTTGTTGATCGGCCGGGTAATCTGGCTGATGAAAATAAAGACAGCGGCAAGCACCAAAGCGGTGACGGCCAAACAGACCAGCAGGATATAGGCGCTGCCCTGCATTTCGTTCAAGGCGCGTATGTAGTCAAAAGCGCTTACAATATGCAGATTCCACCTGGGCATGGTTCGCGTGAGCATAAGGACCGGCTTATTCTGCAGCGTTGTATAGCGGCTGTTTTCCTTATGGGAATCCATATCCCGGATAATTTGTTTCAGCTCCTCGTCTTTTTGCCCCACAAGGCTGTGATTCGGCGAGGATACAACGGTGCCCGACTCGTCCAGCAGCATCAGATTGTTTGTGCTGTTCCCGAGATTGTCAAAAAAAGCCTGCAGGTCCCGCTGCGTCATAACGACATATACAAAGCCGTACACGGCTTGGGAGCCGGGAGAGGCAAGGGCCTTCAGAGCGATGAAGGCACTGCTGCCTTTGGAATTTTTTGTGATTCCCTGCGGCACATAGCGGTACAGAATCCGGTTCGGGTGTTCCCGGGCCTCCTGCGTAATTCTGCTTCCGAGCAGCTCTTTGACCGATATGGAAAGGCTGGACTGGTTGCTGACATAGCTCTGCTCATTCAGGCCGACCACCGCAACGTCATAAAAAGTATCCGGCTTAACCGTATCGAGTTGTTTAATCATATCGTAAACCAGGGTAAATGTTCTGGGATTTTCCGGTTCGGTCTTTAAATATTGAGAAAAGGCCCAGCTGTTGTTGATTGTCAGTTCCACGTCGGTGATCCTGTCGTTCATCGCTTCCATTTTTGCCTGGACCATCGCCATGATCTGCCGATTTGAATAGTTCATCGTCTCTATGTATCCCTGCCGCGTCATGTTGCGTGCGGCGACGAGAGTGAAGGCAGAAATAGCCAGGACGCCCAGCACGACAACGCATGTGATCTTCCGAAACAGGCTGCCGGGATGCATGGCACTGGTTTTTTCTCTGAGATTCACTTGTTTGGCCCCCTCATCTTCTATATTTCCTTCGGTATTCCCGCGGAGTAATGCCGACCGATTTTTTAAAAACGCGGGTAAAATAGCTTTGATCCATATAACCCACCGCTCCGCACACGTCGGATATGGCGGATGTCCCTTTCCGCAGCAGCTCCGCGGCATGAAAAATGCGCACTTTATTCAGGTATTCGCTAAACCCCTCCGCGCTGTGCGACCGAAAATAGGACGACAGATAGGAATAGCTGAAATTGAACTGTTTGGCAAGGCTGGAAAGTGTGAGCTGCTCATTATAGTGTTTGTCTATGTAGCCCAGAATGTTTTTTATGATATCGCTCTGCGAGTCAATTTTATATTTACGGACCAGGGAACGAAAATCCGCTTCCATCACATGGAACAGCCGTTTGAAATCCTCGGCGTATGGGCAGGCATAAATCTTGACCAGACAATCCCTTTTCAGGTAAGAAAGGTCGTCTGCATTGAGGCCCTCATCTTCTAAAATCGAAATCATCCGATACCACGCGTTCTGTACAAGAGTTTTCAGTTCCATTTCCCCAAGCGAATGTCTGGAAATCGCGTTGTCCACATAAACATCCAAACAATCAAGCGCCTTTTCCAGCTGTAGAGTTCCCAGAAGTTTTGCATACTCTGCGGTATCAAATTTCTCCGATTTCTCGGAATCTTTAAAATCTTCTTCCGTAAGAAAATGTTTTCCCTTATAAAAAAAGATTCGATCCAGGTTTCGGAGAAAAGATCCGCGGTAGATATCTTTCAGACGGGACGGCGAGGTGAATTCCCGGCTGACAACATAACAGGTTTTCGGTTCCTGCCGGGCAATCTGCTCAATGGTTTCTTTCAAGTTATAAAAAACAGATTTTCGTTCCGCCTGCGTAAAATTAATGACAAGCAGCAGGATGGATTCGTCGGCAACAAGCTGGACAAAGTCGTATCCCTGCATATTTTTTTCCAGGCTTTGATACAGCAGTTTTTTTTGCTTTTCCAGGGCTGCCCGCTCACCGTTAAAAATCCGGATAACGTCCATTCCGGCCAATATAAAACAGGGTTTGCGAAAAGCCCCCTGAAACTGTTTTTGCGTTTCTTCCGTAGAAAGTCCGGAGAGTATCCGCTCCACGCAGGTGGTCAGGGACCGGTCCTGACGCTCCTGCACTGCCAGCCCGGGAATGCGGGCTGCCGCCTCCCTCATGGTTTTCAGCAATGCAGCCGGATTCAGAGTCGGCTTCAGAATATAATCAGCCGCACCGCTTTGAAACGAATTTCTCACATATTTGAAATCGCTGTAGCTGCTCAAGACCACAACCTGAATTTCCGGATATTTTACTCTCAAATTTTGTTCCAAATTCAGTCCGTCCATGACCGGCATTACGATGTCAGTCAGCACGATGTGCGGATGAAATTTTCCGACTAATTCAAGGGCCTCTTTCCCGTTGCATGCTTCCCCGACGATCTCAAAGCCCTCCGCTTTCCAGTCCATCATGTTGCGGATTCCCTGACGCGTGATATATTCGTCCTCCACAATAAGCACTTTGCAAAGATTCTCCAATCGATTACCCCCTGTTAAAGTGCGGCCTGGCAGACACCCCGAAACCGTCTTTGAAATTGACCCAGAGAAAAGGTTTATGATGTTTTTGCCATATACATTTAGATAGATAGTATAAATTTTACGCTGTTTTACCATAAATATCAAATGCAGTGACTGAGCACGTTCCATTCTAAAATTACGAGCGCATCCAGAATGAAAAACGGCCCGCTCCGTTTGAAATCCGGAGCAGGGCCGCATAAATTCAAGCTATTCAGTGACAGGGCTTATTTTTTGTCCGTTCAACGGGGCGCTCTTTCTCACCCCGCCAGGCCGAGGCCGTACAGACCGTCGGCGATGTCCCGGAAGGCGGGGCCGCAGGTCGTCCCGCCGCCGTCGCCCCCCTCGGCGAAAACGACGACGGCGTATTTCGGGTTTTGGTAGGGGTAAAACCCCGCATACCACGACTGCACCTGCTCTTTGCCGTCCACGTACTTCCCGGTCTGGGCCGTGGCGGTCTTCGCGCCGGCGCCGCCGTGCGCGGGTTTTCCCTTCTGCCCCGTGCCCCCTTCGACGGAAGCCTGCATAAATTCCCGCAGCAGCCTCGCGGTCCGCGGCTGCAGGACCTGCTGTCCGCCGGGCTGCCGGGCCTTTTCCGTGAATTCCATGGCCTCGTCCACCAGCCCCTCGTAGAGGTACGGCTGTGTGAACCTGCCGTCCGCCGCAATCGCGTTGACCATCCCGGCAATCTGGAGCGGCGTGGCGGTCAGTTCGCCCTGCCCGAAGGAGAAATTGGCGAGCGCCCGCGGGATTTTCAGGCTCTCCGGCTTCGGCAGCACGCCTGCGGCCGAAACGACGCCGGGGGCGATTTCAAAAGACTGGCCGAACCCGAGGGAGCGGGCCGTCTGCAGAAATTTTTCCTGCGGAACCTTCTGCATCAGGTGGACAAAATACGTGTTGCAGGAGCGGGCGATGGCCTCCTTCATGGTTTCCGTGCCGTGGCTTTCGGAGTTGAAGCAGTGGAAGACCGTGCCGTCCACCTCGATGCCGCCGGTGCAGGTGTAGGTCTCGCCGGGCGAAATGCCGCTTTCCAGCGCGGCGGCCGCCGCCGCCAGCTTGAACACGGAGCCGACGCTGTACGCCGACGTCGCCCGGTTCAGCAGCGGGGAATCTTCGTCTTTGAGGACGGAGGCCACGTCGTCGGGCGAAAAATCCGGCCGGCTGACCATGGCGCGGATTTTCCCGGACGGGACTTCCAGAACCACGACGGCCCCGCGGTCCAGGTACCGGTCGGCGGCCCGTTCCGCAAGGCTCTGGATGCGGCTGTCCAGCGTGAGGACCACGCCGCTTTTCTGCCGCGCCGTGGTGTCGGTCACCGTTTCTTTTTCCCCGGGCAGAATCCGGTTCATCGCGTCCACGGGGTAAGAGACGACGATTCTTCCCTGCCCTGCGCTGAGCTGCCGGTCGAAGGCCTTCTCGATGCCGGAGGTCCCCTTTCCGGAACCGTCCAGAGAACCGAGGATATGCGCCGCGGGCTGGGGGTACGAATACCGCCCGGCGACGGAGAACACGCGGATTCCCTCGCAGGAAACCGCCTGCGGCAGTTTCAGCGTGAACGGCTTGCCCTCCTCCAGCAGCGGGAGGACCTCCTTCATCCTGTCCGCGGGCAGGGTGCGGTTCAGCGCGGCGTCGGCCTCGATGCCCGGCACCACGGCGGCGACCGTTTCTTTTTTTCCGGTTCCGGTCAGGGCGTTCCCGTTGCAGTCGTAGATCGTCCCGCGCGTCGAGGCCACCGTAAGCACGTATTTCTGCTGGCGCGCCGCGGCCTGCGCCAGCCCCGTGCCGTCGGAGACCCGGTACACGCTCAGAATGCACAGAAACAGCGCCGTCGTGACGCAGCCGAAAAGGACGACCGCCCGCTTGGCCATAAAAAAACACCCCCGCGGGCTTAGTCTGCCACACGGGGGCACATTTTAAACATTTGAAGCATCGGTGCGCGCGCGGAGGACGGCCCCCGCCGGGATGGGGCGTTCCGTGCGCAGAAAGACGGTCATCTCGGCGTGGTTCGCGCAGTCGACGGGGCTGCCGTCGGCGTCCAGCATATCGTCCAGCGCCACCGGATACGGCGGGACGCCCGGCTGCAGCACTTCCGCCGTTCCGCCGCGGAAAAATCGGTTCCTCTGCGAGAGCACGGCGCGCCCGCCGGACATTCCCTCGCAGACGGCGATGATTTCCCATCCGCGCACATAGCCGCCGCCCCGGTACACCTGCCCCGGCTCTCCGCCGAGGTAAAAGCCGGTGCAGTACTCGCGGTGGCTGACCTTTTCCGTCTCCTGCGCGATCCATTCGGGGAGCGGGGCGTCCGGCGCGCGGCCGAACGCGTCGACGGCGCAGCGGTAGGCGTTCGCGGTCACCGCGGCGTAATAGGCCGACTTCGCCCGGCCCTCGATTTTCAGGCTGTCCACGCCGGCCCGCGCGAGCTCCGGGATATGGCGGATCATGCACAGGTCGCGCGAGTTCAGGATATAGGTGCCGCCGTCTTTTTCAAACACGGGCATGTACCGCCCGGGGCGGGTCTCCTCGACCAGCGAGTATTTCCAGCGGCAGGGCTGCGCGCACTGGCCGCGGTTCCCGTCCCGGCCCGTGAAGTAATTGGAAAGCAGGCATCTGCCGGAAAACGACACGCACATCGCGCCGTGGACGAAGGCCTCCAGCTCCAGCTCTTTGGGCGTCTTCGCCCGGATGCCGGCGATTTCCTCCAGCGTCAGCTCGCGGGCGAGAATCACGCGCCCGGCCCCCAGCTCGTAACACGCGCGGGCGGCGGCCCAGTTCGTCACGCCCGCCTGGGTGGAGATATGAAGCTCGACGCCCGGCGCGTATTTCTGCGCCAGGCGCAGCACGCCCAGGTCGGTCACAATCAGCGCGTCGACGCCCGCCGCCTTGGCGGAGCGCAGAAATTCCGGCAGACGGGCGCATTCTTCGTTGTGCACGACCGTGTTGCAGGTCAGGTAGACCCGCACCCCGGCGCCGTGGGCAAAGCGGACCGCCTCCGCCAGCTCCTCCGGGCCGAAATTGGCCGGCGAGGACCGCATGCCGAACTCGCGGCCCGCCAGATAGACCGCATCCGCGCCGAACCGGACGGCCGCCTCCAGCCGCTCGCGGTCCCCGGCGGGGGAAAGGACTTCCGGCAGGGCCGGGTTTCTCCTCCACCGCATCAGCGCAGGCCCGCTTTCTTCAGGTTGACGAGGTGCTGCGTCTCCGTTCTGGCGTAATAGGCCTTGCCCGCTTCGCTGTGGCAGAAATAGTAGTACCGGGTCGAAGCGGGGTTCAGCGCGGCGTCGACGGCCTCCAGCCCCGGGCTGCAGATGGGCCCCGGCGGAAGGCCCTCGAAGGAATAGGTGTCGTACCGGCTCTTGTAGGTGCTGCGGAGGCTGGCCGGGACCGCGGCCTTCTTGCGGTAGGGGTAGTAGATGGTGGGGTCGGAGTCCAGCCTGCGGAGCCGCGCCGTCTTGCTGTTCAGGCGGTTGTGGAAGACGGACGAAACGAGGTACATGTCGTTTTTGTCGGCGGCCTCCGCCTGAATCATCGAAGCCAGCGTCAGCGTCTGGTCCAGCGTCATGCCGCGCTCGGCGGCTTTCTGGCGGATCTGCTTGGTCAGCTTGGCGTTGCAGTTGCTGACCAGCTTCCGGACGGCCTGCTCGGGGTACTCGTTCTTAAAGAACTCATACGTGTCCGGGAAAAGGTACCCCTCCAGCCTGTAATACCGCTCGGGTTTGGCGGAGATGCTCCCCAGCATTGAAAAGCTGCCGTCCAGCTTTGTGCTCTGAATCACTTCAATCGCGTCCTTCGCGGAGCATACGCCGCTTTTTTCCAGCTTCGCCGCGATCTCAAGCGCGTTCATGCCCTCGGTAAAAGTGATTTTGACGGTGTCCACGCGGTTTTTGGTCGACTGGATGGAGTGCATCAGCGCAAGGTAATCCATCCCCGCGGTGATTTTATAGCTGCCGCCGTCGAACTTTTTCGGTGCGCCCGTCAGGGTTGCGTACAGCCTGAAAAAGGCGGCGTCGCGCACCGCGCCCGCCCGGTGGAGCACCTGCGCGACCTGGTCGACCGTCGCGTTCTTCGGGATCTCCACCGTGACGGTCACGTTCTGCCGGCCGACGCCCATCATGTCGTTGACGCCGGAGACCGCGTATTTCGCCAGCAGCAGCGAAACCAGCAGCACCATGGAGAGCCAGATGAAGCGGAAAAAGCGCCTGTTTTTCCGCCCCTTTTCCCGGTCGCGCAGGGTATGCGCAAGGCGGGCCCGCTCCAGGGCGGCGCCTTCCGGAAAAGAAGCGCGCCGCCGCGCCTCGCGCGGGTCGCTGTAGCTGCTGATGGCCTCGGGGCGTTCTTCTTCCCCGTCCCCGCGAATCTGCAGGCGGAAATTTTCGACTTTTCTGCGGTGCTCGTCGCCGACCCTGGGTTCGTCGTTCATGCACGTTCCTCCGCTGTCACGAGTTGAGGTGCCCGTCCGACAGGCGCCGGACGTATTTTTCGGTCACAAGAATATCCACGGGCCGGTCGTAATAGCCGTGCGGCAGGTCCCACCGAACGCATCCGGAGTAGCACAGCCCGACCGTCACCCCGCCGAAGCCGGCCAGAAAGCGGTCGTAGTACCCCCTGCCGTACCCCAGGCGGTACCCCTGCGAGTCGAAACTGAGGCCGGGCACGACGCACAGCACCCCCGGCCCGGCCTCCCCGGCGGGCGCGCAGCGGGCGGGGTCCGGCTCCAGCACGCCGTAGCGGCCGGGCACAAGGTCCTCCATCGACCGGATTTCGTAAAACCGCATGCCCAAAGTCTGCGGGATGCAGAGCGGCGCGGCAATCCGGCGCCCCGCGGCGAGCGCGCGGGAAATCATGCCCCGCGTGTCCACCTCCAGAGGCTTGCTGACATAGGTGAAAAGGACCTCCGCACCGGCATATTCCCGCAGCGAGAGGAACCTTTCCCGGATGGCGACGTCCAGCGCGGCCTTCCGGTCCGGTTCCATGCGGCTGCGGGAGCGCCGGCACTGCGCGCGCAGGTTCTGCTTGACCTCGCGGATATTCTTTATATACATTGAATATTTTGCCTGATTTGCCGGGATTTTTCCGCCCCGCAGAGGATTTCGACGATTTTAAGGGCGAAATCGACCGCCACGCCCGCGCCGCGCGCGGTCACGAACCGGCCGCTCACGCACACCGGGTCTTTGGAGAGGGCCTTCGCGCCGAGCTCCGGTTCAAAACCGGGGAAGCAGGTCGCGGTCTGCCCTTTCAGCAGCCCCAGGTGCCCCAGAATCGACGGCGCGGCGCAGATGGCGGCGATCCGCCTGCCGCCCTGCGCGCAGTGCAGAATGGCGGCGCGCACCACGGGCGATTTCTCCAGGTTTTTTGTGCCGGGCATTCCCCCGGGCAGAATCACCATGTCCAGGTGGTCGAGGGAAATGTCCTTCGCCTCGACGTCGGCGGTCACTTCGACGCCGTGCGAGCCCCGCACGCGGGGGCCGCCGACCCCGACCGTCTGAATCTTTACGCCGGCGCGGCGGAGGATGTCCACCGGGGCCAGAGCCTCCACTTCCTCAAAGCCTTCGGCCAGAAACAGGTCAATCATCGCAAAAACTCCTTTCAGCCCGCCACGCGGCGGGATTTTAAAATTTCAAAACACCGTGCCTTACAAGCCGGAGATGGTCTCAGTCCATCGCAAGGCCCAGATACGGAAAATGGGGCTGCGCGTCGCCGGGGAGCGCGCCTCCGAGCGGCTTTATCATCCCGAAGCGCGCCGTTTCGCCTTCCCCCGGGAACGGCCCGCATCCGGCGGGCAGGCGCAGCCGGTAGCGCCCGGCGGGCATCTCCCGCAGCAGCGCCGCGGCGAGAGCCGGCAGGGCGGCTTCATCCGCCATCAGCTCCAGCACCAGGCAGGCGTCCCCTTCCCTGCGGCAGAGGGCGTATCCCAGCCCGCCGCCCCCGCGGGCACAGACCAGCCGGTCGCCGTAAACGCCGCTCATGCCACACGCGGCGTAGAACATCCGGTCGCTCCACAGCAGAGAGCCGCCGCAGCCGCGCAGGCAGGCGCCGCGCAGGGCGTTGAGCTCCCCCGGCCGCGCGAGCACCCTGCCCGCATACCGCGCGCCTTCCGCAGCGCGGCGCATCCGCGCCGCCGGAACCGAAAGCATCCGCACCGTGAAAAAATCGGCGTACCCGAGCTTCGCGTAGAAGCCGAACAGGTCTTCCCCCGAGGGCACCACGGCGGAAAAGCAGTCGCCGCGCCGCGCCCCAGTCAGGGCGGCGAACGCCAGCAGCGAGGACATGTACCCCCGCGAGCGGTATTCCGGCAGGGTCGCCGCCGCGAACACATACTGCGCCTGCAGCCGCCGCTCCCCCGCGAGAATCTGCGCGGGGAGCAGGTAAACCGCCGAAACGACCCTGCCGCCGACGCGGTAGACCGCGCAGTCCCGCGGCGAAACGCCGCTGTTGAGAAAATGGCGCGGAATCCGCGCCGGGTCGTGAAAGGCCGCCTGCCAGAGCGTCGAAAGCTCGCCGCGCATCCCCCGCCGGGCAAATTCAATCATCTTGTAAGCCCCGCGCGGGAAGCGCCGCCCCCGGCGCACAGCTCCCGCAGCACAATCCGCAGAATCTCCGCATGGACCTGCTCCGCGGGTCTGGGGGCGCCGTTTTCGGCGCAGGCCACCGTTTTCCACCCGAACCGGCGCACGGCGTAGGCCGCGCTGCGGCGGCAGGCGGCGAGGTAAGCCGAGCTGCTCTCGTGGATATCCCGCCTGCCCCCCGCGAGGCAGCGCTTCTCAATCAGCCTTTCCGAAGCCGGGGCGGGCATGTCCAGATAGACCGTGAGGTCCGGTTTCGGGATGCCCAGCTTGCCGTACTCGAAATCCTCCAGCCACGCGACGAAGCCGTCCCATTCCGCGCGCGGGAGCTTCGGCATCTGGTAAATCACGTTGGAGGTCGCGTACCGGTCGGCGAGAATCAGCACGCCGTTCCGGTAGTCCTCCCCCCATTCTCTGCGGAAGCTCGCATAGCGGTCCACCGCAAAGAACGTGGAGGCCGCGTAGGCGTTCACGTCGCCGGGGTCCCTGCCGAACTCGCCGTCCAGGTACATGCGGACCGGCTCGGAATACGGCTCGCCGTAGCGGGGGAATTTGACCCGGCGCAGCGGCACGCCCCGCCCGCGCAGGGCCCGCGCCAGCAGGGCCGTCTGCGTAGTCTTGCCGCTGCCGTCCAGGCCCTCCAGCAGGACGAGCTTCCCGCTCACGGGTTTTCTCCCCGCCGCGCGTAAAACCGCCGGATCTCCTCGGCGCGCCCGCAGGACATCGGCCCTTCCGGGCAGCCGCCGCGCACGCAGGGCGGCCCCGCATGCAGAAAAATGTGGGGCGCGGCGCCCCGCGCCAGGCGGAGCATTTCGTTCGCGACGCCGCGGATTTCCCACTGGGCCCGCAGGCAGCATCGCAGCGAAAAGACATGGAGCAGCTCGCGCGCGTTGAAGGTGCAGACCATCTCCGTCTCGCAGGCGTTCGGCAGCACGAAGCGGGCGTCCTCCCGCGCCTTACGGCGCGCCTCGCGCAGGGCGGTCTTCCCGTCTTTCCCGGCCTCCAGCAGCGCGCGCCGGTGCTTTTCCGTCAGCAGGGCGGCAAGCCGGGCGTAATGCCGGCGGTCCTCCTCCATTGCCTGCTCGAATTCCCGCTTCGCTTCCGGAACGGCCGCAATTTCTGGCGGGACGACATAGCCGAACTCCGCTTCGCCGACATAGCGCTGGCTCTTCACACTGTAGGAAGCGATGCGGTGCCGCGTAATCTGGGCCAGGAACGAGCGGGAAACGCCCGCGATGCCGAACGTGAAGGAGGCGTGTTCCAGCGGGCTTTCGTGCCCCATCTCCGCCAGCTTCTGGACGAAGGCGGCCGTCTTTTCGGGCGTCAGGCCCTCCGCAATCTGCGAGATTCCCGCGGAGGAGTAGCACAGCTTCGCCGCGGCCGCCACGACCTTTTCCGGCTCCGGCGTATAGGCAATCAGGGCGACTTTCGCCATTTTCAAATCCGTCCTTTTCTTTTATAGAAAGTCCCATGCGGACGGGCCCGTTTTGCCCCGCGCGCAGCTGTAAATCTAAACTATTATAACAATCCGCCCGCCCGGATGCAAGCCCGGCAGCAGCGCCGAAATTAAAAAAGCCCTTCCCCCACACCGGGGAAGGGAGCGTCCGGCGCTTTTTAAATGTAAGTTCCGGAACGAAAAATTCAGAAGATCTAAGAAAGCCCCAGAAAGCGGGCCAGCTCGCGGTTGAATTTTTCACGCTCGTCGTAAAACAGGCCGTGCCCGCTGTTTTTGAACGGAACCAGCACGGAGCCCGCGACGGCCTCGTGCTGGGCGACGGCGAGCGGAAAGAGGCAGACCCGGTCGTGGATGCCGTGCAGGATGAGGGTCGGGACCCGGATCTTCGCAAGGTCGTCGAACAGCGTCTCCACCAGCCACGCACGCGAAACCGCCATGGTGGACCAGCTCGCCGCCTCAAGGCCCATCAGGAAGAACCACTGCGCGAACGCGGGCGTGACCTTGCGGTAAAAGAAAGTCTCCCCGAAATCGCGCAGCATCTGCGGGCGGTCCCGGCCCGTGGCCCCGATGATGTCCTCCACCTCCGCGCCCGAAATCCCGTAGGGGAAGCCGGGCCGGCGAATCAGGCTCGGCGCTGCGGCGGCAAGAAGCGCCAGCCGGGCGACGCCGTACCCGCCGTGCCGGGCCATGTAGCGGGCGGCGACGGCGCCGCCGGTCGAGTGCCCCGCGAGGGTCAGGTCTTCGGCGTGCAGAAACTCAATCACGCACCGCACGTCGTCCGCAAGCCGGTCGTACCCGTAGCCGGAAAGCGGCTTATCCGACTTGCCGAAGCCCCGCATGTCCATCCCGATGCAGCGGCAGCCCATGGCCAGAAGCGCGTTGTACTGGTACTCAAACATCCTGTGGCTGGCCGGCCACCCGTGCAGGAACAGGACCGGCTTCTTCCCGGCCGGGTTGATGTCGTTCAGGTAGACCCGGACCTGCGGCTCCACTTCCACCATATATTCCATATCGGCACCTTCCCGTATCTGTGATATTCATCTTTATTCCGAAAATCCGGGAAAAATGCCTGCGCCGCCGGGCATGATACAAAATATCGCCCCCGGCGGAAACCGGAGGCGGCGAATAAAAGCCGAAGCCCTATTGTTCCGCCGTTCCCCGGCCGTCCATCAGGGCGTACAGTTTTTCGATTTCCCCTTCGTTGGAGGGGTCCTCCCGCGCGAGGGCGGCGGAAAATCTTTCCCTCAGGGCGGAGTCGGTGAGCAGCCTGTGCAGGCCGTTTTCCACCCCTTCGGGGGTCATCGGCACAATCAGGCCGTTCTCACCGGAAGAAATCTGGTCGGCCGCCGTGGAAAACGCGGTCAGCAGAATCGGGCGGCACAGGGCCTTGGCCTCGTCCACGGCGATGGCCTTGCCCTCGAAGCGGCTCGGCTGCAGGTACACGTCGCAGTCTTTGAGGAACGGATAGGGGTTCGCGCGCTCGCCGAGGAAGACCACCTGCTCCCGCACGCCGAGCTGCTCCGCCGTTTTGCGGAGCTTTTCTTCCTCCGGCCCGACGCCGATGATGTACCACCGGAACGAGAGGCCGCCCCGCAGCAGCGCAGCCACGGCCGGCAGGGCGATGTCCAGCCCCTTCTGGTGCGAAAGGCGGGCGATGGAAAGCACGCGCGGGCCGTCGAAGCCGTCGGCATAGCCGGGGCCCTCTTCCGCCAGCGAGCGCAGGAAGCCGGCCGAAAGGATGTTGTAAATCAGGCGGCACCGGCCCGCGTATCCCGGGAAGGCCCGTTTCAGCGCCGAAAGGCAGGATTCCGAAACCGTGCAGAGGAAGTCCAGCTTCCCGATGAAGGGCAGGTCGTATTCCCGGCACAGGCCCATCGCCCCGTAATCGCCGTGGATGAACCCGATTTTGACGTCGCTTTCGACTTTCGTCACGTTGTAATAGAGGGGCTGCCCTTCCATGAACGCGACCGCGGCGTCGTACCGCCGGCGCGCCGGGCGCAGGAAGAGGCGCTCCACCTTCCACATCTTCGCAAGCCGCCGCCCCATGGTGCCGCGCAGGCCGGCGAGGCTGACCAGCAGCCGGCCGAGCGCCAGCAGCGGGTGCCCCCCGCGCAGCAGGGCGGGAAAGGCCCGGCGGATGTTCCCCCCGTATTCCGCGGGGAAAAGCGGCGGCAGCAGACGGACCTGCGGGGGCACGCGGCTGAGGAAAAGGCCCTCGTCGAGAAAAAGCTGCAGGTCCACCTCATACCGGCTGTAGTCGAAAAGCGACAGAATCGTCACGAGGCTCTTTTCGACCCCGCCGCTGTGCAGGCTGTAGTTGATAAAAAGGACACGCTTTTTTTTCGGCATTCCGCTCCCATCCAATCTTTCACCCGCGGCTTGTCCGCTTCCGCAGCATGCGGGAATAAATCCGGTAGAACAGATACACCGGCGCCGTGAAGCGCAGGCGCAGGACGTGCAGCACGACGCGGTCCGCCCGCGAGCCGCGGCTGAGGTAATCCGACCGCGCGGCCCTGCGCAGGAGGGGGCTTTTCAGAATGCCGCGCACCTCGCGCCAGCGCCCCCGGAAGCCCGCCGGATTTTTGGGGCTGAAGCAGTTGACCAGCGAGGAATGGGCCGCGCTGCGCAGGAACCACGCGAGGTGGCGCTGCTCGTACTGCTCCGCCCGCCCCTGCGAGCGGAGAATCCGCTCCACCAGCGAGAAGCACGCGGTCAGCATCTCCATCCTGTGCGGGCGGTACCGCGTGCTGAGGGAATCCGGGTTCCAGCGGTAATGGTAGTAGGCGCCGCCCACCACGAGCAGCCGCCGGGCGACGCAGTGCGCATAGAGCGAGGCGGGCAGGTCCTCCAGCATGATCTTCCGCTCGTCGCCGAACGCGATGCCGTTTTCCACAAACCAGCTCCGCAGGTACATCCGCCGCCACGCGCTGCCCAGCATCTCGGCGTCTTTCCACGGCCCGTCCTCCGCGTCCGGCCCGACCAGCTCGGCGATGATGCGCTCGCCGGCCTGCCGGCCGAACTCCGGGTACCGCAGCGGCAGGCGGCAGACGCGGCTGCCGGGCCCCGCCGCATTCTCCCGGACATAGTTGAAGACGACCAGGTCGGCGCGGTAGGCCTGCGCGAAAGAGAACAGGTCGCGCAGCATGTCCTCCTCCACCCAGTCGTCGGAATCCACGAACAGAAGGTATTTGCCCGTCGCGCGCCGCGCGCCGTAGTTGCGGGTATCCCCCAGGCCGCCGTGGGGCTTGTCGAAGATTTTGACGCGCCGGTCGAAGCCGTACTTCCGCGCGACCTCCAGCGAGCCGTCGGTGGAGGCGTCGTTGACCAGCAGAAGCTCAAAATCGGCGAAGCTCTGCGCCAGGATGCTCTTGACGCACTGGTCCAGATACCGCTCCACATTGTAGACCGGAACGACGATGCTGATCTGCGGCACAGCCAGACCTCCCGTCCTCCGCAGCGATAGTCCCCGGAAAGGCGCCGCGCCCGTGCGGGGCGCGGCAGCTTCCCTCCGAAAAAAGCCAACCGAAACGCGGTTTATTATATCATCTTCCCGCGCAAAATACAAGGACGGGGCGGGCCGCCGGGCCCGCCCCGCGGTTGAAAAGCAAAGCCCGATATGCTATGCTTAGGGCATCAGAAACGGAGCGGGGAAAACATGAGCAACTGTCTTGTGATGCTGACCAAGCGCTACCCCTACGGCATCGGGGAAGAATTCATCGAAAACGAGCTGCCCGTCGTCGCGCGGGAATTCGACCGGGTGATTCTGATTGCGACCTCGGTCTCCGGGCCGGCCGTGCCGACCCGGGCGGTGCCCGGCAACGTCGAGCCCCACGCGGTTGACGCCGGCCGCATCCGCCGGAGCGTCCCCTTCGCGGCCCTCGGGCCCGCGCTGGCCCCGCCGAAGGAGGCCTACGGTCCCGCGGAGCGCGCGGCGGTCGCACACTCGCCGCTGCGGCGCCTGTTTTTCGCCTACTTTGCCGCAAAGGGAAGGGCCGTTGCCAAGGCGGCGGCCGCCGTTCTCGCGGGCGCCGGTTTCTCGCGGGGCGACCGGGTCGTGTTTTACAGCTACTGGCTCTACGACACCGCCGCCGCCGCGGTGGGCCTGCGCGAAGCCTGCCGGGCCGGGCAGACGCGCGCCGTGAGCCGCGCCCACCGCTACGACCTGTACCCCTCCAAAAACCCGCTCGGGTACCTGCCGATGCGCCCCTACCTGCTCAAAAATCTCGACGCGGTCTTTCCCTGCTCGACGGACGGCGCCCGCCTGCTCCGGCAGACCTGCCCCGAATACGCCGGCAAAGTGCGGACCGCCTACCTTGGCACACGGGATTTCGGCGCCGGCCCGCAAAACAGGGGCGGCGCTTTCCATATCGTGAGCTGCTGCCACATCGCCCCGGTCAAGCGCGTGGACCTGCTGGCCCGCTCCCTCGCGCGGCTGGCTGGCGACGGGCTCGCTCTGAAGTGGACGCATTTCGGGGCGGGCGACGGGCTGGAGGAGCTGAAACAGTACGCGGCGCAGAACCTCGGCTTTATGAAATGCCGTTTCGCCGGCGAGGTGAAAAACAGGGAGCTGATGGACTTCTACGCCAGGACCCCGGTGGACTGCTTCGTGAACACCAGCAGCTCGGAGGGGCTGCCCGTCAGCATCATGGAGGCGTGCTCGTTCGGAATCCCCGTGCTGGCCACGGACGTGGGCGGGACTTCCGAAATCGTGCGGGAAGGAAAAAACGGCTTCCTTTTAAAGCCGGATTTCGCACCCGGGGAACTGGCGCAGAGAATCCGGGAACTCATCCGGATGCCGCAGAGCGAAAAGCAGGCGCTGCGCGGCGCCTCCCGGCAAATCTGGCAGGACAATTTCTGCTCCGAGACCAACTACCGGAAATTCGCCCGGGCGCTGCTCTCCGGATTCTAAAGTCCACGGGAGGGGCCGCCCCGGCGCAGATGCGCCGGGGCGGCCCCTCCCGTATCTTCCCATGGGGTCAGAAGATATTTTTCACGTCCGGGATTTCGGATTCCGCCATATAATCGAACTGGGCGAGGACCTTGTCGCAGTCCGAGAGGAACTGGTCCTTCGCCCCGTTGCGGCAAAGCTCCGGCAGGCCGCAGAGAAGCTGGTCGACCTCGCTCAGCGTGGTGTGCTCCATATAGGCGCAGAGCACGGGGTGCGCATCCTTCCAGGCCTGCGACGCCTGCCGGCTCAGCCGCAGGGCGCTTTTTTCGTCGCCCGTCTCCTGCGCGTCCTTGGCCTGCTCCACGACCTGCGCCATCTGGGCCGTGACCCTGCGGGTATGGAGGATGCCGAACACGGAGACCAGAATCACCACGACGAGCAGCGCCAGCGCACACCATACGCGTTTCATTTGCCCTCATCCTTCCTCACGATAAAATAATCGCCTTTCATGTCGGCGGTCATCAGAAAGATGTCGGGCAGAAGAAGCCCCTCTTTGTTCAGGACCCCTTCGACCCAGGCCCTGTTTTTGCCGCTGAGGGCAAGTGAAACGTCCGAAATCACGCCGTCGCTCACGACGACGGTCTCAAGCCCGGTATCCGGCGGGACAACGTTGAGCATCCCGGCGGTGGGCTGCTCTTTGTCCGGTTTTTTAATCACGCTCAGCTTGCCGTTGGTCTCCACAATCGCATACGCGACGTCCTGGATGCTGAACACGTCCTTCTGGCGAAGCTGCTCGCAGAGGTCCTCCGTCGTCATGCGCAGGCGGCGCATCTCACTCTGCTGGATTTTTCCGTTGTAAATCACGATGATGGGGCGGCCGCAGATGAGCTTTCGGAACAGCCCGTTTTTCACCATCAGGCCGGAGGCGAAAATCTCGCATATCACAAGCACCGCAATCGGCACCAGGCCGCCGACAAGGGGCTTGCCCGTGTCCTGCATCGGGACGGACGCGAGGTTTGAAATCAGCAGCGTGACGACCAGCTCGCTGGTCTGGAGCTCGCTGATCTGCCGTTTTCCCATCAGCCTGACCGCTGCCACCACCACTATGTACAGCAGCAGGGTGCGTACAAAGGAGATTGCCATCTTTTATCACCGCCGTTTAGTATCTTCCGGAAAACGGCGATTATACCACGCCCCTGCACCGCAGGAAGGCTATGCGTCGGTCGTCACAAAGCCCGCGAGCCGGCCCCCCGCCACCGCGATGCGGCGGCAGGCCTCTTTCATGCTCTGGAACGGCGTCGAGCCGTAGCGGATGGTGAGAATCACGGCCTGGGAGCGCCCGGCGAGGTTCTCGGCGTCCGGGTAGTCGGCGTCGGCCGGCGCGCAGAGGACCACATAGTCGTAGCGCCCGGCGGCGTCGGCCAGCAGCTTCCGGAACTTTTCGCCCGCAAACAGATCCGCGGGGCTGGCGTCTTTCACCGGCGAGCCGGCAAGGACGCTGAGCCCAGGCTGCGAGGGGACGGCGGCCGCGGCCTGCTCCAGCGGGCAGGAGCCGCCCAGCACGTCGGCGAGCGTTTTGCCGGCCGCAAGACCCGCCCGCGAAGCAAGCTGCGGGTCGTGCAGGTCCGCGTCGACCGCCAGCACCGTTTTGCCCGTCTGGGCGAGCGAGGCGGCAAAGCCCGCCGCCACGGCGTCCCCGCCGTCCCCGCTGCAGACGCCCGTGACCAGGAAAATCCCGGCGTCCGGGGCCTGGTGCAGCGCCGCGGAGCGCATCCGGCGGAACGCATCGCCGCTGTTGCCGGCCGGGATTTCGGCGAGCAGGCTCGTCTTCAGCGCTTCCTCCGCAAAGCGGCTGTTGCGGACCGTGTGGTCGCTCAGGACCCGGATGATGCCGTAGCACAGCGAAAGGACGAAGCCGAGGAGCAGTCCCAGGATTCCGGACTTCACCATGGCCGATTTTTTCGACTGCGGCTTCGCGGGAATGGAGGGATCGCTGATTCTCGCCGTGAGCTTCGGCGACGGGAACTGCTTCTCCATATCGTCGGCGAGAAGCTGCGCGGCCGTGTCGGAGAGAAGGGCGGCCTTGCCCGCGTTGGAGGTGTAGACGGTCACCTTGACCACGGGCGAGGAGTTAAGTTGCTCGGCGGTGATCTTGCTGATGTCCGCTTCGTCCACGCCGCTCCGGCGGGCGGTTTCGGTCAGCAGCTTGTTCTCCTCCGCCAGCGCCACGGCGGCCTGCACCCGGCTGTAAAGGACGTTGGTGTACTGGAGCTGGTAGTCGCTTTCCGCATTTTCGGGGACCGGGCAGGTGAACGTGAGGGTGGTGTTCCCGCTGTAAGTGTGCTGGGCGAATTTGAGCGGAAGCAGGCCGCACACGATCCCCGCCGCAAGTATCACCAGGATGAATTTTGGCCTGTTTCGCCGGAAATACCGGGCAATCTCTGAAAAACTCACAAACAGTTCCATCGGTAAGCCTCCTAATGTTTTTAAACCGCAGCGGCCTGTGCAAAATCGAGCACGCGCTTCATGATGTTTTTCCAGTCGTAATGCTCCCGCGCAAACGCTCTCTCCCGCTCTGAAATTTCGGGGTGGCGGCGGCAGTTTTCCGCAAAGCGCACCACGGCGTCCATATCCACGGGGGAGGGGTCGTTGGGCAGCTTCAGCGCGAACGGGGCGTCCGGGGGCAGGGCGTCCTCATAGGCGTAGAGGAACGGAAGGCCCCTGGCGCAGTATTCCCTGGCCTTGAGCGACGAGCACGACCGAAGGCCGCGCCGATAGCACCCCAGCGTGGAGACGCCCAGGTCGGCGCGTGCATAGGAAGCGTCCAGCGCCTTCCCGCTCTGAAAGCCGGGGCATTCCACGCTGTCTTCCAGCCCGTACCGGCGCACCAGGCTCAAAAATTCCGGCATTTCCTTCCTGTCCCCGCCCACCAGGATGAACCGGATGTTCGGGCCCGCCGCCGGTTTTTCTTTTTGATACCGGTGCATGCCGGCCAGAACGCGGTCGTACCCCTGCCACCAGAGGGTCCCCGCCACGCCGATCAGCACGAGTTCGCGCGGGTTGTTCTTCGGGGGGACGGCGCTCATGGCATCCACGTCGACCCCGTTGCTGATATTGATGGCTTTTACGCCGAAAAAGCGGTCCGCGCGGTTGCCGATCAGCACGGCGGCGTCCACCAGCCTGCGCAGGCCCAACGCCGAAAGACGGTCTTCGGCCACGGTGCCGAGGATGCGGAGCCTCACCGCCAGGCGTCTGGAAAGCGGCCGGACCCCGTCGGCGCTCCCGATATAATCCCGCAGATACGGGTAATTCGGCAGCTCTATCACCACGGTCTTCGCGCCGTTGGCCCTGGCCGCCCGGCACAGGCGCAGAACGTCAAAGCTGATCCGGTCCAGGCGCAGATAGAGCACGTCGAACGGATGGGAATTCAGGTACAGCCGGGCGGCCTCTGAAAATTTCCGCATCATGCCGTGCCCGCCGGAGATGGTCTTCGCCTCGGCCCCGCCTTTTGTAATGAAGCGGAAGGAGCGGCCGCTCCATAAGGTATAGGTCACGTCGAACCCGAGCTTTCGGAACGCCTCCGCCTGCCAGCCGATTTTCCGGACGACGCCCAGGTAGAGCGGAGCCTCCTCCTGAAAAGTCAGGTACATCAGTTTCATCTTCCGATCTCCCCGTAAAACCTGTCATAATTTTTCGCCGCGTCGAATTTCTCCTCCCAGATTCCGCGCGACCGGGCGCAGAGGGAACGGTACTCCTCCTCTTTCATCGCGCGGATGCGGCGCAGGGCGTCCAGAAACATCCGCGGCGTAAAATCCGCCGGCAGCAGAAAGCCGTTGGCCCCGTCGGACACAATCTCCCCCGTCCCGCCGACCCCGGTCGCAAGAATCGGAAAACCGAACGAGCAGGCCTCCATCATCGAGACCGAAATCCCTTCGCTGGCGCTCACGTTGAGGAACACGGAGACGGAGGTTTTTTTGTAGTAGCCGAGAATCTCCTCATTCCGGCGCTGCCCCAGGAACTCCGCGCGCACATGGGGCGGGAACCGCTCCGCAAGTGCGCGGACCCGCCCTTCCTCCGGGCCGGAGCCGAGGTGCGTCCAGAGCACCGGGAAATCCGCCTGCCGCAGGGCCTGCGCAATCAGATGGAGCCGCTTGACCGGCACCATGTAAGAGCAGGAGACCACGTGGAACGGCTCGCGCGCACACCGGCCAGGGCCGCAGTCCCGCGTGCCGAGGTACGCCGTTTTTATCTTTGCGGCATCCTGCGGGAACTCCGCCCGGAGCGTCCGCGCGCCGTCCTGCGAGCATGCGTAGACCCGCCCCACACGGCGGAGCAGAAAGGGCCGCATGGGGAGGTAGCCGTATTTTGCCCGCTCGGGGTGGATGTCGAACCCGTGCGCGCGCGAAATCTGCCGGACCGCGGCGCCCTTGCGGCGCAGAAAGCGGGCGAACAGCGCGCCCGCCGCCGCCGCGTCGTAGAACCAGTAGCTGTAAATGACGACCTCGTCCGCCGCGGGCAGCGGAAGGCGCCTGAGCCCGCGGAAAATGCGGTCCGCGTTCTTCATGAAGAACAGCAGCTCGTGCAGGCGGCCTGCGGTGAGCCGGCGCGCGCGCAGCAGCCGGAAAGCCTCGCCGAGGACGCAGGGGCGCGCCCCCACGCGCAGGTATGCCGCGCGGCCCGACTTCACGGCGGGCAGGGGGACGTATTCCGCCCCGCGGGGAACCGCCCGCGTCGGCGCGCCGCCCGCGCCGGCGCCGCAGGGACACACCAGAATGCGGTCGAACCCGCGCGCCCGCTCCAGCTCCGCCGAAAGGAACTCCTCCCCCTTTCCGCAGGGAAAGGCCGTTGTCAGCAAAAGCAGAATCTTCACGTCTTTTCCTCCGCGGCCGGCCGTGCGGCGAAGCCGCCCGGCGCCCGGCGCACGTGGGCGCCCAGCCTGACGAACAGCAGGGCGAGCAGGTACACCCCGGCAAAAAAGCACAGGTAGGTGAAATTGAAGGTGTTCGTCACCCACAGGAAGGCGAAATTGCGCGGCAGATAGATAAAGTCCTTCAGGGCAATCAGACCCAGGGCGATGACCACCCAGTGCCGCGTCAGCAGGGACGAAAAGAATCGGAACGCCACCCCGACCAGCGCGCTGACCGCCGCGACGCCGGCCATCCCGTACGCCACGAACGCCTCCGCCACAAAAGAGGTGCCGAAGCCGCCCCCGGAAAGGTAGCGCCCGGGGTCCACCATATAGGTGAGCACATGCGCAAAATTAGAGGTGGTCTGGACAAACTCGGTGTTCTGGACCTCCACAATCGGGTTCAGGCCGAACATTGTGCGGATGAAAATATTGTTGTGCGCAAACTGCTCGAACGGATAGAACAGAAACCGGTAGGCCTGGGAATGGTCGAACAGGTCCCAGTTGTTGACGGTCTGGATAATCACGCGGAAGCTGGCGCCCTGGGAATACACAAAGCTGACCAGCGAGTCGAAGACGCCCCTGGCGCGGACCCCGTGGCCGGCGCGGATCTCCGCGACCAGCTCCAGCACATACATCAGCGCCACGGCGCCGAACACGGCCCACAGCACGGTGCGCTTCCGGAACAGCCGGTTCTCTCTGGCCCGCAGGCCGTCGCGCAGCACAAAATAAATCACGAGCATCAGCACCTCGCACACAAACGTGTTCCGTTTGCCCGTAAACAGCGAAGCCAGCATATAGACCCCGTAAACGGCCAGCGGCAGCTTCATCTGCCGCCTGCTCGGCATTGTGGCGAGAAAGGCCGCGAACGCGGGCGCAAAGAGCGTGGAAAGGCGGCTGATGGCGGAGGGGACGTCGTCCTCCGCCTGCTGGATGTAGGAGCCGAGATACCCGTGGCGGAACACATACAGAATGCTGCGGAAGAGCGTGTAAAAGAACGCGAGCGAGCTGACCAGCAGCACGGCCACGCAGATCTGCCGGATCACGGGCAGGAGCGCGTTCCTGCGCACGGCGCCGCTCCGCTTCTCGCGCAGGGCGGCTTCCCGGCGCACAAACAGCGGCGCCGAGAGCTTGTACGCCGCGTAGACGAAAAAAAAGGCCAGCGTGACAATCTGCAGGGCGTCGAACAGCGTGCCGAAGTCCCTGGCCTCCAGCCGGTACAGGATATGCTCATAGTCGCCAAAGAAAGAAACGTAGACCCGCCCGAGCAGCAGCAGGTCGAACGAGGCGGTGAAAACCAGCAGCGGAAAATCGCGCCGGATGTTTGCGAACACATCCGCCAGCACGGCGACGTTCAGCGCCGCGTTCGCCGCGAACATCACGCAGACGGCGGTCTCCTGGTACGCTCCGCCCAGCGCCGCCAGCAGGTTCGCGACCAGCATCAGAACGGCGAAGGCGCCAAACAGCACCGTGTTCCTCAAACTGTTTCCCGTGCCGAGATGTTCCGCCGTCATGGGCGCACCTCCCTTGCCTGTCTGTCCGAATTTTTTATATTATACCATGATTGCGGGACCTTGCCAATCATCGGCTCACCTTCAGCTTTTCCACGGCGGCCCTGTCCGGCGAGGCAAACACGGTCTTGTTGCCCACATAGATGACCATGCCGGGCTTCGCGCCCTGCGGCTTGCTCACAAACCGCACGGGGGTATAGTCCACCGCGACGTTGGAGGAACCCCGCCCTCGGCTGTGGTAGGCGGCGACCTGCGCGGCCTCTGAAATGGCGGCGGGGGTCGGCTTTTTGCCGTGAAGGACGAGGATGACGTGCGAGCCGGGGATGTTCTTCGTATGGAACCACAGGTCGTTCTTTTTGGCCTGCTTCAGGGTCAGGAAATCGTTCTGCCGGTTGTTCCGCCCCGCCAGAATCGGAAGCCCGTCGCTGGAACGGAACTCCAGCGGCGGCTGACCCCCGCCGCCGCGCCTGTCTTTCTTGCCCTCTCTGGGCCGGCGCAGGTACCCCTGCTCCGTCAGCTCGGCGCGGATTTCGTCCAGGTCCCGTTCGCCGGAGGCGCGGCTCAGCTCGTCAAACACGGTCTCCAGATAAGAGAGCTCCCGCTGGGTTTTCCAAATCTGTACGGAAAGGACTTTCTCTGCTGTTTTTGCCTTTCTGTATTCTTTGTAATACTTCTGGGCATTCTGCGCGGGCGTCAGAAGGGGGTCGAGCGGAATGGCGACGGGCGGCTGGCCCTCCCGGTAAAAATCCGGCAGCGTCACGGAAGCGGGCCCTTTTTTAAGCCTGTAAAGGTTCGCGTTGAGCAGATCTCCGAAGATGCGGAGCCGGTCCCGCCGGGTGCAGCGTTTGAGGTCCGCCTGCTGCGCGCCGATGCGGCGGCTCAGCCGGTCCGAGGCGGTGGTCAGGACGCGCAGCAGGTCCAGCGAGCGCGTATGGATGCGGGCCAGGCGGTCCCGCTCGCCGTAAAAATCGTCCAGCAGCTGCGAAAAGCCGTCCTTGCGCGTGACCACGGCGGCGGTGCCGTAGTAGGTGATGGGAAGGAACGAAAAATCCAGCGGCTTTCTGGAAAGGTCCGCCGCCAGATACGGGGCGCCGTCTGCATTTTTTACGGTTTCCGCCAAACGGGAAAGGAAAAACGAGAGCCGGTCGAACTGTTCCGGCGTCATGCCGCCCACGCGCAGCTCCTGCCCGCGGCCGGTGAGGTGCTGCAGCTCGCGGCAGACGACCGGAGAAAGGCCCTGCAGCGCGGCGAGCAGGGCCTTGGCGAGCCCCGTCCCGACCGGCATCGCGCGCACGCGCGCGATGATTTCCCGCCGGTCCGCGGTCAGCAGGCAGAGCTTGTTCTGCGGCGGGGGAAGGCGGTACGCCACGCCCGGAAGGATCAGCCGCTCGGACGACATGCTCGCGTCCACGCGCCGCAGGGCGTCGATGATTTTACCGTCGCTCCCGACCAGGATCGCGTTGCTGTACCGGCCCATCACCTCCACAATCAGGGTCAGGAGGACCGGGTCCCCCAGCTCGCTGACCGTCTCAAAGTCGAGGCAGAGCAGCCGCTCCAGCCCGGGCTGGCGCACTGCGCGCAGGCGGGCCCCCGTCAGGCGTTTGCGCAGCAGCATGCAGAGCATGGGGGGCTGCTTCGGGTTTTCGGGGATGATTTT
>DHOB01000082.1:71337-72953 GCA_002409675.1 Ruminococcaceae bacterium UBA5401
AGCTCGTCCCGCGCGGGCTGATAGATTTTATCGATTCTGGAGCCGAGCGCGTTCTCTTCGATCTCGCGCTTCAGATGACGCAGAAAAGCTCCGTCCAGAGCCATGCACGTTCCTCCCGGGCCTTACAGGTATTTCGCGGGGCAGTGCGACGCTTCGGCGCGGCGGAACGCCACGTCCGGAAACGCCTTTTTCAGCCGCTCCAGCAGCGGGCGAATCACCACGTCCTCCGTGTAGTAATGCCCCGCGGCCACCAGCGTGACGCCGAGGTTCTCGGCGTCCGTCAGCTCGTGGTGCTTCGCTTCGCCCGTCACAAAGGCCTGGCAGCCCTGCTCCGCCGCTTCGTACACATAATTGGAGCCCGAGCCGCCGCACAGCCCCACGCGCGTGACGGGGCGGCCGCCGTCGGCATAGAACAGCCCATCGCAGCCGAGGGCGCGCTTGACGAACTCCGCGAACTCCCGCGGCGCGTACGCCCGGTCGGTTTCGCCCGCGACCGCCTCGGCCAGACCGGTCCCGCCGCAGGTGTGCACGGCCCGCAGGCCGTGCAGCCCCAGGCGCGCGGCAAGGCAGGAATTGACCCCGCCCGGCGCCAGGTCCAGATTGGTATGGGCGCAGACTGCGGCAATCCCGCACCGGGCCAGAAGATAGGGCGCCGTGCCGGGGCGCAGGGAACGCAGCGGGTGAAAGATGACCGGATGGTGGCTCACAATCAGCTGCGCGGGAAGCCGGGCGGCCTCTTTCACGACGTCCGGCGTGATGTCGAGGGAAAGGAGGACCGTCTGGACCCCGGTTTCCCGCTCCCCGGCCAGAAGGCCGCTGTTGTCAAAATCCATCGCGGTGCGAAACGGAGCGAAGCCGTCGATGAACCGGTAAATATCCCCTACCGTCGTCAAATCCGTTTCCTCCTTCTCAAAATCCGCTCGCGCTGAAGAAGCGCGCCGATCTGGGCGCGGACGGCCGAAAGTTTTTCGGCCTCTTCCGGCCGGCCTTCCAGGCGCGCGCCCCGGATGCGTTTCTTCAGCACAATCGTCTGCCGGCGCAGGTACTGCCGGTTTTCCGGCGTTTTTGCGGACACGCGGCCGGTGTAAAAAAAGCGCTCGTCCCAGCCGCCGCAGCGCGGCGGGTCGTACGCGCAGAGCATCACGCAGTACACATGCCCGTTTTCGCGCGCGCACCGCTCCCGCAGCACGGCGAAGCCCTGCCGCGACAGGGCGCGGCGCAGGTCTTCGGCGGAGGTCATCGGCTGCAGAATCAGCCGCCGGTCCCCTTCCCGGAGCCACGGCGTCCGGGCGATGACGCGCGCCATCAGCAGGCCGCCCATCCCGGCCATCACAACGTCCCGCGCCTCTTCCGGCCGGACGGAGTCCAGGCCGTCCGAAAGGCGCGCCGTCACGACGCCGCCCACGCCGTAGCGCGCGATGTTCCGCCGCGCCCGCTGGAGCGGGCCCGGGCGCACATCCGCGGCGACCGCGCTGCGGACCAGCCCTTTCCGGGCAAGCCACACGGGCAGGTAGGCGTGGTCCGTGCCGACGTCCGCCAGCGCCGCCTGCGGCCGGACCATGGCGGCGCACAGAGAAAGCCTTTCTCCCAGAGAAAAAAGCGGCCGGCTCACGGCT
>DHOB01000057.1:0-2250 GCA_002409675.1 Ruminococcaceae bacterium UBA5401
TTCCGTCCCGGCAAACAAAGCTGCCGGTTTTCACCGCACCGCCCGCAGCAAACCCGTGAAGGGGCAAACCTGCTACGGCCGCGGCGCAAAGCCTCTTCATGCCCGCCGGGAAACCATACGTGCGTTCGGTGATGCAGCGTCACGCTGCTTGCAAGTTGAGAATGAAGATGGTACACTATATTTAATTTATTTCGTTCGGGTCCTGTCGATTCTGCGGGAAACGGCGGTGCCGGCATGAATCCCATCAAAAAAATCTGGCGCTTTTTCACCACACCGGAGATGTTGCTTTACATTCTGTTCGGCGTGCTGACCACGGTGATCAACGTTGTGGTGTTCCAGTATGCCAACACGGTGCTGCATCTGTCGTGGCAGGTTTCCAACGCGGCGGCGTGGGTACTGGCCGTGTTGTTTGCGTTCATCACGAACAAGCTGTACGTCTTCAAGAGCAAGAGCTTTACGGCGGCGGTTTTCTGGCGCGAGTTTTTCGGCTTCTTCGGGGCTCGGCTGCTGTCGCTGGGGGTGGATTACGTCTGCCTGTGGCTGCTGATCGACTTAGGGCACTGGAGCGGCCTGTGGGCCAAAATCGCCGACAACGTGGTCGTCGTGGCCATCAACTATGTGCTGAGCAAACTGGTGATTTTCAGGCAAAAATAAGCGGGGGGCGCAGCCAGCGTCCCCCGCGTGGAGGAAGATAAAAAAGATGCAAGCAAGCGAGAAGACCATGGACCAGATTGTCTCCCTGTGCAAAAGCCGCGGGTTCGTCTACCCCGGCTCCGAAATCTACGGCGGCCTCGCCAACGCGTGGGACTACGGCCCGCTGGGCGTGGAGTTCAAGAACAACGTCAAGCGCGCGTGGTGGAAGAAATTCGTGCAGGAAAGCCCCTATAACGTGGGCCTCGACGCGGCCATCCTGATGAACCCGCAGGTGTGGGTGGCTTCCGGCCATGTGGGCGGCTTTTCCGACCCCCTGATGGACTGCCGCTCCTGCAAGACCCGCCACCGCGCCGACAAGCTGATTGAGGACGCGGGCGGCGACGCCAACGGCATGACCTTCGAGCAGATGAGCGCCTACATCAAAGAGCACGGCATCAAATGCCCGGTGTGCGGCTCCACCGACTTCACCCCCATCCGCAAGTTCAACCTGATGTTCAAGACCTTTCAGGGCGTGACGGAAGAGAGCAAGGACGAGCTTTACCTGCGGCCGGAAACCGCGCAGGGCATCTTCGTCAACTTCGCGAACGTGCAGCGCACCACCCGCCGGAAAATCCCGTTCGGAATCGGCCAGATCGGCAAGAGCTTCCGCAACGAAATCACGCCCGGCAACTTTATCTTCCGCATCCGCGAGTTCGAGCAGATGGAGCTGGAATTCTTCTGCAAGCCCGGCACGGACATGGAGTGGTTCCGGTACTGGCGAAAATTCTGCCGGGATTTTCTGCTCAGCCTCGGCCTCACGGAACAGAACCTGCGCCTGCGCGACCACGAAAAGGCGGAGCTTTCGTTCTACTCCAAGGCCACGACGGACATCGAGTACCTCTTCCCGTTCGGCTGGGGCGAGCTGTGGGGCATCGCCGACCGCACGGACTACGACCTGAGCCGGCACCAGCAGCACTCCGGCAAAAGCCTGGAGTACTTCGACGCGGAGACGAAAGAGCGGTACATCCCCTACGTCGTCGAGCCTTCGCTCGGCGCCGACCGCGTGGCGCTGGCGTTCCTGGTGGACGCCTACGACGAGGAAAAACTGAGCGAGAAAGACTCCCGCATCGTGCTGCACCTGCACCCCGCGCTCGCGCCGTTCCAGTGCGCCGTGCTGCCGCTGAGCAAAAAGCTGGGCGAAAAGGCGCGCGCTATCTGGCAGCGGCTCGCCAAGCGCTTCTCTGCGGATTACGATGAGACCGGCTCCATCGGCAAGCGCTACCGCAGGCAGGACGAGATCGGCACGCCGTTCTGCGCGACGTACGACTTCGACAGCCAAACCGACGGCTGCGTGACCGTGCGAGACCGCGACACCATGAAGCAGGTGCGCATCCCCGCCGAAAAGCTCGAAGGCTACATCGAAGAACGCACCCGCTTTTAGGCGCCGGCAAAGCCGGTTTCTGCCCGGCGCAAAGCACGGGAAAAACCATTTATAACGCAGAAGCTCCCGAGACTTTATTCAGCCTCGGGAGCTGTCTTATTCTGTCCCGGCAAAGTTGACTTCCGGTTTTCGCCGTTCCCCACGCCGGGCCGACGCCTGCGGCGACACGCCGCCGG
>DHOB01000057.1:2439-7231 GCA_002409675.1 Ruminococcaceae bacterium UBA5401
CACGCCGTTTAGAATGTAACGTCCTCGCCGTAATAGGCGCAGGCGAGCACTTTGCGCATGTTTTCGGCGTCCGTCTTGCGCGGGTTCGAGGCCGTGCAGGGGTCTTTGACCGCGTTTTCGGCGATGGCCTGCTCGTGCGCCTTGAAGTCCTCCTCGCTCACGCCGTTTTCGCGGTAGGTCGGCTTGATGCTGAGTTTCCGGTTCAGCGTGCGGACGGCTTCGACCAGCGAATCCGTCAGTTGCTTATCCGTGGTGCCCGGCAGGCTGACGGACCTTGCAATCTGCGCGTAGCGCTCCATGCAGACGCGGGAGTTGTACTGGATCACGAACGGCAGCAGGATTGCGTTGCAGCAGCCGTGCGGGATGTGGAACACCGCGCCGGTCTTGTGTGCAAGGCTGTGCGAAATGCCCAGCAGCGCGTTGGAGAACGCCATGCCGGCCATGCACTGGGCGATGTGCATCCTGCCGCGCGCCTCTTTGTCGCCGTGGTAGGAATCGAGGATGTTGTCGAAGATGTCGGAGATTGCCTTGAGCGCGAGCGCGTCCGAAAATTCGGAGCGGGCAGAGGCGACGTACGCCTCAATCGCGTGGGTCAGCGCGTCCATGCCGGTGTGCGCCGTCAGGGTCTGCGGCATCGTGAGCGGGATGTCCGTATCCAGAACGGCGATGTCCGGCGTGACCTCAAAATCGGCCAGCGGATACTTGATGCCCGTCGAGTAGTCCGTGATGACGGAGAACGCCGTCACTTCGGACGCGGTGCCGCTCGTCGAGGGAATGCCGACGAAAATCGCCTTCTGCCGCAGCTTCGGCATCGTGAACGGCCCCTTGATGTCGTCGAACGTCTTGTCCGGATATTCATAGAACACCCACATCGCCTTCGCGGCGTCCATCGGGGAGCCCCCGCCGATCGCGACAATCACGTCCGGCCCGAACTCGCGCATCGCCTTCGCGCCGTCGTACACGCGCTCGATGGAGGGGTCCGGCTCCACGCCTTCATAGATTCTGGTCTGAAGGCCGGCCCCCTTCAGCACGTCCTCCAGCTTCTGCAGAAAGCCCGTCCTCCGCATGGAGTGGCCTCCGGTGACGATAAACGCCTTTTTGTGCCCCTTCAGATTCCTGAGCTCCTGAATTGCGCCCGGACCAAAGTAGATGTCCCGCGGCAGGGTGAAACGCGCCATCAAAAATCCTTCCTTTCTATTGTTATTTCTTTAACAGATTTCCTGTAATACTATACAATTTTGCAGAAAAATTTCAAGGGGTTTCATAAAGATTTTATAAATATTTTATTTTCAGAAAATTTTTCAAGCCCTATGAATCTTCAGGGGAACAAAGCGCCCCGGGGACTTCCCCTTTCCGCCCCGCCGGAATAAACATCAGATTTACCGGCGCGCCGAACGGCGGGTCGAAACGGGCGCCGCCCGCGGCAAGCCCATGGAGGCGCAGACCTGCCGCGGCCGCGGCGGAAAGCCTTTTCATGCCGCCGGGGAATCCGACGGGCGTTCGGTGACGCAGCGGTCAGCCTGTTTTAAGGCTGGAAAAATGCGCGGCGATGACTTTGTCGCACCACGCGTCGAATTCCGGGTCGGGGGTCTGGCATTCCGGGTGGTCCGTCACATACCGCACGGTCCTGCGGATGCCCTCCGAAAAGCGGATGCCGGCGCGGAAACCGGGCACCAGCCGCCTGATTTTCGTGTTGTCGAAAACCATGCAATAGGCTTTGTCGCCCAGCAGCGTGCCGAGCAGGCCCGGCTCGAGCGCCGCGAGAAAATCCGAGGGGATGTGCACCAGGTTCGGCTTCACGCCGAGGGCTTTTCCGATCTCCATATAAATGTCGTTCCAGGTCAGGACCTCGTCGCCCGTGATATGGACGGCCTGCCCGACGGCGTGCGGGTTGCCGAGCAGCCCGCAGAACCCCCTGGCAAAATCGTCGGCGTGCGTCAGGGTCCAGAGCGTCAGGCCGTCGCCGTGCACGATGACGGGCTTGCCGTCCAGCATGCGGCGCAGGACCTGCCAGCTCCCCTTTTTGCCGTGCACCGAAACCGGCGCGGCGCGGTCGCCGTACGTGTGGCTCGGCCGGACGATGGTGACGGGGAAGCCGCTCGAGCGGTAGGCCGCCGTGAAGACCTCCTCGCACGCGATTTTGTCGCGCGCATAGCGCCAGTACGGGTTGCGCAGGGGCGCGCTCTCCGCAACCGGGTAGGCGACGGGCGGCTTGCAGTAAACGGAGGCCGAGCTGACGAAAAGATACTGCTCCGTTTTCCCGGCAAAGAGCGCGAGGTCCCGCTCCGCCTGCCGGGGCGCGAAGACGCAGAAATCCGCGACGGCGTCGAACTTCCGCCCTTTCAGCAGGCGCGCCACCGCCGCCGCATCTTCAACATCGGCCTTGAGAAGCTCGGCGCCCTTCGGGGCGTACTCGGGGTGCGTGCCGCGGTTCAGCAGGGTCAGTTCCGCGCCGCTCTGCACGGCAAGGCGCGCGGCGGCGGAGCTGATGGTCCCGGTTCCGCCGATAATAAGCACTTTCATCTTGCACACTTCCTGTTTTTGTATTATACTATAGTATACCGTATGGGGTGGAATTTGAACAGGGAATACGGTCGGGTTTACGGTGCGCGGCGCGTTCCCATCGGAAGGGAAAGTGAAGTGCGGTGCTGAAGAATTCCTCGTTTCTCGAAATGCTGGTGTGGAATTTTGCAATTATCGGTTTCTGGCATCTCGTGTGTTTCATCGCGTGCCAGAAGCTGCCGGAGTCCACTTTCGACCCCGCCAGAAGCCGCTATCTGCCAAAGTCGTGGGAGCGCGGCGGCCGCTGGTACCGGGATACATTGAAAATCAATCTGTGGAAAGACAAACTCCCGCAACATATCGGCAAGGGCGATTTTTCAAAGCGGCATCTGAAGGACGATTCCATCGAGTACCTCGACCGGTTTATTCTGGAGACCTGCCGGGGGGAGTGGATGCATCTGAAAAGCTCCATCTGCGCGCTGATCACACTGGTGATCAATCCGCTGCTGGTGGGGCTGGTGGCGGCCCTTTTCATCACGGTGGCCAATTTCCCGTTTGCGGCGGTGCAGCGGTACAACCGGTTCCGGCTGCAGGCGCTGCAGAGGCGGCGCAGGCGCGCCGTGCGGCCGGCCGGGCTGGAGCAGAAACGGGTCACCGCCTGACGGTTTGTCCCTTTTGGGCGGCAGCGCGCCGGTGTGGGCGCGTCTGCCGCCTTTCTGCTGTTTTGACGGAGGAGTGAAAACATGCGTGCGCGCCTTTTGCCGCTGCTCGCGCTGGCGGCGCTGCTCTGGGCCGGGAACGCGGCGGCCTCGGCCCTTTCTTCCGGGCAGGCGGAAAGCCCCGCTTTCTCGTTCCGGCTGGACCGGCAGGCCGCTTCCGGCGGCGAGCTGGTGCAGCTGAAAATGGAGGCCGGCCCGACTGGAAAGCAGGCGGCCGGCTTCCGGGCACGGGTGCAGTACGACGGCTCGGCCCTTCAGTATGTGGAGACAAAGACCGCTTCCCGGCTCGGGAGCGGCACCGTGCGCGTCAACGGGGGCTCCAACCCCGTGTACGCGGTCTATGTCTGCGGCGTGGGCGGGAAAAGCGCCCCCAGCCTTTCCGGAACGGTCCTGACCTTCGTGTTCCAGGTCAAAAGCGGGGCGGCCGGCTCCGCCTTTCTGCGCGCGGACGCGGACGACATCTGCGATTTTTCGGGGAGCCCGCTGGCCCCGGACTGCTCCTCCGCGCTGTGGCTCGAAACCTCCCCCGCCCTTTCGGACGAGGCGCGCCTCACGGCGCTGGAACCCTCCGCCGGCACGCTGGAGCCGGCGTTTTCCCCCGACACCTACGAATACCGCCTGGCCGTCGGCCCCGAGGTCGGCTCCGTGCTGTTCCGCGCGGATGCCGCCCGGGGCGGCACGGTCAGGGTAAACCGGAAGACCCTCCATGCGGCGGGCTCCGAGACGGAAATCTCCATCACGGTGACTTCCGCCGACAGGAGCGGAAAAGCAGAGTACACCGTGACGGTCGCGCGGGCGGCAAAGCCGCCCGAATCGCGGGCCGGCGACCCCCCGACGGAATCCGCGGGCGGGCCGGAAAATCCGCCGCCTCCCTCTTCCGCGCCGGCGGCTTCCGGGTCTGCGAAGGCCGCAGCGGCATCCGTTCCGCCGCGGCAGTCTTACGCGGCGGAGCGGGTCTCCGCCTCCGGGCCGGGCGCGCCCGGCCCGGAAAGCGGTGCCGGCACGCAAACCTTCCCTTCCCCCGCCTGGCAAACCGGCTCGGAACCGCAGACGCTGAAAGCAGCGGAGGGAACGTCTTCCGGCCGGACGCCGGACATCGTTCTGGAACGGAGCCGGATGCCCGCGTACCTGGTCGGCATGCTGGCGGCCGGCTTCTGCATCGCAATCGGAATCGCCCTGTTTCTCTGGCTCGCCGCGCCGCCGAAAAAGAAAAAACCCTGACGACAAAAAAAGATTTACATTCGCTGAAAAAAAGATTATACTTTCTAAGTATCACAAATGTCAATTTTGTAATAGAAGTGTTACAAATTGTTTCAGCCGTCTTTACGCCCGGACACCCCGCCTGAAAAGCATCGCAGGCCGGACGTGCGCTCGGTGCTGTCTGGAGGGAAAAGCGCTTGTCGTTCATCTCGTTCGGATTCCTGCTCTTTTTCCCGGTCGTCGTCTTCGTCTATTTTCTGATTCCGCAGCGTTTTCGGATTTACTGGCTGCTTGCCGCGAGCTATTTTTTTCTGATGCGGGCGAACCCGAAGTACCTTCTTCTGCTGGCCGCCGACACCGCCGTCACCTGG
>DHOB01000057.1:7428-7649 GCA_002409675.1 Ruminococcaceae bacterium UBA5401
CCGCAGAAAAAAGGCGGCCGCCGCGCTCAGCCTGACCGTCGCTTTCGGAATTCTGTTCGTTTTTAAATACCTGAACTTCTTCTGCGGCCTTTTCGCCCGCGCGCTTTCGTTTTTCGGAACGTCCATAGCGGCGGCGCATTTCGACCTGCTGCTTCCGATTGGGATTTCGTTCTACACCTTCCAGTCGGTCACTTATGTGGTGGACGTTTACCGCGGCGACG
>DHOB01000057.1:7902-8462 GCA_002409675.1 Ruminococcaceae bacterium UBA5401
TACGACCGCGCGCGGCACGGGCTGCTGCTGATGCTGTGGGGGTATTTTCAGAAAATGGTCGTGGCGGACCGGCTCGGCACGCTCGTGGCCGCGGTCTACGACAACCCGGACAAGCACTTCGGTCTGGACGTGCTCGTCGCGACGGTGTTCTTCGCGTTCCAGATTTACTGCGATTTCGGCGGATACTCCAACATCGCGCTGGGCGCGGCGGAAGTAATGGGCTTCCGCCTGACCCGGAACTTCGAGCGGCCCTACTTTTCCAAATCCATCCCGGAATTCTGGCGCCGGTGGCACATCTCGCTCGGGCGGTGGTTCCGCGACTACCTGTATATCCCGCTCGGCGGCAACCGCTGCTCCAAGCCGCGCCACTACTTCAACCTGCTCGTCGTTTTCATGGTCTGCGGCCTGTGGCACGGCGCGGCGCTGAGCTTCATCATCTGGGGCGCCCTGCACGGCCTGTACCAGGTGGTCGGCCTGCTGCTGAAGCCGGCCAAGCGCCGGGCGGAGCATGCGCTCGGCCTGCGCGAGGAGTCGCTTCCGGTGCGGTTCTACCGCGCGTT
>DHOB01000057.1:8745-9020 GCA_002409675.1 Ruminococcaceae bacterium UBA5401
CTTTGGGCCGCGCTGGCGGGCATCGCCGCCGTGCTGGGCATCGACCTGCTCGGCCGGAACCGCGACCTGCGCGCCGCCCTTCTTTCCCGCGGCACCGCATGCCGCTGGGCGGTCTACCTCTCCGCGGCCCTGGTCGTGCTGATTTTCGGCACCTACGGGCCGCTGCGCGGGGCGGGGCAGTTTATTTACTCTCAGTTTTAAGGGGAAGCGGAAATGTACCGGAAAATCATCTGCAAAAGCTGTATTCTCATCGCGGTGCTGGTGGCCGTGCTGGC
>DHOB01000057.1:9264-12208 GCA_002409675.1 Ruminococcaceae bacterium UBA5401
AGCCACATGAACGGCGGCCTCGACCCCAACGTGCTCTGGAAGCAGTACGGCATCACCAGCTTTAACTACGCGACCGGCGGCCAGACGCTGGAGCTTTCTTATTTTATCCTGCGGGAAGCGCTCAAGAAGCACGAAAAGCCGGGCGCCGTCGTGGTGGACGTGTTTTACTCGGGGATGACGAACCCCTATGGGGAAAGCGGGCTGCTCAGCAACGCGATCGACAACCTGAAGCTCTCCAGAAACAAGGCGGAGGCGATTTTCAACTGTGTGCCGCCGGGGGAATGGCCGTTCTATTTTCTGCCCGCCCTCAAGTACCATTTCCGCTGGTCCTCGCTGACGGCGCAGGACTTCAACTTCGACCTTTCCGCTTATTATTACTCCAAAGGATTCGGCGCCGGCACAACCCGCTGGGGAAAAGACGACGCCACTTGCGGCAGCACCGACAGGCGCCTCGCCATCCCCCAGGAGTCGCTCGAGTACCTCCAGAAAATCGTGGACCTCTCCAGGCAGGAGGGCTTCCCCCTGATTCTGGTGAACTTCCCGGCCGACTACACCAACTACAACCAGATGGACGGCTGGGTGGACGACTGCGAAGCCATGCTCAACTCCGTCGCCGATTTCGCCGCGGAGCGCGGCGTGCCGTTCCTCGATTACTGCGACAGCATGGAGTCCATCGGCATCGACTTCCCGAACGACATGAACAACGCGAGCCACCTGAACCAGTGGGGCGCGTGCAAGCTCAGCAGCGCTTTCGGCGCCTACCTCAAGCAGCACTATCAGCTCGAAGACCACCGCTCCGACCCCGCCTACGCCCAGTGGGACCGCGACTACCTGCTCTCCCAGGCCCACGACGTCCTCGATTAGCGGCAGGTTGCCCCGGCAGAGCCGGTTTCGGCCCGCCGTTCAGGACGGAGCGAACCTAAGCTATGTCTGGCGGGACGGGATAAGACAACTCCCGCCGGCAAAGCCGGTTTCGGCCCGCCGTTCAGTGCGCAGGAAAAATTGAAGTCTATTTTGGCGGGACAGAACAAGACAACTCCCGGAGCGCATGAAAAACGCTTCGGGAGTTTTTATCGCTGTAGTTTTGGCCTTATCAATCAAACTTTTCTGATTCTAAAGTTTTATACCAGTTCGCGCTCAGGCCGCGCAGGGACGTGCAACGCCTTACGCGCCTACGGCGACCCCGACATTGGCTTATATCAAAAGTCGGCGACGGGCGTTCGCATGGGGAAGCGATAGTGAGGGCTTTCGGAAAGTCGTGTTCCTTACCGGGAGTTATCTTTGACTGTCCCGCCGGACAAAGCTTTCAATTTGCTTCGTTCTAAACGGCGGGCCGATGGATGCAGCGTCACGCTGCCGTTAAGAAGCCGTAAATCTCCAGCGCCACGCACAGCACGGCGAGGAAGACCATCAGGTAATACTGGCCCGTGACCTGCGCCATGCCGGCCAGCTTCACGCGGGCGGATTCGGAGAAGCACGCGGTCGCCAGGGCGTAGAGCGCGCTCAGGCACGCGCCCAGGCCGAAGTTCCTGCGCGGCCGCAGCAGAAAATGCCCCAGTATCGTCAGGACCGGCAGGCAGACGGCCGCCGCGAAATAGACCTGCGCGTCGCTGCGGAAACCGATGGCGGAATACCGCCGGACGGTGTCGAGCACGCCCAGGGCGTCTTCCCCGCGCCCGGGCAGAAGCAGTATCCCCACCAGCGCGGCCTGAATCACGCACGCCACGACGCTGACCTGTTTTCTTGTCACCGGAATCCCTCCTTAAAAAAATTCCCCCGCGGCTCTGCGGGGGAATCCGGTCAGGCGGAAAGCGCCGTTATTTCGCGGCCGCTTTCATCCTCTTTTCCTTGATGGCGGCCTGCGCGGCTGCAAGGCGCGCAATCGGCACGCGGTAAGGCGAGCAGGAAACGTAATCCAGCCCGGCAAAGTGGCAGAACTCCACGGAGGACGGGTCGCCGCCGTGCTCGCCGCAGATGCCGAGGTGCAGGTCCGGTCGGGTGGCGCGTCCGTCTTTCACGGCCATCTTGATCAGCTTGCCGACGCCGACCTGGTCGAGGTGGGCGAACGGGTCGAACTCGTAGATCTTCCTGTCGTAGTAGTAGGGCAGGAACTTGCCGGCGTCGTCGCGGCTGAAGCCGAACGTCATCTGCGTCAGGTCGTTCGTGCCGAAGCTGAAGAACTCGGCCTCTTTGGCGATTTCGCCCGCGGTCAGCGCCGCGCGCGGAACCTCAATCATGGTGCCGACCTGGTACTTCATCTGCACGCCGGCCTTCTGAATCAGCTTGTCGGCGGTCTTGGTCACAAGGCTCTTGACATAGCGCATCTCGCGGATCTCGCCGACCAGCGGAATCATGATGCGCGGCTCCACGTGATACTCGGGGTGCGCGCGGTTCACGTTGATGGCGGCGTTGATGACGGCCGTGGTCTGCATCTCCGCGATTTCGGGATACGAGACGCACAGGCGGCAGCCGCGGTGGCCCATCATCGGGTTGAACTCGTGCAGGCTGCTGATGACGTCTTTCAGGTGCTGGACGGAGATGTTCATCTCGCCGGCAATCTCCTCGATATCCTTTTCCTTGGTCGGCAGGAACTCGTGCAGCGGCGGGTCGAGGAAGCGGATAATCACCGGGCGGCCCTCCATGGCGGTGTACAGGCCCTCGAAATCACCCTGCTGGTAAGGGAGAATCTTGGCCAGGGCCTTCCTGCGCTCTTCGGTCGTGTCGGAGACGATCATCTCGCGCATGGCCTTGATGCGGGTGCCCTCGAAGAACATGTGCTCGGTGCGGGTCAGGCCGATGCCCTCGGCGCCGAACGCGCGGGCCTGCCGGGCGTCTTTCGGCGTGTCGGCGTTGGTGTAGACCTGCAGCCTGCGGGCCTTGTCGGCCCACTCCATAAAGCGGCCGAAATTGCCGGAGATGGTCGCCGGCACGGTCGGGATGGCCT
>DHOB01000057.1:12416-21401 GCA_002409675.1 Ruminococcaceae bacterium UBA5401
GGTCTTGCCGCCGAGGGTGAACTGCTTTTTGTCGTAATTCACGATGATTTCGCCGCAGCCGGAGACGCAGCAGGTGCCCATGCCGCGCGCCACCACCGCCGCGTGGGACGTCATGCCGCCGCGCACGGTCAGGATGCCTTCGGCGGAAGCCATGCCCTCGATGTCCTCGGGCGAAGTTTCGCGGCGGACCAGGATGACCTTCTCGCCGCGCTTCTTCCAGTCCCTCGCGTCGTCGGCGGTGAACACGACCTTGCCGCAGGCCGCGCCCGGCGAAGCCGCAAGGCCGTGGCCGATGGCCTTGGCCTTTTTCAGGGCCTCGGCGTCGAACTGCGGGTGCAGCAGGGCATCCAGCTGCTTCGGCTCCACGCGCAGGACAGCCTCTTCTTTGGTGATCATGCCCTCGTCCACCATGTCGACGGCGATCTTCAGCGCCGCGGTCGCGGTTCTCTTGCCGTTGCGGGTCTGCAGCATGAACAGCTTGCCGTTCTCGATGGTGAACTCCATGTCCTGCATGTCTTTATAGTGGTTTTCGAGCGTACTGGCCACCTTGGCGAACTGCTCGTAGACCTGGGGCAGGTCCTGCTTGAGCTGATGGATCGGCTGCGGCGTGCGCACGCCGGAGACCACGTCTTCGCCCTGGGCGTTGATGAGGTACTCGCCGAACAGCTTCTTTTCGCCCGTCGCCGGGTTGCGGGTGAACGCCACGCCCGTGCCGGATTTGTCGCCGGAGTTGCCGAACACCATCTCCTGCACGTTGACCGCGGTCCCCCAGGAATACGGAATCTCGTTCATGCGGCGGTACACTTCCGCGCGGGGGTTGTCCCACGAGCGGAACACGGCCTTGACGGCCTCCAGCAGCTGCGTGGCGGGGTCGGTGGGGAAGTCCTCGCCCTTCTTCTGCTTGTAATAGGCCTTGAACTTGCGGACAAGCTCTTTCATGTCGCTCTCGTTCAGCTCAATGTCCTGCTTGACGCCGCGCTTGGCCTTCTGCTCGTCGATGATCTTCTCAAAGTCGGCCTTCGGCAGCTCCATCACCACGTCGGAGAACATCTGGACGAACCGGCGGTAGGAGTCGTAGGCGAAGCGCGGGTTGTTCGTAAACTTCGCGAGGCCCTCCACCACGGTGTCGTTCAGGCCCAGGTTCAGGATGGTGTCCATCATGCCGGGCATAGAAACCCGCGCGCCGGAGCGGACGGAAACCAGCAGCGGGTTGGAGGCGTCGCCGAACTTCTTGCCGGTGACTTCCTCCAGCCTGGCGAGGTATTTGAAAATCTCGGCCTTGATTTCGTCGTTGATTCTGCGGCCGTCCTCATAATATTTGGTGCAGGCTTCGGTCGTGATGGTAAACCCGTGCGGCACGGGCAGGCCGAGGCCGGTCATTTCGGCAAGGCCGGCGCCCTTCCCGCCGAGCAGGTTGCGCATCTTGGCGTTCCCTTCGGAGAAAAGGTACAGATACTTATAGCTCATAGACAATACCTCCTGATTTTTTTGACTTGGAGCTGGAATCGAGCGTAAAAGTTCCGATCACAACAATGCTCACCGCTTTATTATAGCAAACTGCGCCCGCAAAAGCTATATCTTTTCCAAAAGTTTATGCCCGAAATGTAAAAATCTGGCCCCTTCCCCCCGCGCTGCGGGCCGGGCAGAGCGAAATGCCGGAGGGCCGCGCCGGCCCCTTTGAAAAAAGCACTTGAAAAAACGGCGGAATATGCGATAATAGAAGCGGAGATACGATTCGCGCTTCCGTCCATACGGCCGCTGCGGCCCCGCGCCGCGGGCCGGCCCGTGCGCTTCCGGAAGCGGAAATCCCGTTTCCGGTTTTGACAAAATGGGGGAAAGCAATGCCACAGCAGAACTGCACCGTGATCCTCGCCGCCGGCGAGGGGAAGCGGATGAAGCGGGACCTGCCCAAAGCCCTGCTGCCCGTGCTGTTCAAACCGATGCTCCAGTGGGTTCTGGACGCCGCCCGCGCGGCGGGGGCGGGCAGAGCCTGTGTTGTGACCGGCTGCCGGCACGAGCAGGTGGAAGCCTGGCTCGCGGAGCACGACCCGGAGGCGGAGACGGCCTACCAGCCGGAGCGGCTGGGGACCGGGCACGCCGTGCGGATGGCGTCGGAGTTCATCCGGGCGCACGCACAGGGGGGCAGCGTGCTGGTCCTGAACGGGGACGCGCCGTTCCTCGGCGCCGCCGCCATCCGCGGGGCGCTGCGCCGCCATCTCCGCGACGGCAACGCCGTCACGCTCATCTCGGCCAGGCTGGAGGACCCCACGGGTTACGGCCGCGTCCTCCGCAGCGGGCCGGAAGGCCCCGTCCGGGCGATTGTGGAGCAGAAAGACGCGTCGCCCCGGGAGCTCGCCGTCCGCGAGGTCAACTCCGGCGCCTACTGGTTCCGGCAGGAGGACCTGCTGCAGATACTGCCGGAAATCGGCAACGACAACGCCCAGGGCGAATATTACCTGACGGACGCCGTCCAGCTTCTGATTCGGAAGGGACGGCGCGCCGGCGCATGCCCTGCCGAAAATCCCGACGCGGTGCTGGGCGCAAACGACTGCGCCCAGCTCCACCGGCTCAACGCCCTCGCGCGCGACGCCGTGCTGGGCGCGCTGATGCGGGGCGGCGTGGACATCCCGTGCGCCGAAGGCGTCGTGATCGGCCCGGACGTCACCTTCGGCAGGGACTGCTGCGTGCTGCCGGGGACCATCCTGCGCGGGCACACGTCCGTCGGGCAGGGCTGCGTCCTCGGCCCGGGCACCGTGCTGGACGGCTGCGAGGTCGGCGACGGCGCCCGGCTGGACGCCGTGCGCGGCGCGGGCGTGCGCGTGGCGCCCGGCGCGCGGCCGGCGCCCTTCACGGTGCTGCGGTAAACCGGGCCATCGACAGGCCCCCGCCGTTCGCCGGGGGCCGTGCGGCGCCCGAAACGCCGCACCTAAAATTTAGGGGGATTAAAAAAGAATATGAGTTTTCACGGCAAGGACATCAAAATTTTCGCCGCAAACGCAAGCCCCGAGACGGCTGCGCAGATCGCAAAGTGCCTGAACCTCCCCATCGGGAAAAGCAAGGTGGGGACCTTCAGCGACGGCGAAATCTCGGTCTCGCTCTACGAATCCGTGCGCGGCTCCGACTGCTTCATCGTGCAGTCCACCTGCGCGCCCGTCAACAAGAACCTGATGGAGCTGCTCATCATGATGGACGCGATGAAGCGCGCGTCCGCCGCAAGGATCACGGCCGTGATCCCGTACTTCGGCTATGCGCGGCAGGACCGCAAGGCCAAGGCGCACGACCCCATCACCGCCAAGCTGGTCGCCGACCTGCTGACCGCGGCGGGCGCGAACCGGGTCCTGACCATGGACCTGCACGCCTCCCAGATTCAGGGCTTTTTCAACATCCCGGTCGACCACCTGCTCGGCGTGCCGGTGCTCGCCTCCTATATCAAGAAGCAGATTAGCGGGCACGGCGACGAGTACGTGGCCGTCTCGCCGGACCTCGGCTCCGTCACGCGGGCGCGCAGCTTCGCGGAGCGCATCGGCTGCCCGCTGGCCATTGTGGACAAGCGCCGCCCGAAGCCCAATGTCTCCGAAGTGATGCACGTGGTCGGCGACGTGAAGGGCAAAAAGGTCATCCTCGTGGACGACATCATCGACACCGCCGGCACGCTCTGCAACGCGGCGCGCGCGGTGATGGAAAACGGCGCGGCCGAAGTGATCGCCTGCGCGACCCACGCCGTGCTCTCCGGGCCGGCCATCGAGCGGATCTCGAGCAGTCCCATCCAGAAGCTGGTGCTGCTCGACACCATCCCCCTGCCCCCCGAAAAGCGGCTGTCCAACATGACGATTCTGCCGGTCGCGCCGCTGTTTGCGGAGGCGATCGAGCGGATTTACAAAGACAAGCCCGTTTCGCCGCTGTTCAACTGAAGGCGTCCGGGCCGAAAAGACACGGGAGATTCGTCCGGGCGGGGTGGGCATCCATCCCGCCCTCCCGTCGTATGCCGCCGCGGGCGGCAAAACAAACAGCGGAGGTTTTGGGATGTTCGGTCGCTTGCTGTCGAAAAGGAAAGAGCCCGCCGGGCCGGTGCGGTTTCTGGTCGCGGGCCTCGGCAACCCGGGGGAAAAATACGCGGGCACCCGCCACAACGCGGGCTTCATGGCGCTGGATTACATCGCGCAGAAGGCGGGCGCGGAAATCGGCCGCCTCAAATTCAAGGGCCTGTGCGGGGGCGCCGTGATAGGCGGGCAGAAGGTGCTGCTTTTAAAGCCCGGCACCTATATGAACCTGAGCGGCCAGAGCGTGACGGAGGCCATGGGCTTCTACAAGCTGCCGCCCGAGCGGGTCATCGTGCTCTACGACGACATCTCGTTCCCGCCCGGCAGGCTGCGCATCCGCCTGAAGGGCAGCGACGGCGGCCACAACGGGATGAAGAACATCATTTACCTGACCGGGAAGGACACGTTCCCCCGCATCCGGCTGGGCGTCGGCGACCGGCCCGACCGCCGGTGGGACCTCGCGGACTGGGTCCTCTCGCGCTTTTCCGAAGAGGAGTTCCGGCTTTTCAGCCAGGCGGTGGAGCACGCGGCCGAGGCCCTCGAGCTGATGGTGCAGGGCCGGGCCGGCGAGGCGATGAACCGCTTCAACGGATAGGCCGCGGCCGGGCGGAACGAAACCGAAAAACAGGAGATGCCCATGAAATTTCTGACCGAAGCCATCGGCGGGCTGAAGGAGTTCGGCGCCCTGAAGACCGCCGTGCAGAGCCGGGCCCTGCCCGCCGCCGTCACCGGCGTGACCGGCGTCCACAAGGCCAACATCATCTATTCGCTCTGCTCCCTGCTGGGGCGCAGGGCTTTTGTCGTCGCCGGGGACGAGCCGGAGGCGAACCGCCTGTGCGCCGACCTCGGCGCCATGGGGCTGCCCGCGCTGTTCTACCCGCTGCGGGATTTCACCTTGCGCGACACCGAGGGCAGCTCGCACGAATACGAACACCAGCGCCTGCGGGCGCTGACCGCCCTGCAGGGCGGCGGGCACTGCGCGGTGGTCTGCTGCATCGACGCCGCGCTGCAGTACACCCTTCCCCCCGCGGAGCTGCGCAGGCGCACCGTCACGCTGAAGCCGGGCGCGGCCGTGCCGATGCGGCGTCTGCTGGACCTGCTGGCCGCCTGCGGCTACGAACCGGCCGCGCAGATTGAGGGGCCGGGGCAGTACTCGCACCGCGGCGGCATCCTCGACTTCTTCCCGCCCGGCCTCTCTTCGCCCGTGCGGGCGGAGTTTTTCGGGGACGAAATCGACACCCTCTCGTTCTTCGACCCCCTCACGCAGAGGCGCACCGAATCCGCGCCCGCCGTGACCGTCGCCCCCGCGCAGGAGGCGCTGATTGCGGACCCCGCCGGCCTCGCCGCAAAAATCCGCCGCCTGGCCGCCGAGCTGCGCGGCAAAGCCGCCCCCGCGGCGCGGGCCGTGCTCGGCCGCGAGGCCGAAAAGCTGGAGGGCGGCCTGCCGCTGGGCTGCGCCGACAAATACCTGCCGCTGCTGTACGGCGGCAGGACCGCCACGCTGTTCGACTACCTGCAGGACGACATGCTGCTCTTCGTCAGCGAGCCGGTCCGGCAGCGCGAGAAGGTCCGCAGCGCGCTCTGGCAGTGGGGCGAGGACCTGAAGGACTACCTCGCCGACGGCACGCTCTGCCACACGCTCGACACCTACAGCCGCGACTGGGCCTTTGCCCTCTCGCAGTTTGAAAAGGCCGGCGCGGTGTACCTCGACACCTTCGTCCACGGCGGGTACGACACGCCGGTGCGCACCCTGCTGAACCTGACGGTGCGCCAGCGCTCCGTGTGGGGCGGCAGCCTCGACCAGCTGACCGACGACCTGAAGGAGATGCTGCAGAACAAGTGGGCCTGCGCCGTCCTCGCCGGCAATGCGCGCGCCGCGAAGACCGTGGCGGCCGACCTGCGCGCCCGCGGCATCGACGCCGCCGATGTCGAAAGCCCGGAGAAAATCGAGCGGGGCGAGGTCGTCGTGACCGTCGGCTCCCTCTCCGCCGGGCTGGAGTACCCCGGCGCGTGCTTCGGGCTGATTACCCGCGGGCGCGTCGCCGCCCCCCGGGCCAGAAAGGCGAAGCGCCCCCGCCGCGGGCAGGAGATCACCGACATCTCCGACCTCGCGCCGGGCGACTACATCGTCCACGCGACGCACGGCATCGGCGTGTTCGAGGGCGTCCGCAAAATCGACGTGCACGGCGTGGCGAAGGACTACATCAAGGTGCGGTACGCGCGCGGCGACGTGCTCTACGTGCCCGTCACGCAGCTGGACATGGTCTCGAAATACATCGGCCCGCGGGAGGACGCCTCCGTGCGGCTGAGCCGGCTGGGCGGCACGGACTGGCAGAAGACCAAGGCGCGGGTCCGCAGCGCCGTCAAGGACATCGCGAAGGATCTGATCCAGCTCTACGCCGAGCGCATGCAGGCGAAGGGACACGCCTTTCCGCCGGACAGCGACTGGCAGCGCGATTTCGAGTCGCGCTTCGAGTTTGAGGAGACGGAGGACCAGCTCCGCTGCATCGGCGAAATCAAGGCGGATATGGAAAAGCCGGCGCCGATGGACCGCCTGCTGTGCGGCGACGTCGGGTTCGGGAAGACGGAGGTCGCCCTGCGCGCGGCGTTCAAGTGCGTGACGGACTCCAAACAGTGCGCGATGCTGGTGCCCACGACCATCCTCGCGTGGCAGCACTACCAGACCATCACCCGCCGCATGGAGGGCTTCCCCATCCGGGTGGAGCTGCTCTCGCGCTTCCGCACGCCGAAGGAGCAGCAGGAGATTCTCCGCAGGCTCCGGCGCGGCGAAATCGACATGGTCGTCGGCACGCACCGCCTGATTTCGCAGGACGTGGAGTTCCGCGACCTCGGCCTCATCATCGTGGACGAGGAGCAGCGGTTCGGCGTCGCGCAGAAAGAGCGGCTCAAGAAAAAGTACAAGGGCGTCGACGTGCTCACGCTCTCGGCCACGCCCATCCCGCGCACGCTGAACATGGCGCTTTCCGGCATCCGCGACATGAGCGTGATAGAGGAGGCGCCGCGCGACCGCCACCCCGTGCAGACCTATGTGCTGGAGCACGACGAGGCCGTGCTCGCCGAGGCCATCCGGCGGGAGCTCCGCCGCGGCGGGCAGGTGTACTACCTGCACAACGACGTCGCCACCATCGAGCGCGTGACCGAGCGCGTCCGCGAGAAGGTCCCCGAGGCGAAGGTCGGCTTCGGGCACGGGAAAATGAGCGAGCAGCAGCTTTCGGAGGTCTGGCGCCGCCTGATTGAGCAGGAAATCGACGTGCTGGTCTGCACCACCATCATCGAGACCGGCGTCGACGTGCCGAACGTGAACACCCTCATCATCGACAACGCCGACCGCATGGGCCTCGCGCAGCTGCACCAGATCCGCGGGCGGGTGGGGCGCTCCAGCCGGCGCGCCTACGCCTACCTGACCTTCAAGCGCAACAAGGTCCTTTCGGAGGTCGCCCAGAAGCGCCTGACGGCCATCCGCCAGTTCACGGAGTTCGGCTCCGGCTTCAAAATCGCCATGCGCGACATGGAGATCCGCGGCGCGGGCAACATCCTCGGCGGCGAGCAGCACGGCCACATGCAGGCCGTGGGGTACGACATGTACCTGCACCTGCTTTCGGACGCCGTGAAAAACGCCAAGGGCGAAAAGGTGCGCGGGTACGGCGAAGAGTGCCTGGTGGACGTGCAGGTGCCCGCCCATATCCCGGAAAGCTACATCCCCGACCTCAGCCAGCGGCTGGATATCTACCGCCGCATCGCGGACGTGCGCACCCGCGAGGACGCCATGGACGTGACCGACGAGCTGATCGACCGCTTCGGCGACCCGCCCGAAAGCGTGGACGGCCTGCTGCGCGTCGCGCTGCTGCGCAACCGGGCGTCGCAGCTCGGCATCCGCGAAATCCGCCAGCAGGACAGCACCCTCTTCCTCTACCGCGACGCCTTCGACATGAAGCGCGTGGGCGCGCTGATTGCCGCCATGCGGGGGCGCGTGATGCTGAACGCGGGCGCGAAGCCCTACGTCAGCGTCAGGCTCCTGCCCGGGCAGACGCCCCTCGCCGCGCTGGAGGAGACCCTGGGCCTTTTGAGCGGGGAGAAGACGTCCCCGCCCGCCGCCAAAAAGCAAAGCCGTGGACAGCCCTCCCGAAACAGTGTATAATGGCAGGAGAATCCGTCCGCAGTATGAAGAATCGGAGTGTGTGAAAACTATGAAGCTATCGGGAAAAATAACCGCCGCCGCGCTGGCGGTTCTGCTCGCCGCCTCCGCGGCGGGGTGCGCCGACAAGAGCTGGGCCGCGAAAAGCGACAGCCTGACCGTCCCCATCGGCGCCTATATCTACAACCTCTACGCCGCCTACGCGCAGGCGCAGTCGAAGGCGCCGGACCAGAGCAAGGCCGTGCTGGGCCAGAAAATCGAGAACAAGGACGCCTCCGCCTGGATCCGGGCAAAGGCCCTGACCTACACCAAGGAATTCTTCGTAATCGACAAAAAGATGAAGGACCTCAAGCTCTCGCTGACCGCCGACGAGAAAAAGCAGGCCGGCCAGATGACCGACCAGGCGTGGAGCAGCTACTCCTCCGCGTTCCAGAAATACGGAATCGCCAAGTCCTCCTTCCAGATGGCCTACGCCGACAACGCGTACAAAGAGAGCAAGGTCTTCGACGCCGTCTACGGCAAGGGCGGCGCCAAGGCGGTCCCGGACGCCGACCTCAAGAGCTACTACGCCAAGACGTACACCAACTTTTCCTATCTGCGCTACCCGCTCTACACGACCAACGCCGACGGCAGCATGAAGGCCGCGTTCAGCGCGGCCGACAAGAAAAAGGCCGAAGGGGTCCTCGACGGGTACGCCGCGCAGATGAAGGCCGGCAAAATGACTCCGCAGCAGGCGGGCGACGCCCTCAAAAAAGTGCTGAAGAGCAGCTCCGACCAGCTCAACTCCAC
>DHOB01000057.1:21633-26805 GCA_002409675.1 Ruminococcaceae bacterium UBA5401
CCGGCGAAATCAAGACCGTGGAGGTAAAGGACGACAACGCCTATTACCTGCTGGTCAAGAACGACATCCAGAAGGACGCGGACGAAAAGCTGAAGGACGATTCGGGCCGCAAGCAGATTCTCTCCGCCTACAAGTGGCAGGAGTTCTCGGACGGCCTCGCAAAAGAGGCGGACGCCCTGAGCGGCGTGACCCTGAACGACGCCGCCATCAGCTCCTATGACCCCTCGATGTTCGCCGACACGTCCTCTTCCACCAGCTGAGCGGCGGCGGGCAGCATCCGCGTGCACGGCCCGCCGTTCAGAACAGAGCGAACCGTCAGCTTTGCCTGGCGGGACCGTCAAAGACAGCTCCCGAAGCACATCAAAACACTTCGGGAGCTGTCTTATTCTGTCCCGGCAAAGCGGGCCTGCAATTTTCGCCGCGCCCCGCGCCGGGCCGAGACCGGCTCTGCCGGCTCGGCCTGCCTAATATAAGACGACGGTTTCGCCGCGGACGGCGCAGTGGCACTCGTAGCTTTTCTGGTAGCCGGTCTCGCCGTCGAAAAGGGAGTTGAACTCGAACGAATCCCGGTCGTCCTTCAGGATGTATTTTGCGACGATGTAGCGGTCGTCCACGCAGGTGACGAAGCGGCCCAACTCCTTCGGGTAGCGCACCGAGATGCCGGAGTTCAGCACGCCGGTCACCTCGCAGTCGTCGTCCCGCTCCTCGATGCGGTAGGCGCGCCCGCCCTCGGGGTCGATGCTGAACCGCGCGGGGCGCTCTCCCCTGCCGAGGGTCAGGCGGGCCGCGACGCTCTTTCTGCCCGTCGCCCTGTTGTAGGCGCACAGGCGCTGGTCGCCCGTCGGAAAGTACCGCGCGCGAAAATAGATGTTCTCGCGGTTCATGCCGGCATAGCGCACCAGCCCCTCGGTCCCGGCGTTCAGAATCAGCTCCAGCGGGACGCGCGGCTCGCCCGTCTTGACGGACACCACGAAATCCAGCAGCGGGCAGAGCCAGACCCGGTCGCACACGCCGTCGCCGAGCCAGCGCATGTTGCGGTAGCACTTCTCTTTTTCCGCCTCGCTGCCGTGCGGCTCCAGCAGCAGGACCTGCAGGGCGCCGCCGCACTCGCAGGTCAGCAGGCGGGAGGCGTCGGCCCCGCAGACGCGCGGGTCGCGCGCATAGTAGTACTTCCCCTCCTCCAGGTCGTACAGGTAGCAGACGCGCGAAAAGCCCGTGAGCCTGCTGTATTCGCTGAAAAGCGCCCGGTGCCGGTTGTTCGGGCCGGTGTAGAACAGCATGTGGTCCTCGTCCAGCGCGCGGCAGTCCAGAAAACTGCCGATGAAGTTCAGCCGGGCCATGCTTTTCTCCCGGCCCGTGCGCTTGTCCACCCGAAGGACCCAGGCTTCGCTGCCGCCGGATTCCAGCACCATCACGATGTCGTCGGGGAAGCTGAAAAAGTGCGGGACAAAGGCCGGGTCGGTCAGAATGTAGTTGGCGACGATGCGCTCGCGCCGCGCCGCGCGGTTGTATTCCAAAAGGAACAGGCTCGGGTGCCCTTCCTCCATTTTTTCCTCCGCATAATAAATCAGCGGGTCGCCGATTTCAATCAGCGTGTCGGTACAGTTCCTGAAGACGTTCCGCAGGTCCAGGATTTTCAATGCTGCCACCCCCGGTTCTTTTTGTATTATACCATATCGGAAAGGGCCGAAACAACCTCGCCGCCGCACGGCGGGCACGCAAAAATCCCGGTGGGAAAATTCCCGCCGGGATTCCGCTCTATAATAGGGGAAAAGAACAATAGCCACAGAAAGGAGGGAGCGCCGTGCATGTGACGAAAAAGCCCGGCACGCTGGAGGTGGACCTTCACGGCCTCAGGGTGGAGGATGCAAAGCAGCGGCTCGAACATCTGCTCTGGAACGTCCCGGCCGATGTGACCGAAGTGCGGGTCATCCACGGCTACAACGGCGGGCAGGCCCTGCGCGACATGGTGCGCCAGCGCCTCAAGCACCCGCGCATCGCCGCCAAGCTGCTGACCCTCAACCCCGGCGAGACGCGGCTGCTGCTGCGGCCCGCCCCGCACGGGGGGAAAAAACGCCCTTAGTCCCCGAACATATCCTTGATTTTGCCAAAAAAGTTGCGGCGCTTCTGGTAGTTCTTGTCCTCGGCCTCGCTCTCGAATTCCCGCAGAAGGGCCTTCTGCCGCTGCGAGAGGTTCTTCGGCACCTCGACGGTCATGCGCACGTACTGGTCGCCCCGGCCCCTGGAGCCGAGGCGCTGGATGCCCCTGCCCCGCAGCTTGAACACGTCGCCCGGCTGGGTGCCCGGATGCACCTCGTACTCCACGCGGCCGTCGATGGTGGGCACAACCACCTCGGCGCCGAGCGCCGCCTGCGTGAAGGTAATGGGCATCTCGCACCAGATGTCGAAGTCCTTGCGCTCGAAAATCGGGTGCGGGCGCACGCTGACCGAAACGTGCAGGTCGCCGCTCGGCCCGCCGTTCTCGCCGGCATTCCCTTTGCCGCTCACGTTCAGCACCTGGCCGTTGTCGATGCCGGCGGGGATGTTGATCTCAATGGTCCTTCTGTGGCGGATGCGCCCCCTGCCGCCGCAGGTGGGGCACGGCTCGTCGATGATGCGGCCGGTCCCGCCGCAGCGGTCGCAGGTGCGCGTCGTCTGCACCAGACCGAACGGCGTGCGCTGGCTGACCCGCACCTGCCCCGTGCCGCCGCACTGCGGGCACGTGCGGGTGGAGCCGTTCCGCGCGCCGGTCCCGCGGCAGTCCGGGCAAATGTCAATCTGGTCGTAGGAAACCGTTTTCACGCAGCCCTTCGCGGCCTCCTCAAAGCTGATGCTGACCGCCGTTTCGCTGTCGCTGCCGTGGCGCGGCACGTTGGCGCGCTGGCGGCGGCGCGCGCCGCCGAAGCCCTCGAACCCGCCGAAGCCGCCGAAACCGTTGAACACGCTGTTGAAAATATCGTCAAAGTTGATGTCCCCCGAGAACGGGCTGCCGCCCGCGCCGCCGCCGAAGTTGGGATCGACCCCCGCCTGGCCGAACTGGTCGTAGCGCGCCCGCTTATCCTTGTTGGAAAGGACCTCATAGGCTTCGTTGACTTCCTTGAATTTCGCCTCGGCGGCCTTGTCGCCCGGATTCAGGTCCGGGTGGTATTTTTTTGCAAGCCGCCGGTACGCTTTCTTAATCTCGGCCTCGGTGGCGTCCTTGGACACGCCCAGAACCTCGTAGTAATCTTTTTTTTCAGCCAAGCAAAATCACTCCCGGATAATGCGCGCAGGGCAGCCGCAGGGCTGCCCTGAAACTGCGCTTTATATCACAAACGCCCGGCCCGCCGCCGACTGAACCCCGGGCCTTCCGCGGCAGACTGTGCGGGCGGTTCAACGCTATTTTTTCTTGTTGTCGTCGTCCACGTCGTGGTATTCCGCGTTGTAGACGTTGCCGTTCGGCCCGGAAGAAGAACTTCCGTTCGCCGGACCCGCCGACGGGCCTGCGTTCGGCTGGCCCGGCTGGCCTTTCGGCGCGGCGTTCTTGTACAGCTTCTCGCTGACCGCGTACATCGCCTTCTGCAGCTCGTCGCTCTTGGACTTGATGTCGTCCATGTTGTTGGCGGAAACGGCCGCGCGCAGCGCGGAGACCTTCGCGTTCAGGTCCGATTTCTCGGAGTCCGAAATCTTGCTTCCGCTGTCCTTTATCAGCTTCTCGACGGAATAGCACAGGTTCTCGGCCTCGTTCTTGCGGTCGACCTCCTCGCGGCGCTTCTTGTCGTCGTTCTCGTACTTCTGGGCCTCCTTCACGGCTTTGTCGATCTCCTCCTTGCTCATGTTGGAGCTGGAGGTGATGGTGATCTTCTGCTGCTTGCCGGTGCCCAGGTCCTTGGCCGAGACGTTCACGATGCCGTTGGCGTCGATGTCGAACGCGACCTCAATCTGCGGCACGCCGCGCGGAGCCGGCGGGATGCCGTCCAGGCGGAACACGCCGAGCTGCTTGTTGTCGCGGGCGAACTCGCGCTCGCCCTGCAGCACGTTGATTTCCACCTGCGTCTGGCCGTCCGCGGCCGTCGAGAAAATCTGGCTCTTCTTGGTCGGGATGGTGGTGTTGCGGTCGATGATTTTGGTCATCACGCCGCCCATCGTCTCGACGCCCAGCGAAAGCGGGGTGACGTCCAGCAGCAGCAGGCCCTGGACCTCGCCGCCGAGGACGCCGGCCTGCAGCGCGGCGCCGATGGCCACGCACTCGTCCGGGTTGATGCCCTTGAACGGCTCTTTGCCGGAGAGCTTCTTCACGGTTTCCTGCACGGCGGGCATCCGCGAAGAGCCGCCGACCATCAGGATTTTGCTGATGTCGTTGAAGCTCAGCTCCGCGTCGGAAAGGGCCTGCTTGACGGAGCCGACGGTCTTGTCGACCAGGTCGGCGGTCAGCTCCTCGAACTTCGCGCGGCTGAGGGTCATGTCCAGGTGCTTCGGGCCGTTCGCGTCCGCGGTGATGAACGGCAGGTTAATCTGCGTGCTGGTCATGCTCGAAAGCTCTATCTTCGCCTTTTCGGCCGCTTCCTTCAGGCGCTGCATGGCCATTTTGTCGCCGGAAAGGTCGATGCCGTTCGCCTTCTTGAACTCGGAGATCATCCAGTCCATCACGCGCTTGTCGAAATCGTCGCCGCCCAGGTGGTTGTTGCCGGCCGTCGCGAGGACTTCCTGCACGCCGTCGCCCATCTCGATGATGGAGACGTCGAACGTGCCGCCGCCCAGGTCGTAGACCATGACCTTCTGGTCCTCACCCTTGTCGATGCCGTAGGAAAGCGCCGCGGCCGTCGGCTCGTTGATGATGCGCTTGACGTCCAGCCCGGCGATTTTGCCGGCGTCCTTGGTCGCCTGGCGCTGCGCGTCGGTGAAGTAGGCCGGCACGGTGATCACGGCCGAGGTCACCGGCGAGCCGATGTAGGCTTCGGCGTCCGCCTTCAGCTTCTGCAGAATCATTGCGGAGATTTCCTGCGGCGTGAAGCTCTTGCCGTCGATGGTCACTTTATAGTCGGAGCCCATCCTGCGCTTGATGGAAGAGATCGTGCGGTCCGGGTTCGTGATGGCCTGCCGCTTTGCGACCTGGCCGACCATGCGCTCGCCGGTCTTGGAGAACGCCACGACCGACGGCGTCGTCCGCGCGCCCTCGGAGTTCGGAATCAC
>DHOB01000038.1:0-4127 GCA_002409675.1 Ruminococcaceae bacterium UBA5401
GTTTTCGTCAGCGCGACGCCGGGGGATTTCGAGCTGGAAAAGTCGGCGCAGGTGGTGGAGCAGGTCATCCGGCCCACCGGGCTGGTGGACCCCGAAATCACTGTAAAGCCCACGGAGGGGCAGATTGACGACCTGATTTCGGAAATCAACCTGCGCGCCGCCAAGAAGCAGCGCGTGCTGGTCACCACCCTGACCAAGAAAATGGCGGAGGACCTGACTTCCTACCTGCAGGGGATGGGCGTGCGCGTGCGCTACATGCACTACGACATCGACACCGTGGAGCGCATGGAGATCATCCGCGACCTGCGCCTGGGCAAGTTCGACGTGCTGGTCGGCATCAACCTGCTGCGCGAGGGGCTGGACATCCCCGAAGTCTCCCTCGTCGCCATCCTCGACGCGGACAAGGAGGGCTTTCTCCGCAGCGAGCGCTCCCTGATTCAGACGGTCGGCCGGGCGGCGCGCAACGCGGAGGGCAAGGTCATCATGTACGCCGACTCGGTCACGCCGTCCATGGAGGCGGCCATCCGCGAGACCGAGCGCCGCCGCGGCATCCAGAAGGCGCACAACGCGGAGCACGGCATCGTGCCCAAAACGATTGTGAAGCCGGTCGCGGACATCATCGAAATCAGCACGCACAGGAACGACGAAAAGCCGAAGAGGCACCGCAAGCTCTCGCCGGACGAAAAGAAGCGCCTGGTTGCGCAGCTGACCCGCGAGATGAAGGACGCCGCCAAGCTGCTGGAGTTCGAGCACGCGGCCTACCTGCGGGATAAAATCAAACAGCTCAAAGCGAAATAGCAGCATCCACGGAGGAATCTATGCCAGCAAAATCCATTGTCATCAAGGGCGCCAGGGAGCACAACCTGAAGAATATCGACCTGAAGCTGCCGCGGGACAAGCTGATTGTTTTTACGGGCCTTTCAGGTTCCGGTAAATCCTCGCTCGCGTTCGACACCATCTACGCCGAGGGCCGGCGCCGGTATGTGGAGTCGCTCTCCGCCTACGCCCGCCAGTTCCTAGGGCAGGCGGAGAAGCCGGACGTCGATTCCATCGACGGGCTTTCCCCGGCGATTTCCATCGACCAGAAGACCACGTCCAAGAACCCGCGCTCCACGGTGGGCACGGTCACCGAAATTTACGATTACCTGCGCCTGCTGTACGCGCGCATCGGCATCCCGCACTGCCCGATCTGCGGCCGGGAAATCCGCCAGCAGACGGTGGATCAGATTGTCGACCGGGTTCTGGCGATGCCGGAGGGCACCAGGTTCCTGGTTCTTTCCCCGGTCGTGCGCGGGCGGAAGGGCGCCCACAGGAAAGAGCTGGACGCCGCGCGCCGCAGCGGCTTTGCGCGCGTGCGCGCCGACGGCATCCTGTACGACCTTTCGGAGGACGTCGACCTGGAAAAGAACCGGAAGCACACCCTCGAGATCGTGGTGGACCGCCTGGTCGTTCACCCGGACATCCGCTCCCGCCTCGCGGATTCCGTGGAGACCGCGTCGTCGCTTTCCGGCGGGCTGATTATCGTCAGCGTCGTGGGCGGAAAGGACATCACGTTTTCGCAGAACTACGCCTGCCCCGAGCACGGCATCAGCATCGAGGAGCTGACGCCCCGCATGTTCTCGTTCAACAGCCCGTTCGGCGCCTGCCCCAAATGCGCGGGCCTCGGCGTGTTCATGAAAATCGACCCGGACCTGATTTTCCCCGACCCGTCCCTCTCCATCAACCGGGGTGGCCTGAAGGCCGCCGGCTGGGCCATGGAGGGGAACACCATCGCGGCCATGTACCTGAAGGCGCTGGCGAAACACTACCGCTTTTCACTGGACACGCCCGTCGGCAGGCTGCCAAAAAAAATCACCGATATCCTCCTGTACGGCACAAAGGGCGAAAAAATCCGCGTGGAGCGGGAGAACGGCTTTGGCCGCAGCGTGTACGAGACGGAGTTCGAGGGCATCGTGAACAATCTGGAGCGCCGCTACCGCGACACCCAGAGCAGCTGGATTCGGGACGAAATCCAGTCCTACATGCGGGCCATCCCGTGCGACGCGTGCCACGGGAAGCGCCTGTCGCCCACGAGCCTCGCCGTGACGGTCGGCGGCATCAACATCGCGGATTTCTGCGGCAAGTCCATCTCGGGCGCGCTGGATTTTCTGGAGCACCTGAAACTCACCGAGCGCGAAAACGCCATCGCGCGCCTGATTCTCAAAGAGCTGAAGAGCCGCCTCGGGTTTTTAAAGGACGTCGGGCTCGAGTACCTGACCCTCTCGCGGCCGGCGGGGACGCTTTCCGGCGGGGAAGCGCAGCGGATTCGGCTGGCGACGCAGATCGGCTCGTCCCTGACCGGCGTGCTGTATATTCTCGACGAGCCGAGCATCGGCCTGCACCAGCGCGACAACGCCAGGCTCCTCGCGACGCTCAAGCACCTGCGCGACCTCGGCAACACCGTGATCGTCGTCGAGCACGACGAAGAGACCATGTGGGCCTCCGACCATATCGTGGATATCGGCCCGGGTGCGGGCGTGCACGGCGGGAAGGTCGTCTTCAGCGGAAAGGTGCAGGACATCGTCAACTGCAGGGAATCCATCACGGGACAGTACCTGAGCGGCAGGAAGCGGGTTGAAATCCCGGCGACCCGCCGGAAGGGAAACGGAAAAAAGCTGAAGATTTTCGGCGCCTCGCAGAACAACCTGAAAAATATCGACGTGGAGATTCCGCTCGGGGAATTCGTCTGCGTCACGGGCGTCTCCGGCTCCGGAAAATCTTCCCTGATCAACGAAATCCTCTACCAGTACCTCGCGGCGGAGCTGAACGGCGCGAGGACGCGCCCCGCCTCGTTTCAAAAAATCACCGGCCTTTCCGCGCTGGACAAGGTCATCCAGATTGACCAGTCGCCCATCGGCCGCACGCCGCGCTCCAACCCCGCGACCTATACCGGGGTCTTCGCGGATATCCGCGCGCTGTTCGCCTCCACGCAGGAGGCCAAGCTGCGCGGCTACACGGCGAGCCGCTTTTCCTTCAACGTGAAGGGTGGGCGCTGCGAGGCCTGCCAGGGCGGCGGAATCATCAAAATAGAGATGAACTTCCTGCCGGACGTCTACGTGCCCTGCGAGGTCTGCAAGGGCAAGCGGTACAACCGCGAGACGCTCGAAATCAAGTATAAGGGCAAGAATATCTACGACGTGCTCGAGATGACGGTGGAGGAGGGCGTGGAGTTTTTCTCCAATATTCCGAAAATCGCCCGCCGCCTCAAGACGCTGCAGGACGTCGGCCTCGGGTATATCAAAATCGGCCAGCCGGCGACGACGCTTTCCGGCGGGGAGGCGCAGCGGGTCAAGCTCGCCGCGGAGCTCGGCAAGCGCGCGACGGGCCGGACCATCTATATTCTGGACGAGCCGACCACCGGCCTCCATATCGCCGACGTGCACAAGCTGATAGACGTGCTCCAGAAGCTGGTGGACAGCGGCAACACGGTCGTCGTGATCGAGCATAACCTCGACCTCATCAAGACCGCAGACTATATCATCGACCTCGGCCCCGAGGGCGGCGACGCGGGCGGCCGGGTCGTCGCCGCCGGCACGCCGGAGCAGGTGGCCCGGGTGCCGGAATCCTACACGGGGCAGTACCTGAAGAAAATTCTCGCAAAACAGCCGCCCAAGGGAGCTGCCCATGGTTAAAAACGTGATTTTCGACATGGGCAACGTCCTTTCCGTCTACGACCCGCAGAAATACATGCGAAAGCTGACCGATGATGCGAGGGCGGCCGACGCGGTGGCCCGGGAGCTGTTCGGCGGGCCGGAATGGCGTCAGCTCGACGCCGGGACCATCTCGGAGGACGCCGCCGTCGCCCGGGTGCAGGCCCGGATTCCCCGGTATGCCGCGCAGGTGCGCAGGGCCATGGACGAGTGGAGCAACCACTTCGTGCCGATGCCGGGGATGCAGGGGCTGGTCGCCCGGCTGAAAGCGCAGGGGTACGGGCTGTACCTGCTGTCGAACGCCGGGCTGTCCTTTTTCTCCTATTACAAAAAGGCGGAGGTCTTCCGGTATTTCGACGGCTTCGTGATTTCCGCGAAGGAAAAGCTCCTGAAGCCGGACCCCGCGCTCTACCGCAGGCTTCTGGACCGGTACCGCTT
>DHOB01000038.1:4374-14373 GCA_002409675.1 Ruminococcaceae bacterium UBA5401
CGGTCCGGAATCCTGTGAATCGGCAGAAAAGAATCCGGCGGCTGCGGAGTCCTTTCCGCAGCCGCCGGCCGGCTTTGTAGAGGAAGGGTCAGCTTTTCCGCCCTTCCATCGCCTTGTATTTTGCGACGATCAGGTTCGCGCACTTGTAGATGTCGCCGCCGCCGAGGGTCAGAATCAGGTCGCCTTCCCTGGCGTTTCTGACCATGTAATCCGCAATTTCCTCGAAGGTCTTGAACCACACGCAGCCGGGAATCTTTGCGGCGAGGTCTTTGGCGTAGATGTGGTAGACGTTCGTTTCCCGCACGGCCAGAATCTCGGAGAGCACGACACGGTCCGCAATCTGAAGCACTTTTGCGAAATCGTCGAGCAGCAGATAGGTCCGCGAATAGGTGTGCGGCTGAAACACCGCCCACACGCGGGCAAAGCCCATTTTTTTGGCTGCGGTCAGCGTGGCTTTCAGCTCGGTGGGGTGGTGGGCGAAATCGTCGGCCACGGTGATGCCGCCGAATTCGCCGAGCTTTTCAAAGCGGCGGTGCACGCCGGTGAACGCGTGCAGGCTCTTGGCGATGCCGGCCGGCGGCACGCCGAACAGCTCGGCGACCGCGAACGCGGCGAGCGCGTTGTAGATGTTGTGCTTGCCCGGCACGCTCAGGGTGATTTCGGCGGTTTTCCGGCCGCCCTTCAGCAGGGAGAACTGCTCGCGCGCGCGGTAGGTGTCCCGGATGTCGGCGGCGGAATAATCGTTCTGCGCGCCGAAGCCGTAGGTGATGATTTTCGCGTTCCGAATCCCCTCCACCGACTTCATGGCGTTGGCGTTGTCGCCGTTCACGACGATGGTCCCGGAGGTCTGCTTCGCAAACTGGTGGAAAGAGCGGATGGTGTTCTCGACCGTCCCGAAGTAATCCAGATGGTCGTTGTCGATGTTCAGGATGACGGAGACGGACGGATGGAGCTGAAGAAAGGTGTCAACGTACTCGCACGCCTCGCAGACGATGATATCCGACTTTCCGGCGCGCCCGTTCCCGCCGATCAGCGGGAGCTTTCCCCCGATGATGGCGGAAGGGTCCTTCCCGGCTTCCAGAAGAATCTGCGTGACCATCGCGGTGGTCGTGGTTTTGCCGTGTGTTCCGGCGACGGCGACGGTCTTCGGGAAATGCCGCGTCACCATGCCGAGCATCACGGACCGCTCCACCACGGGGATTCCCTTCCTGCGCGCCGCGACCAGCTCCGGATTATCCTGCTTGACCGCCGCGGTGTAGACGACCAGCTCCGCGCCCTCCACGTTTTCGGCCCGCTGCCCCATGAAGACGGGGATGCCGTAGCTTCGGATTCGGGCGAGGGTGTCGGACTCGCTGGTATCGGAACCGGTCAGCCGGTACCCTTTATGCAACAGGATTTCGGCGATCGGGCACATGCCGGACCCGCCGATCCCCACAAAATGGATTCTTTTTACTTTTGAAAGAATATCGCTATCGCTGCTCATAATTGTGCTCCTCAGTCTGTGATTCGGCCGCGGCTTTCCGCGGGAAAAGCTCCGGCCAATCTTTACTATTGTCCGGCAATTCAATAATAATCGCACCGGGCGCGAAATGCAATTAAAAATTGGGAATCCCGCCTTTTCCGCTTATCACAAGCGGCCGTTCCGTTCCATATTATGTTTTAATGTGATTATGATTCCGAATTATGGAGGCTTTGTCTATGTCAGATTCCAAAACCATGGGGGTCGTCGGCGGCGACGGGCGCCAGGTCGCCCTGGCCGAGTGCCTCGTTTCCGACGGATTTGCGGTTTACGCCTGCGGGTTCGATTCCGTCCGGTTTGCGAACGGCGTCAAAAAAGCAGCGCTGGAGGAAGTCGCCGAGCGGTGCGGGACCGTGATTCTTCCGCTGCCCGTGACGGACGACGGCAAAACCCTGAAAATGGATTACGGCAACGAAAAAATTACGCTGGACGACCGCTTTGCCACGCTGATGTGCGGCAAGCGGGTCTTCGGCGGCATGATGGAGCGGCTGTACCGGACGAGCAAAATCTGGCGGGAGATCGAGACGGACGATTACTATACGCAGGAGGAGTTCGCCGTGCGCAACGCCGTGCCCACCGCGGAGGGGGCGCTCGACATCGCCATGCGGGAGTACCCGGCGACCATCAGCGGCAGCCGCTGCCTGGTGGCCGGATTTGGCAGGGTGGGGAAGGTCCTCGCCCGCATGCTGCAGGGAATCGGCGCAAAAGTTTCGGTCAGCGCCCGCCGGGCGGACGACCTTGCCTGGATTGCAGCCTGCGGATACACGCCGGTCCTGACCGCGCAGATTGGAAAAGAAGGGACTTTCGACCTCATCTTCAACACGATTCCCGCGCTGATTTTCACGCGCCGGGTGCTGTCCGCGCTGGCCGGGCGCCCGCTCATCGTCGACCTTGCGTCCAAGCCGGGCGGAGTCGACTTTGCGGCGGCGGAAAAAATCGGCGTCCGGGCCATCCTCGCGCCGTCCCTGCCGGGCAGGGTTGCGCCCAGAACGGCGGGGGAGATTATCCGGGACACGGTCTGCCACATGATAGGGGAGTGAAGCCGGTATGGAACAGAAAACTTTCGGGTTCGCGATGTGCGGCTCTTTCTGCACGTTTCGGCAGGCGATCGACGAGCTGCGGCATCTCTGCGGGGAGGGGTACCGCATCCTCCCCGTCATGTCGTACAACGCCTTCCGGACGGATACCCGCTTCGGCCGGGCCGAGGACTTTGTCTGGGAAGTGGAGGACCTGTGCGGCAGAAAAGTGATTAAAAGCATTGTGGAGGCGGAGCCCATCGGCCCGAAAAGAATGGTGGACCTCATGATTGTGATGCCCTGCACCGGGAACACCCTCGCCAAGCTGGCCAACGGCATCACGGACACGCCCGTCACCATGGCGGTCAAATCCACCCTGCGCATCGGGCTGCCGGTCGTGCTCGCCCCGGCCACAAACGACGCGCTCGCCGCATCGGCCGCCAACATCGGCAGGCTGATGAACACGAAGAACGTCTACTTCGTCCCCATGCGCCAGGACAATCCGGAGAAAAAGCCCTTTTCGCTGGTCGCCGATTTCAGCCTGCTGCTCCCCACGGCGCTCGCCGCCCTGCAGGGAAAGCAGATCGAGCCGGTTCTGCGCTGAATTTTTGCCCGGCGTTCTTTTGATTCCCCGCCCCCCTTGCCACGGAGGGCCGGGGTATGGTACGATACCCAAAGAAACGGAAGTGGAAAAATGGACTATTGCCCCGACTGCCGGGCTCTGTGCGCCGGCCGAAAACGATGCCCCGTGTGCGGGGGCAGGCGCCTGCGCCCCGTGAGGCCTGAAGACCCCGTCTTTCTCGCGTCCCTTTCGGAGCAGGAAAGCGGCATCGCCGCCGGCGCCCTGAAAGACGCCGGCATCCCCTGCATGGAACAGCGCGAGGGCGCGGGAGGCGTGTCCTCCGTCTTTCTCGGGCGCTCCAGAAGCGCCGGCGTAAACCTGTATGTGCCTTACGGCGGGCTGAAGCGGGGCGGGGATGTCCTGCGGGGCGTCGGCCTGCTGCGGGAACGGGAAACGGAAAGGTCCGAAAAGCCGGGACCGGAAGACCGGGCGGAGCCGGAAAAGCAGAAGCCCTCTTCCACGGGCGAAAAAGGGCAAAAGGCTGCACGGATTTTTTCCATCCTTCTTTTCCTGCTGGCGGTCGCGCTCGTCGCCGTGCTGACGGATCTGCTCACCGGGTGGCTCCGGTCCGTCTTTCACTGGTAGAGCCGGTAAAGCGGCACTTTCCATCAAAACATTCACATTCTAAAGCGGAGGAAGCGGAAGAACGCCGCTTCGCCCCGCTTATTTTTTGGCGCTGTTTTTCGGAAGCACAGCCGCGGCAGCGGCGCGCGCCGGCAGCTTGACCTCGCAGAGCAGGATCGCCGTCAAAATCAGCGCGCTCCCCTCCAGAAACCGGGCCGTAAGGGACTCGCCCAGAAAGAGGACGCCGCTCAGGCAGCCGAACACGGATTCCATCGACATAATCAGAGAGGCTTTGGAGGAAGCGACGTATTTCTGGCAGACCATCTGAATCAGCGTCGCGAGCAGCGTGGCGAACAGCGAGAGGAAAACCAGCGAAAGCGCCGCCTGCAGTGTAATCTTCGCCGGGAAAGGCTCCGCCAGGGCAACCGGCAGCGCCGCCAGCGCCGTAAAAGCGCACTGTGTGCCGGTCAGCAGTATAGGGTCCCGCTTTTCGGAAACAATACCGATTACGACAATCTGCAGGGCAAAAGCGAACCCGCTGCCCAGCGAGAGCAGGTCGCCGAGCTGGATGGAAAAATTCCCGCGCAGCGACAGAAGGCCCACGCCCGCGATGCACAGAAAGGCGGAGACAATGTTTGCGGCGCGCGGCCTGCGGCGGCGGACCGCCCAGTCCAGAAAGGGGACGGCGACGCAGTACACGGTGGTCAGAAACGCGTTGTTCCCCGCCGTCGTGTACTTTGCACCCCACGTCTGCAGCTCGCAGGCGAGAAAGTTCAGCAGGCCGAGCACCAGCCCGGCCTTCAAATCCGCGCGGCAGAGCCTGTTCGGCCTTTTGCGGGCGAACGGAACCAGCAGCACGGCGGCGGGCCCGAAGCGGGTGAGCAGAATCCAGGCCGGCGTCACCTGGTCCGCGGCACATTTTGTGGCGGCGAACGACACGCCCCAGATGACCGTTACAAACAGCAGCCCGAACTCCGCCGCGGGGGTCCGGTTTCGGATGACTCTCAAGCGAAGCACCCCAATCTCTCAAACTCCGCTATTGTACCATTTTTCCCATGCCTGCGCAACGTTTCGGCCCCTTCCGCGCCGGAAAAAGATTCGTTCTTTTCTAAAGCGGAGGATTGTGTTATAATGATGCATGATTTCACCAAGAATTTCTGGGGAGATGAGAATCGGGATGACGGGAATTGAACAGCGCTCCGTCTGCGACGGCGTCAATTTCAGAAGCGTTCGGGACAGCCGCTTTAAGACGGTGCGCATGTCCATTCATTTTTTGTTGCCTCTGGAAAAGCAGTCCGCGCCTTCCAACGCAATCCTTCCTTTTCTGCTGACGCGCGCCAGCAGAAAATATCCGGACCTGACGCAGCTCAACCGGCACCTTGCGGGGCTTTACGGCGCCCAGCTCGACGCCGATGTGCAGAAGATGGGGGACGTGCAGGTACTCTCGGTCTCCGCCTCCGGCATCGCGGACCGCTATTCCCTGCACGGAGAAAGCGTTTCGGCCGAGCTGTCGCGCCTGCTCTGCAGCATCGTGTTCGACCCTCCGTTCGAGGAAGGGATGTTCCCCCGCGCGGGGTTCGAGCAGGAAAAGCGCCAGATGCTGGAGCAGATTGACTCCGAGTTCAACGACAAGCGTCTCTATGCCATGCGCCGCTGCGAGGAAATCCTCTGCGACGGGGAGCCGTACGGAATCGGCCGCTTCGGCAGCCGCGAAGACGTGCGGGCCCTGAAGCGCGAGTCCCTGACGCAGGCGTGGAACCGGATGATCCACCATGCGAGGGCGGAGATTATGGTGCTGGGGGACTGCGACCCGGAGCCCGTCTATTCCGACTTTTTCGCCGCGTTCCACAACCTGGGGCGGACGGAAACGGTCCCCTGCGAGACCCGCACCGTCCGTTCCGCGCAGAAGGTCCGCGATGTCTCGGAGACGATGGACGTCGCGCAGTGCAAGCTGGTGCTGGGGTTCCGCACCGGCTGCGCGGAGCCGGACGAGGCCGTCCCCGCCTGCAAGCTGTTCAGCGCGCTGTACGGCGGGACGCCGAGCTCGAAGCTGTTCCTCAACGTGCGCGAGAAGCTGAGCCTCTGCTATTACTGCGGCTCGCTGTACCACCCGCTCAAGGGCATCCTGTTCGTGCAGAGCGGCGTCGAGCGCCGCAACATCGACCGCGCCAAGGACGAGATCCTCAGGCAGCTGGAGGAAATCAAGAAGGGGAACTTCACCCCTTCCGAGCTGGAAGCAGCCAAGCTGAGCCTGTGCAACAGCTACCGCACGCTCTCCGATTCCCTCGACGGGCTGGAAGCGTGGTATCTTTCGCAGACGTTTTCCCATCCGGTCCGCCCACCGGAGGAAGAGGCGGCGCTGGTCCAGACCGTGACGGGCGACGAAGTGCGTAAAATAGCGGGCGGGGTCACGCTCGACACCGTTTACCGCCTGACAGGAAGCGGGGTGAAGCCTCAGTGAACCGGATTCGGGAAATCAAAAGCGAACGGGCGGGCGACGCCTATTACGAGGTCCGTCATTCCTCGGGCCTGAAAATCCTGATTTATCCAAAGCCGAAGAACAGCTCTTCCTACGCGATATTCGGCACGAAGTACGGCTCCATCGACAACTGCTTCCGGACTTCCCCCGGCGGCGAGCCGCAGAAGGTCCCGAACGGCATCGCCCATTATCTGGAGCACAAGCTGTTCGAGAGCGCCGAGGGCGACGCGTTCGCGCGCTTTGCCAAGACCGGAGCCTCCGCCAACGCCTATACCTCCTTCGACATGACCTGCTTTCTGTTTTCCTGCACGGCCAACGTCTACCAGTCACTCGAAATCCTGCTGGATTTCGTCCAGTCCCCCTATTTTACGGAGCAGACCGTGCAGAAGGAACAGGGCATCATCGGGCAGGAAATCCGGATGTACGACGACGACCCGCAGTGGCGCGTGCTGTTCAACCTGCTGGGGGCGCTTTACCACACGCACCCGGTCAAAATCGACATCGCGGGCACGACCGACAGCATCGCCAAAATCACGCCGGAGCTTCTGTACCGCTGCTACCGGACCTTTTACAACCTGAACAACATGGTCCTGTGCATCGCGGGGAACGTGGAGCCGGACCGCGTGCTGCAGGTGTGTGACAAAATGCTGAAGCCCGCGGACCCCTCGTACCATGTGGAGCGGATTTTCGAGCCGGAGCCGGAGCACATCGTGAAAGCGAGGGCGGAGCAGAAAATGGCCGTCGCGGTTCCGCTGTTTGAGCTCGGCTTTAAGGAGTCGTGCGCTTCCGGCAGGGCGACGACCCAGCAGATTGCCGAGACGGATATCCTGCTGGAGGCGCTGGCCTCCGACGCATCCCCGCTTTTCCGCAGGTTGCTGGACGCCGGCCTGATCAACGAGGCGTCGTTCGGGCACGAGTATTTCGAGGGGCCGGGGTTTGCCTCCGTGATCTTTTCGGGTGAATCCAGGGACCCGGAAGCCGCGGCGGACGAAATCAAAAAGGCAATCGCCTCCGTCCGGGCGGAAGGCTTTGACCGCGACACTTTCGAGCGCGCGAAACGGGCGGTTTACGGGCGCAACATCGCCGCGCTCAACAATGTGGGCTGCATCGCGAACTCCCTGGTGGCGCTCGAATTCGCAGGGCGGGAGCTGTTTTCCTACATCGACGCGGTCGCTCAGGCGAGTGTGGACGACGTGCTGGGCCGGCTGGAAGTGCAGCTGAGGCCGCAGTATTCCTCGCTCTCGGTCATCCGCCCGAAACAGCCGGCTCCCTGAAGGCGAAAATATCTTTCGCAGGAAGAAATGGTGGTGCACGTTTATGTATCATGTTCAGTTCCCCGGTCTGGGGCTCAGCTTTACCGTCAACCCGGTCGCGTTTTCCGTCGGCGGGCATGAGTTCCGGTGGTACGGGGTCATTATTGCGGCCGGCTTTCTGCTTGCGTTTCTCTATGCGCTGAAAAGCTGCAAAAAGTTTCACCTCGATGAGGACAAGTTCATCGACGCGGTGCTTCTCGGCCTGGTCGGCGGCATCGTGTGCGCGCGCATCTACTATGTCGTCTTCGACAGCAGCGACCAGTTCATCAAAAATCCCGTGAGCGTGTTCTATATCTGGAACGGCGGGCTCGCAATCTACGGCGGGATTATCGGCGGCCTGCTCTGCGGGGCGCTGGTGGCCAGGCTGCATAAAATCAGCGTTCCGGCCGTGCTGGACGTTGGCTCCCTGGGCTTTTTAATCGGCCAGTCAATCGGCCGGTGGGGCAACTTCGTGAACCAGGAGGCTTTCGGCTCGGCGACGAACCTTCCCTGGCGGATGAGCAGCGAGGCGACGGCGCTGGTCTCTTCTTCGGGGGTGCACCCGTGCTTTCTCTACGAATCGCTGTGGTGCGTGCTCGGCTTTGTGCTGCTACATATTTTCAGCCGGAAATTCCGCCGCTACGACGGGCAGGTCTTTCTGCTTTACAGCCTCTGGTACGGGGTCGGGCGGTTCTTCATCGAGGGGCTGCGCACCGACAGCCTGATTACGCCGGTGGTTCCCCTGCGGGTTTCGCAGGTCGTGGCGGCTGCGGCCGTTGTGGCGTCCGCGGTGCTGCTGGTTGTGTTCCGCAGCCGCACGGCCCTGACGGGCTGCGGCTCCGCGAAAATCATGGAGCTCAATTCGATTGAGACCGACATCAAGCCGGAAGCCGGAATGGATGCCGGGCCGGATTACAGCGACGGGACCAGCACGATTTTCGGCAGCGCGGAAGAAGCGAAGAAGGTTCTGGCCGGCGAGCCCGTCCGCGGCGGGGCGGAGCCGGAAAAAGCCGCGGACGAAAAGCCGGGTCCGCAGCCGGAAGAGAAAGCGGACGCGGGCGATTCCGAAAAATCCGAGCCTTCGGCGGGAGGAAAGAAATAAATGGCGGAAATCATCGACGGAAAAGCCGTTTCGGCCGAAATCCGGGCGGAGGCCGCGCGTGAGACCGAGCGGCTGAAAGGGCTGGGCGTCACGCCCGGCCTCGCGGTCGTTCTGGTGGGGGACGACCCGGCTTCCCGGACCTATGTCAGGCTTAAGGAGAAAGCCTGCGCCGCGGCCGGAATCCATTCCGAAAAATACCTTCTGCCCGCAACGGCCGGCCAGAAAGAGGTCCTGGACCTTGTGCGCCACCTGAACGGCGAAAAAAAGGTGAGCGGGATCCTGGTGCAGCTTCCCCTGCCGGCGGGAATCGACAGCCGGGCCGTTCTCGAAACGATCGACCCGCTCAAGGACGTGGACGCCTTCCACCCGGCCAACGTGGGGCGGATTGTGATAGGGAACCCCCGCTTTCTGCCGTGCACGCCGGCCGGGATTATGGAGCTGCTGCGCCGCAGGCGGATTGCGGTGGCGGGCAAAAACTGCGTGGTCATCGGCCGCAGCGACATTGTGGGCAAGCCGACCGCCATGTTGCTGCTGCATGCGGACGGCACGGTCACGGTCTGCCACAGCAAAACGCGCGGCCTGAAGGAAATCTGCCGGAGGGCCGACATCCTCGTCGTCGCCGTCGGAAAGCCGAAATTCGTGACGGCGGACATGGTCAAGCCGGGCGCGGTCGTGATTGACGTCGGGATGGACCGCGACGAGAACGGCCGGCTGTGCGGGGACGTCGATTTCGCCGCGGTGGAGCCGCTGGCCTCCCATATCACGCCGGTGCCGGGCGGCGTGGGGCCGATGACCATCGCCATGCTGCTGAAAAACACGGTCCTGGCGGCGGAGCTCCAGAACGGAATCTCCCGCCCCGAAGGGCGCTGAGGGCCGCCATGGGGAGCTTGCTTGATTCCATCCGCTCGCCGCAGGATTTGCAGGGGCTGTCGTCCGCCCAGCTCAAACAGCTCTGCGGTGAAATCCGGGAAAAAATCATCCGCACCGTCGCCGCGAACGGCGGGCACCTCGCGTCCAACCTCGGCGTGGTGGAGCTGACGGTGGCCCTGCACCGCGTCTTTAATTCTCCGGACGATAAAATCGTCTGGGACGTCGGTCATCAGTCCTATACGCACAAGATGCTGACGGGCCGCGGCGCCAGAATTTCCACCCTGCGCACGAAGGGCGGGCTTTCCGGCTTTCCGAACCGGCGGGAAAGCCCGTACGACCCGTTTACGTCCGGCCACAGCAGCGCGTCGATTTCGGCGGCCCTCGGGCTGGCCAAGGCGAAGGAGCTTTCCGGCGAAAAGGGGCATGTGGTCGCCGTCATCGGCGACGGGGCGCTCACGGGCGGCCTCGCCTACGAGGGCTTGAACAACGCCGGGCGCTTCAAAAAAAAGTTCATCGTCGTTCTGAACGACAACAA
>DHOB01000013.1:0-8528 GCA_002409675.1 Ruminococcaceae bacterium UBA5401
AACTTGTTATTGCAATTCACGTAAAAATAAACTTAAAAAGCAAAGAAGGAAAAGATCGATGAGAAAGTTCAAAAAAATCATATCTCTGCTTTTAACGGCCGCCGTTGTGTTCCTTTCGGCTTGTTCCGGAAAGACGGCGGGAAAAAGCGCTTCTTCGGGCGGCGGAACGGGAAAAAGCGCTCAGAAAGTCGAGCTGAGCTTTTATAACGACTATACGGCCCAGAACAGGGCCTCCGACGACAACGCCAGATTGTTTTACGATATGATGCGGCAGTTTGAGAAGGAAAACCCCACTATCAAACTGGACGTGACGGAGATTTCGCAGGACAACTATTCCAACAAAATCCAGGCGCAGAACGCCGGCGGGGATTTGCCGGACGTTTTCTTTCTCAAAGGCTCGTGGGTGCAGTCGTTTATCCGGAACGGCTCCGTGGCGCCCCTGACGGATGCGCTGAACCGGTCCGGCATCAAGGACAAATACCGCCAGGGCATCTTCGACCCGGTGACGTCGGGCGGAAAAATTTACGGGATGCCGACCCAGTACTCCGTGACCTGCCTGGTATTTTACAACAGCAATCTGTGGAAGTCCGTCGGCTACGAACAGTTTCCGGACAAGTGGGACGATGTTCTGGCAGCCTCGAAGAAATTCAAGGCAAAGGGGACTCCGGCGACAATCGCGCTCGGCAACAAGGACAAATGGCCCTTTGAATCGACGATTCTGTCCTGCCTGGGGGACCGGTTCACCGGGACGGACTGGACCAGGAGCATCATAGCCCGGGACGGGAAGTCCAAGTTTACGGATGACGGCTTCGTCAAGGCGCTGCAGTTCTCGCAGAAGCTGGCGAAGTCCGGCCTTTTCAACGCGGATTACAATGCGATTACCGACGAGCAGGCCAGCACGCTCTACTGCCAGGGCAAGGCCGCCGCGGTTATCGACGGCTTCTGGGACGTCTCTTACATCAACGCAAACGCTTCGGACGAAGTGAAAAAGGCGACCAAACTCGCGCTGCTTCCCGCGGTTGAGGGAGGCAAGGGAGATACCAAGGCGACTTCGGGAGGAGCCGGCTGGTTCATCGCCGAAAACAGCAGTCTGGAAGGCGAAAAGAAGAAGGCCGCCGAGAAATTCATCATGGCCATGACCGGGGAAGAATATTCCAAAAATCTGACCGCAAAATACGGTCTGATCGGGCCGGTCAACGTGGGCAAGACGGACACTTCCAAATTTTCCAACGTCACGCAGGACTATGTCAACCTTATCAACGGCGGCGTCACGCTGACGCCGATCTATGATATCCAGATGGACAGCACGGTCATCGACGTGATGAACACCGGCCTGCAGGACCTGCTGAACGGCAGCGTGCAGCCGGCCGACCTTGCGAAGCAGATTCAGGACGCCCAGGACAAGGCGGGAGCAAAATAAGCGCGGCAGCGCAGAATCGCGTGAATCCTTCCGAAAAAGAGGGATTCACGCCGTTTACAGCGGGAGGTGTCGCTTTTGCAGAATCCGATTGCGCCGAAAAAGCATGTCCTGCTCTTGTATCTGCTGCCCGGTTTTCTGCTTTATACTTTTGTGGTCGTCGTCCCCATTTTCGTCGCCGCCTACTGCGGATTTTTCAACTGGTCCGGCGGCCCGAAGATGAGGTTCATCGGCTTTCGGAATTACGCCGAGCTCTTTAAGGACGGCGTGTTCTGGCTTTCTTTTCGCAACAACATTCTGCTCACGGTCATCAGCGCCGTGGGGCAGATCGGCATCGCCTTTTTGTTCGCGTCCCTGCTTTCCTCCGGCCTGGTTCGCGCCAAGGCGTTCCACCGCACCGTGATTTTTCTGCCCTGCGTGTTTTCCGCGGTGGTGGTCGGGTTTATCTGGAGCATGATTTACGACTACAACTACGGCCTGATCAACCAGTTCCTGAAGCTCATAGGGAAAGGCAGCGCCGTGAAACCGTGGCTGAGCGACCCGAAATGGTCCCTGGTGCTGGTTACGATTCCCCTTGTTTGGCAGTACATCGGCTACTATATGGTCATCCTGCTCTCCGCGTACTCCTCTATCGACAGGAGCGTCCTGGAGATGGCGGAACTGGACGGCGCCACGGGGTGGAAAAAAGCGGTTTACATCACCCTGCCGCTGCTGAAGAATACCCTTTTCGTCTGCCTGACGCTCTGCATCGCCGGCAGCATGAGGGTTTTCGACAACATCTATGTGATGACGGGCGGCGGACCCGGAAATTCCTCGAGCGTGATGGCCCTCTACGCCTACAACACCTCGTTCGTGCGCTACCGGATGGGGTATGGCAGCGCCATGTCCATCCTGATTCTCGCGCTGAGCCTGCTCATCATAGGCGGAAGCCGCGGGCTGCTGGCACGCTTCAACAGAAAGGAGGGAACGTAAATGGGGGCTTCAGCGCCCGGCGCACGGAAGCGGGGTTCGCTCCGGCGCACAATCGGCAGGGTCATCGTCAATTTTCTGATGATTGTGTTTTCCGTCTCCTGCCTTTATCCCGTCGTATGGCTCTTCTATGCCTCTCTCAACAACAAAAGGGATTTCACCGTCAACCCCGTGGCCCTTCCCAAGGCGCCGAACCTCGACAATTACTTCGCGATCTTTTCCCAGAGCGATATGGGCGTCTGGATGCTGAACACCCTGCGGAACACGGCGGTTTCGCTGCCCCTCATCCTGCTTTTCGGGTTCGTGATCGGCTATCTGCTTTCCCGGTTCCATTTTCGGGGGCACACGGCACTGTACGGCTATTTCCTTCTGGGCATCGTGATTCCCATCCATGCGCTCATGATTCCCCTGTACGTCCAGTTTAAAAAGTGCCATATCCTCAACCGCTGGTTCACGCTGCCCGTCGCCTACGTCGCGTTCGGAATGCCCATCGTGATTTTTCTGGTCGAAAGCTACGTCCACAGCATCCCCGTCGAAATGGAAGAAGCCGCGACCCTGGACGGCTCCGGCTTTTCGCGGACGCTGTTCAGCATCATCCTGCCGATTTGCAGGCCGGTGCTGGTCACGGCCGGCATCATCCAGTTCTTTACCTGCTGGAACGAGTTCTCATTCGCGCTGATTCTTGTCAGCAAGGACACCCTGGTCACGCTGCCCGTGGGGATGACTTTGTTCAAGGGCCAGTATTCGACGGACTATCCGGGCATGATGGCCGCCATGTTTCTTTCGATTCTGCCCGCCATCATCCTCTACCTGGCCTTTTCCAAGCAGATCATCAAGGGCATGGTGACCGGGGCGGTCAAGGGCTAACCGACTCCGAAGTAAGCCTGGATGAACAGGAAGACGGAGAGCGCGACCGCGGCGAAGGCGATTGCGAACTTCAGCGGCCTGGACGGCACGCGGCGCACGATGTACGGGCCGATCGCCCCGCCCACGAACAGGCCGGCGGCCAGCGGCAGGGCCGCCTGCCAGTAAATGTGCGACCGGAAGGCGAACACGATGGTGGCGGTCAGGTTCGACGCCCCAAGCGAGACGTTCCTCAGGGCGTTGCACTCGGCGAATCCCAGGCTGCTGGTCGCCGTGAGGATCGCCAGCATGACGACCCCGCCGGCCGCGCCGAAATATCCCGTGTAGGCCCCGACCACAAAAATGGCGGCCCCGACGGCGGCCTCGGCGACCCATCCGCGCCGGCCGCCTTTTTTCATGCCGGAAGCGGCGGGCTGCCGGCGCGGGCGGCCGGGGCGGATTTCCGGCCACAGAATCAGCAGCGCCGAGCCGAAGATAAAATAGGGGACCACATATTCAAAAGATTTCGCCGGAGCCGCCAGCAGAAGCAGGCTTCCGCAGAGGCTGCCGCCCGCCGTGAGGGGCAGCAGCTTCAAAAGCTCGCGGAGGTGCCCGTGCAGCTCTCGCTTGGATGTCGCCCCGGAGCCGACCGCGGTAAGGACCAGGGCGGCGGTGTTCGTCACGTTGGCGGCGACGGGGGGAATCCCCGCGAAAAGCAGCGCCGGATAGGAGACGAGCGAGGCGAGCCCTGCCACGGAACTGGCGATTCCGGCCAGAACGCCGGCCGGAAGAAGGAGGACGATGTATTTCCACAGTGTCAGCACGATTTTTCCTTTCGATGCGGCCCGGCAGATTTTTTGGGGCGGGCTGAAAAATTCCGGGGCACGGCACTGTTTTCTATTATAAAAGCGGGAGGGGCGGAATACAATTCTTTTTTTCGCAGGACCTGAAAGGCGAAGCCTTTGCGCCGCCTTGCAAGAGCCGCGGCGGATGTGGTATAATCTTACCCTGATAGAGTATAAATTTACGGGGCTTTTTCGGATAATTTTATCGTTCCGGAAGCAGAATATAATAAAGAGAGGCCGGGGCGGCGAAAGGGAACGGACCGCCCAGCCTACTCTGTATTTTACGGGGTCGGAGGCGCCAGCATGACTGATTCAGGCTATCTGTGCATGAACTGCATGGCCGACATGGGGGGAAAGGAAGTCTGCCCCGCCTGTGGACGCCGGAAAGGCGAGCCGCAGGCGAAAGACGGCCTTCCGCTCGGGACGGTCCTGCAGGGAAGGTATCTCGTCGGGTATATCAAGCACAGGAACGGGGAGGGGCTCGTCTATATCGGTTTCGACCAGGTTCTGAACCTGCCGGTCGGGCTGCACGAGTTCTTTCCGGATTCCATCTGCAAGCGCGCCGGGGACGGCCGGGGCGTGTGCGTCCTCGGCGGCAACGAGCCGGTTTTCCACGAACAGCAGGAGAAATTTCTCAGCTATGCGCGGGATATTGCCCATATGCGCGGGCTTTCGGCCATCCTTCAGATTTACGATATCTTCGGGGAAAATCATACCTCTTACACGGTTTCGGAGTGGGACAACAGCATCACGCTGCGCTATTTTGTGGAACGGAGCGGCGGCAGCCTCGGCTGGAACGCCGCGCGGCAGCTTTTTATGCCGGTTCTTTCCGCGCTGAGCGTGCTGCACGCCCATTCCGTGGGGCATTACGGCGTTTCGCCCGACACCCTGCAGATCAAGCAGGACGGCAAAATGAAGCTGGCCGGCTTTTCAATCGACACGGTGCGCCGGCTGGACACCGAGCTTCCCCCGGACCTTGCGCCGGGCTGCGCCGCGGTCGAGCAGTACGGCGGGGGGGCCGGCCTGGGCGAGGCGACGGATATCTACGGCTTCGCTGCGTCGCTGTTTTTTGCGCTGACCGGTTCTTTTCCGCCCGAAGCCACAAAGCGGCGCGCGGATGCGCGGCTGCTGATTCCGAACGCCATTCTGCGCAGCCTGCCGCCCTATGTCCTGACCGCCCTCGCGAACGCCCTGCAGGTTTCGCCGGAACGGCGCACCGCGTCGTTCGAGCGCCTGCGCGCAGAGCTTTCCGCCGCCCCGGCCGTCACGGCGGCAATTGAGGAAAGCCAGCGGTTCCGGCGCGTTCCGCCGGAGCAGCCGCGCCCCGCCGCGCCGCCGGCACAGAAAGCGAAGCGTGAGGTCCCGGGCTTTGTGTGGGTGCTTTCGTCGTGCGTCGCCATGCTTGCGATTCTCGCCGTCGCGGGGTTTCTCTGGATGCGCTATTCCGGACTGAATGAAGCGGAGCCGGAAACGCAGGCGGCCACGGCCTCTCAGTCCGAGTCGGAGGAATCTGCGGCGGACCTGCAGTCTTCTTCCCAGGCCGGGCTGATGATCGACGTGCCGAACCTTGTGGGCCAGAATTATGCGGATCTCGAGTCCGACCTTTCTTCCCGCAAGGGCGACCGGGAATATCAGCTTCTGCTTTCTTCCCAGCAGTTCAGCGATACCGTCCCGGAGGGCTGCATCCTTTCGCAGGACCCGAAGCCGGGTGCAAAGATGGCGAAGGGGACCGCGATTGTGGTCGTGGTCAGCGAAGGCGCGGCAGTCCGGACTTTGCCGAAGGTCGCGGGCAAGACGCTGTCGGAAGCGTCCGGTGCGGTCACGGACGCCGGCTTTGTCCCCTCCAAGGCGGAAGAGCCGAGCGACACCGTGCCGGAAGGCCGCGTGATAGGCTATCAGGATGTCAAGGAAGGCAGCCAGATGGCCTACGGCTCGCATGTGGTCCTGGTCGTCAGCAGCGGACCCGCCCCCTCGTCCGGCAGCAGCGCTCCGGCGGGCTGAGGCCCGGTTTTACGCCGCGCTTTCCGGAAGGGCGGCAGGCCGGTTTTAAGATGAAAACAGGCTCTCCTTCTTTTTATGGAAGGAAAGCCTGTCTTTTAACAGCCGTAAACCCCGTTCAGTCGCTGCTGAAGGGGAGCAGCGCCAGATGGCGCGCACGCTTGATGGCGACCGTCAGCTCGCGCTGATGATGCGCGCAGGTTCCGGTCACCCTGCGCGGAAGGATTTTTCCCCGTTCAGAAATATAACGGCGCAGCTTCGCCACGTCTTTATAGTCAATCACATCGACTTTTTCCACGCAGAAGGCGCAGACTTTTCTGCGTCCGCGGCGTCCGCCGGAGCGGCGGCCCCGTTCGGGGCGCTCCGACCTTTCGTTTCTGTTGTTTTCAGCCATAAGATTTCTCCTTTTTGATAAAACCGAGCCTCTCAGAACGGCAGGTCGTCGTCGGACGGAATTTCCTCAAAATCTCCGTTTTCGCCGTTCGAGTAAGAAGGCGCGGGCTGATTCTTATCCGCAGCGGGCGCCGGTTTCTGCGCCGGCTCCGGTTTCTGCGCCGGGCGGCCGCCCGGCGCGGAGGAGTCGCGCTTCGGCTCGGCGAAATGGACGTTGTCGGCGACAATCTCGAAGGCCTTGCGCTTGATGCCGGACCTGTCGGTATAGGTCCGGGTCTGAATGGACCCCTGCACCGCGGCCAGCTGGCCCTTCCGAAAATATTTGCACACAAATTCAGCGGTATTACGCCACGCCACAACGTCGATAAAATCCGTCTGGCGCTCTGCCCCCGCCTTTACATAGGAGCGGTCCACCGCCAGGGTAAAGCTCGTCACCGAAATCCCGCTCGACGTGTGCCGCAGTTCGGGGTCGGCGACAAACCTGCCCATAATCACAGCCACATTCAGCATCTTCGGTCACGCCTCTTTCTTCTCGTCCGCTTTCGGTTCTTCCGCCTTCGGGGCCTCCGGTTTGGCAGGCTCCGGCTTTTTCTGCGGAATCACCCGTTTGACAATCAGCGAACGGAGCACGCCGTCCGTAATGTTGTAGACACGGTCCAGCTCTGCGGTGAAAGAGGGGACGCTGGTGAAGTTAATCAGCGTGTAATACCCTTCTTCTTCCTTCTTGATTGGGTAGGCCAGCCTGCGCTTGCCCCACTCGTCGACACTGTCGACCGTGCCGTGCGCCCCGATCAGGTCCTTGAACTTCTGGACCGTGGCGGTGATTCCGTCGTCGCCCAGTTTTGTGGAAAGGATAAACACGGTTTCATAGGCATTTTTAATCTCTGGCATTCTTTGCACCTCCTTTTGGACTTCAGGCCCCCGGACACGCCGGGAGCAAGGATGCGGGCTGTTTAAACAGTCCGATTTATTATTATATCAGCGGCGCGGCTCCCCGTCAATAGGAAGCCCTGCCTTTTACAGGTTTTTGCAGAAATCCTTGAGATAGGCCCGGAACTCGGCGCCGATTTCCGGGTGCTGAAGGGCAATTTCCACCTGGGCCTTCATAATGCCCAGCTTATTGCCCATGTCGTAGCGCTTGCCGGTGAATTCGACGGCCACCATTCCCTCGCGCCGGGCCAGCGTGCGCATGGCGTCGGTCAGCTGGATTTCGCCGCCCGCGCCGGGCTGCGTTTTGTCGAGAATTTCAAAAATCTGCGGCGGCAGCACGCATCGGCCGAGGATGGAATACAGCGAAAGGACCTTGTCCGGCGTGGGCTTCTCGACCATGTCGGTGCAGCGGAACAGGTTGTCGTGAAGAGGCTCGACTTTCAGGGAGCTGTATTTATAAATGGCCTCTCTGGGGACCTTGTTGACCCCAACGACCCCCTTGCCGTACTCGTCGTAGGCGCGGATGAGCTGGGCGCACGCCGGGTCCTTGCCGATAATCACGTCGTCGCCGTACAGAACGGCGAACGGCTCGTTCCCCACGAAAGAGCGCGCGCAGTTTACGGCGTGCCCGAGGCCGCGGGTCTCTTTCTGGCGGACGAAATAGATATTCGCCTTATGGGCGATTCCGACGATTTCATCGAGAATCCGCTTCTTTTCCGGTCCGCCGTTGGAAAGCCGCGCCTCCAGCTCCGGGGCACGGTCAAAATGGTCTTCAATCAGGCCCTTGCCGCGGTTGGTGATAATCAGGATATCCGTGATGCCGGAGCGGACGGCCTCTTCCACAATATACTGGATGGCGGGCTTGTCCACGATGGGCAGCATTTCCTTCGGCATGGACTTTGTGGCGGGAAGAACCCGCGTCCCAAGCCCCGCGGCGGGGATGACGGCTTTTTTGACTTTCACGGTAATCGCTCCTAAATTCTAATGTTTTTATTGGAACAGAAAAAAGGAAAGGATGAGGAAGCAGATGCAGCAGACCACGGCAAAGGCCATGTTGACGCCGCCCTCTTCCTGCAGGCGGGCCGCGACGGCCCCGGGCTGCGAGGATTCCCGGCGGATCTGACCGACCCTGC
>DHOB01000013.1:8745-9191 GCA_002409675.1 Ruminococcaceae bacterium UBA5401
CCCGGCAGCGCGAGCAGCACCTGCTGCTGCGCCGGAAGGGCGTAAATCAGCTCGGAGAGCCGCATCCACTGGGCGCCGGAAATGCCGTACAGGGTGGCTCCGACAATGCCCGCCTCTTCCATCAGACGGAGGTAGGCGGGGTAGCACAGAGAACTGATATAAAAATACAGAAACGTGAGCGCCCCCATCGCCGCCGCGAAGATGGCCCCCACGCGGTACTGCTTGCGGTACAGCATCCACATTCCGCTGAACAGAAAGGAGGAAAAATTGAACCGGTTCCTGCCGAACAGCTTCATGTCCCGAAAGAGGGGAAGGTAATACTGCGTGTTGCTCTGCACGAATTTGGCGAGGTCGCCGGCCGGCACGCCCCCGATATCCTGGGTGGGGGCGACGCCCCCCAGCGGGTCGAACCCGAACGGCATTCCGCCGCCGGGGTAGCCGTAGCC
>DHOB01000013.1:9402-10550 GCA_002409675.1 Ruminococcaceae bacterium UBA5401
GCGCCGTTCCCGCTCAGCGGCAGGCCGCAGTGCGAGCAGAACAGCGCGTTTTTCGGGTTCGGCGCCCCGCACCGCGGGCAGCGCTTGGTGCCGGCGTTCTCCGCCGCTGCGCCGTCCGGCTGCGGGGCCTGGCGCGGCGGCGTCCATGTAAAGGTCCCATGCCTGTCGGAGAAGGCGCATTTGCCCACCCGTTCATAGCATTCCCTGTGGTATGGCGCGCCGCATATCGGGCACACGACGATATCGTCCCCCGGCTGGAACGGCTTGCCGCAGACGGGGCATTTGATACCGGTATAGTTCATCTTTGCAGGACCTCCCATTCATCACGCCGTTTCTATTGTAGCGAAAACGGCGGAGAACTTCAATCTTTTCGCCCTTAAATTTTCATTCGGTTCACAATTTGGGCCGCATTCCGGCCGGATATCCTTTGACTTTGCCCCTGAAATATCTTATAATTTATAAGTTACGGAGACCGTGCAGAGAAGACGACCGAAGGATGATACGATGCTACAATATGAGGAACTGAAACTTTCGCTTCAGCAGCTGGAGCCGCAGCTGAAGGACCTGGCCGAGGCGCTGGGGCTGGACGGCCTGCGCAAAGAAATCGCGGAGCTGGACCAGAAGGCGGCCGAGCCGGGGTTCTGGGACGATACGGAAAGGTCGCAGAAAATCCTGCGGCGCTCCAGCGCCCTGAAAAACAAAATTGAAGGGTACGAGAAGCTGAAAAGCGCGTACGGCGATCTGATGGCCCTGATCGAGCTTGCCGACGAGGGGAAGGATCTTTCGCTGCTGCCGCAGGCCCAGGAGGAGTTTGAAAAATTCAAGCGGAATCTTGAATCCCAGCGCCTTTCCACGCTGCTGACCGGCGAGTACGACGGCAGGAACGCCATCCTGACCTTCCACGCCGGGGCCGGCGGCACCGAGGCGCAGGACTGGGTGGAAATGCTGTACCGCATGTACTGCCGCTGGGGCGAGCGCCACGGCTTCGGCGTCAAGACGCTGGACACCCTCGAGGGCGAGGAAGCGGGCCTGAAAAGCGCCAGTGTGCTGATGGAAGGGGAAAACGCCTACGGCTTTCTGAAAAGCGAGGCGGGCGTGCACCGGCTGGTGCGCATCTCTCCGTTTGACGCTTCCGGCCGCCGGCACAC
>DHOB01000013.1:10747-11124 GCA_002409675.1 Ruminococcaceae bacterium UBA5401
CCCGACGACATCAAAATCGACTATTTCCGCGCGAGCGGCGCGGGCGGGCAGAAGGTCAACAAAACGTCCTCCGCGGTCCGCCTGACCCATATCCCCACCGGCATCGTCGTTTCCTGCCAGGTGGAGCGCAGCCAGTACCAGAACCGCGACGTCGCCATGCGGATGCTCAAATCCAAGCTGATGGAAATCAAAGAGCGCGAGCACTTGGAGCGCATCGAAGACATCAAAGGGGTCCAGAAAGAAATCGCCTGGGGCTCCCAGATCCGCTCCTACGTCTTCATGCCCTATACCCTGGTCAAAGACCACCGCACCGGCTACGAATCCGGCAATATCGAGGCCGTGATGGACGGCGACCTCGACGGCTTTATCAACGCCTA
>DHOB01000013.1:11408-12417 GCA_002409675.1 Ruminococcaceae bacterium UBA5401
ATTCTGAAAACAGCGGAAAGCTTTTTTTATGGCCTGGCTTATTCTTCTTCCGGGTTTTCCCAGTTGTGCCACACGTTCTGGACGTCGTCGTTGTCTTCGAGGGCATCCAGCAGATGCTGCATCCGAGAAGCCGCCCCTTCGTCGTTCAGGGTGACGTAAGTATTCGGGACCATTTCGATTTGGGCGGATACGAACCGGTACCCCTTCTTCTCGAGGTCGGTGCGGACGCCGCTGAAATCGTCCGGCTCCGTATAGATTTCAAAGACGTCGTCGTCCGCCTGAAAATCGGACGCTCCGGTTTCCAGGCAGTCCTCCATCACTTTGTCCTCGTCGTGGCCTTCCCGCTCGACAACAAGGACGCCCTTGCGCTGGAACAGAAAGGAAACGCATCCGCTCGTGCCGAGATTTCCGCCGAATTTGTCGAAATAATGGCGCAGGTCGCCCGCCGTGCGGTTGCGGTTGTCGGTCAGCGTCTCCACAATCACGGCGATTCCGTTCGGGCCGTACCCCTCGTAGGTGATGGCCTCGTACTTGGTGCTGTCGCCGCTGCCGGCCGCCCGCTTGATGATGCGCTCGATGTTGTCGTTGGGGACGTTGGCCGCCTTGGCTTTCGCAATGCAGTCCTTCAGGCGGGAGTTGGCGTTCGGGTCCGGGCCGCCGCCCTCTTTGACCGCGACGGAAAGCTCGCGCCCGATCTTCGTGAAAACCTTCGCGCGCGCACCGTCGGCCTTTTCCTTTTTCCTCTTTATATTATTCCACTTTGAATGGCCTGACATATACCGTCCTCCAGTTTATTCGTGGTGATAAAGTCGCTTCATAATTATACCACTCCGCCCGGGGATTATCAAGGCTTCAGCCCTGCCGGCGCGGCGAAGACCTTGCCATCCCACATTTAGAATATGGTATTGACTAAGACTCCAACATGTGGTATAACAGACAGGAAAAGAGAGGGTGGCAAGATGAATCGGAATATTACCGTAGTCGGCGGAGACATGGACGCAAAAGAACA
>DHOB01000013.1:12645-12981 GCA_002409675.1 Ruminococcaceae bacterium UBA5401
GTCGACGGCGAGTACGTCAACCTGACCTACCGGCTCGTGCCGGTCAAGTTTGACCGCATCCGCCGCATCACGGGCTACCTGGTGGGGACCATGGACCGCTGGAACGATGCAAAGCGCGCCGAAGAGCGCGACCGCGTGAAGCACGGGGTGCTGGAATCGGCCTGAAACAAAAATGGCAGATTAAGTCTTGACAAATGGAATAAACTGGTGTACACTAAAGCCATTCGGTTGCGTATGGAGGGTTTGCTCTCCGGATGCAGAGGGACGGGTGCTTGCACACATCCGTTCCTGCGTTGAGATGGGGCCGTCGGAGTAATTTCCGGCGGCCCTGTTTTT
>DHOB01000013.1:13212-15639 GCA_002409675.1 Ruminococcaceae bacterium UBA5401
CTGGGACGCTTTTTCGGCGGGCTGCGCCGGATTCAGCCCGGCCAGGTCCTTGATGACTTCCCCGGCGAGGATCATTCCGGCGACGGGGGGGACGAACGACACGCTGCCGGGGATGGCGCGCCGCGCCGCGCAGATGCGCTTGGTGCCGGGCGGGCAGACGCAGTGTTTCCGGCACAGGGCCTTCTGCCCGCCGAAGGGGGGGCGGGGCGGTTCTTTGGAGTAGACGACTTTCAGGTGCGCGATTCCGCGCGCCCGCAGTTCGTGCCGCATCACCCGGGCCAGCGGGCATACGCTGGTCCGGTAGATATCCGCCACCTCCAGCTTTGTGGGGTCGAGCTTGTTGCCCGCCCCCATGCAGCTGATGATTGGGACGCCCGCTCTGTCCGCCTGCACGATGAGCTCCAGCTTGGCGGAGACCATGTCGACCGCGTCGACGATGTAGTCGTAGCGGGAAAGGTCGAACTGGCCCGCGTTCTCCGGCAGGTAAAAGCACCGGTGGGCCTCCACCTCGCAGCTCGGGTTGATGTCCCGCACCCGCTCGGCCATGACCTCCACTTTCTGGCGGCCCACGGTGGAGTGCAGTGCAATCAGCTGGCGGTTTACATTCGTCAGGCAGATGCGGTCGTCGTCAAACAGGGCGATTTTTCCGATGCCGCCCCTTGCCAGCGCCTCCACCGCATACGAACCGACGCCGCCGATCCCGAAAACGGCAACGGCGGCGCGGTTCAGCTTTTCGATGGCTTCGCGCCCCATCACAAGCTCGGAGCGCGAAAATTCAAACGGAATGCTTTTCATTCTTCGGGTTTTACACCAGATAGCCCGGGGTGGAGAGATAGCGCATCCCCGTGTCGGGCAGAAGCGCCACAATCAGCTTGCCGGCGTTTTCGGGGCGCTGGGCCAGCACCTGCGCCGCGTAGACGGCCGCGCCGGACGAGATGCCGACCAGCAGCCCGTCCGTCCGCGCCAGCTCCGCGCCGGCCCGGTAGGAATCCTCGTTCGATACCGTCAGGATCTCGTCCAGCAGGGAGGTGTCGAGCGTCTCCGGGACGAAGCCGGGTCCGATGCCCTGGATTTTGTGCGGCCCGGGCTTTCCGCCCGAAACGACCGGCGAGGCGGAAGGCTCCACCGCGACGATTTTGACCTTCGGGCTTTTCTCTTTCAGGTACTGTGCCACGCCCGTTATGGTGCCGCCGGTCCCGACGCCCGCCACGAAGATGTCGACCTTGCCGTCGGTGTCGCGCCAGATTTCGGGGCCCGTGGTTTCGCGGTGGGCCTTCGGGTTGGCGGGGTTGACGAACTGCTCGGGAATAAACGAGTGCGGGATGGTTTTCGCAAGCTCGTCGGCTTTGGCGATTGCGCCCTTCATGCCCTTTGCGCCTTCCGTCAGGACGACCTCCGCGCCGTAGGCTTTCAGCAGGTTCCTGCGCTCGATGCTCATGGTTTCCGGCATGGTCAGGATGATGCGGTACCCTTTCGCCGCCGCGACTGCGGCCAGCCCGATGCCCGTGTTCCCGCTTGTCGGCTCGATAATCACCGAACCGGCCTTCAGCTTCCCTTTCTGCTCCGCGTCTTCAATCATATATTTTGCAATCCGGTCCTTGACGCTCCCCGCCGGGCTGTAATATTCCACTTTGCCGACGACGGTCGCGTGCAGGCCATGCTTCTTTTCGTAGTTCGTCAGCTCCAGCAGCGGAGTGTTGCCAATCAGGTCCAGAATGCTCTTTGCAATCATACGAAAACCTCCCAAATTCAAGTCGATGCCGTTCTTTTGCCAATGTGCGGATGGAACAAGGCCGATATTCATTATAAGTATTCGCGCGGCGGAATGTCAATAGCATCTCCGCTTTATATATTTTTCTATAACTTTATCCCGGCGGACTTGACTTGCCGGCCGGTTGCATTTATTATTAAATTGATACGATTACGAAGATAGTAAAATGGGAACCATAAAATCCGGGAAGGGGAACGGCAAACAGAATGAGAATTTCGTCAAAAGGCAGATACGGGCTCGCCGCCCTGATTGAGATCGCACGGAATTATGCGAGCGGCACCTATATCACGGTTGTAAGCCTCTCGGAGAAGCTGGGGATCTCCAAAATCTACCTGGAGCAGGTGTTTTCCCTGCTGAAAAAGGCGGAGCTGGTCCGGGCCGCCAAGGGCGCGCAGGGGGGGTACCGCCTCACCCGGCCGCCGCACGAGATTTCTGCCTACGAGATTCTGAAGGCGCTGGAGCAGCCCCTTTTTGAAAAAACGGAAAAATCCGTCGCCCAAAAGGCGGGCGACGTCGAGTGGGCCATGCAGTCCGTTGTGTTCTCCGCGCTGGACCGCGCCGTGGCCGAGGCGCTGCGGCGCATCTCCCTCTACGACCTGGTGGACGAAGCGGACAAACACCGCCAGACCGAGAGCTTTATGTACTATATCTGAATG
>DHOB01000013.1:15888-17297 GCA_002409675.1 Ruminococcaceae bacterium UBA5401
CCGTTCCCCATGGTAAAATAAAGTGCAATTAAACATCGTCATCGTCCCGTAAAAGGGGAGTAGCTTGAAATCCGGTCGGCCAACAACCGTGGCTTTTGCCTCTGGTCGCCGGTTCCATTGCTTGGTGGGATACGAAAATGGAAAGCAAGACCTTTCACAGAATTTTTCTGTTGAAGGTCCTGCTTTTTTCATTTGACCCAAATTTCCAGAATCAGCATCAGCGTCAAAATCAGCATCAGCATAGAACGGAGGAATTTTATGCGGTACTATGAGCAGAAGGAAGAAGAGGTTTTCCAGTCCCTCGGCAGCTCGCAGAACGGCCTTGCGCGGGAGGAAGCCGCCCGCAGACGGGAGCGCTTCGGTCCCAACCGGCTTGCGGACGCCAAGCAGAAGAGCCTGGCGCGCCGGTTCTTCGAGCAGATGGCCAACCCGATGATTATCGTCCTGATCGTGTCGGCCATCCTTTCCGGGATCATCGGCGAGATGGTGGACATGACCGTGATCCTTCTGGTCGTTGTGCTGAACGCCATCCTGGGCGTCGTGCAGGAGAGCAAATCCGAAAAAGCCATCCAGGCCCTTCAGGCCATGACGACGACCCGCTCGAAAGTGCGGCGGAGCGGCACTGTTCAGGAGGTCGATTCCCACTCTCTGGTGCCGGGGGACGTGGTTTTGCTGGAGGCGGGGGACGCCGTTCCGGCGGATATGCGGCTGTTCCGGATGTCCAACCTGAAAATCGACGAATCGGCCCTGACGGGCGAGTCCGTCCCCGTCGAAAAATCGCCGAAGGCGCTTTCCGCATCCGGCGGCAAGCAGGTTCCGCTCGGCGACCGGCTCAACATGGCCTACATGGGCTGCAACGTGGTCTACGGGCGCGGCGAGGGCGTGGTGACGGCGACCGGCATGAAGACGGAAATGGGCAAGATTGCCGGCACCCTCGCCAAAACGCGGGAAGAGGCGACGCCGCTCCAGCAGAAGCTGAACCAGCTCAGCAACGTGCTGAGCATCGGCGTGCTCGCCATCTGCGCGTTCGTCTTTGTGTTCGACCTGCTGCGCAGCGGCAACTTCAGCAGCGCGTCGATTCTGAACACCTTCATGCTCGCCGTAAGCCTGGCGGTCGCCGCCGTTCCGGAGGGCCTCGCCGCCGTGGTGACCATCGTGCTTTCCATCGGCGTGACCAACCTCTCCAAGCGCAACGCCATCATCCGGAAGCTGACCGCGGTCGAAACGCTCGGCTGCACCCAGGTGATCTGCACGGATAAGACCGGCACCCTGACCCAGAACCGGATGACGGTCACGGATTTTTACGGCGATGCGGAGCTGCTGCCGCGCGCGATGGCCCTCGGCAACGATTCGGAGCTGCCGCCCGACGGCGGCGAAATTGTGGGGGAGCCGACCGAAAACGCCATGGT
>DHOB01000013.1:17545-19859 GCA_002409675.1 Ruminococcaceae bacterium UBA5401
TTCGTCCAGTTCACCACGGGCGCCCCGGACATGATCCTCAAAAAATGCACACAGGCGTACCGCGGCGGCAGGGTCGTTCCCCTGACGGACGAAATCCGGCGGGAAGCCGCCGCCGAGAACCGCCGCATGGGCGGCAAGGCCCTGCGCGTGCTTGCGGCCGCGTGCCGGACCTATGACGCGCCGCCGAAGGACTTCGCGCCCGAGACGCTCGAAAAAGACCTGGTCTTCGTGGGGCTGGCCGGGATGATCGACCCGGTCCGCCCGGAGGTTCCGCCCGCCGTGCAGAAATGCAGGAAGGCGGGAATCCGCCCCGTGATGATTACGGGCGACCACCGCGTGACTGCGGCCGCCATCGCCCGGGAGCTCGGCATCATCCATTCCGACAGGCAGGTCGTGACCGGCAGCGAGCTGAACGAAATCTCGGACGAGGAACTGAAGGAAAAGGTGCCGGAATACGGCGTCTACGCCCGCGTGCAGCCGGAGCATAAGGTCCGCATCGTGCAGGCCTGGAAGGCGCGCGGAATGGTGACCGCCATGACGGGCGACGGCGTGAACGACGCGCCCGCCCTCAAGGCCGCCGACATCGGCACCGGCATGGGCATCACCGGTACGGACGTGACGAAAAACGCGGCGGACATGGTCCTGACCGACGACAACTTCGCGACCATCGTCTCCGCCGTGGAGGAAGGGCGCCGCATCTACGACAACATCCGCAAGGCCATCCAGTTTCTGCTTTCTTCCAACCTGAGCGAGGTCGTCGCCGTTTTCGCGTCGACCATGGCCGGGTTCATCCTCATGAAGCCCGTCCATCTTCTGTGGATCAACCTGATTACCGACAGCTTCCCCGCGGTCGCCCTCGGCATGGAGAAGGCGGAGCCGGGCATCATGCAGCGGCCGCCGCGCCCGAAGAGCGAGGGGCTGTTCGCAAACGGCGTGGGGTTCGACATCATCTATCAGAGCCTTGTCTGCGCGGCCCTGACCCTGGCCGCCTATTTCTGCGGCGAGGGAGATTCGCAGGCCGAGAGCATGACCATGGCGTTCGTGACCCTTTCAACCTGCGAGGTGTTCCACTCCATCAACATGCGCGCGCGCCGCAAATCCATTTTCGCGCTCGGCTCCCACAACAAATACCTGTTCGGCGCGATGCTGTTTGCCCTTCTGCTGCCGCTTGCCATGATGTACATCCCGCCCTTCGCGGCGGCGTTCTCGCTGGTCGCCCTTCCGGCGGCCCGGTATTTTGAATCGATCGGCCTGGCGCTGCTGATTATCCCGATTGTGGAGATCGTCAAGGCCATCCAGCGCTGGGCGGCGCGCCGCTGAGGGCTTCAGCCCAGTCCCAGGCTGCGCATATACGCCGGCAGGCCGGCCTCGAAGTTCACGCCGAAGCGGACGTCCGTTTTCGCCTCGAACGTGCGGCGGATGCTGCCCGCCGTAAAATCGACCGCCGCCTGTGCCGCGGCGGAAAGGGAAAGCCCGTCCATCAGCGCGCCGAGCAGCGCGCTGGCAAAGATATCGCCGGTGCCGTGATAGCTGCCGGCGATTTTCTGCGCCATGGCGTATTCCGCTTTTCCCGCCGCCGCGTCGTATGCGGCGCAGCCGAGGCTGCCCTGCCGGAACCAGACGCCGGTCAGCACCGCGCGCCGCGGTCCCGGCGCGCACAGCCGGCGCAGCAGCCCTTCGATTTCCCCTTTATCATAAGGGCCTTCCCGGTACGGCTCGCCCAGCATCAGCGCGGCTTCGGTCAGGTTGGGAACGACCAGGTCCGCCTTCGCGCACAGCTTCGCCATCCCGGCCGGGAAATCCGGGCCGAACGCCGGGTACAGCTTGCCGTTGTCCGCCATGGCGGGGTCGACGCAGACCAGCGTGTCCGGCCCGCGGAACTCGTCGATCAGCCGCGAGACGAGCGCGAGCTGCCGGAAAGAGCCGAGGTAGCCGGTGTAGATGGCGTCGAACGTCAGGCCGAGGCTCTTCCAGTGCCGCGCGATGGCGGGGATGTCGTTCGTGAGGTCGCGGAACGTGTATCCCGTGAATCCGCCCGTGTGCGTGGAGAGCACCGCCGTCGGAATCACGCTGGTCTCGATGCCCGCGGCCGAAAGAATCGGAAGCGCCACCGTGAGAGAACATTTTCCGAAACACGAGATGTCGTGGACTGCCAGAACCCTTTTCTGCCTTTTTGCCATGATTCGCACTCCCTTTGCCCCCTGTATGAAGAAAGGCCCGGCAGTTCTGCCGGGGCCTTTCGACAGGCGGGCTGAAACAGTATGACGGGATTATAGCGCGGCCGCCCGAAGCCTGTCAAGATACAGTTCCGCCC
>DHOB01000017.1:0-3713 GCA_002409675.1 Ruminococcaceae bacterium UBA5401
CTATATATATATTATATATATTTATTCTGATGCCCTTCTTGTTACAGCATCTTTTTTTTGCGAAGAATAAAAAATCCCGCCACCATCAGCACGGCGGAAAGCGCCAGTGGGAACCAGAACGTGTTCATCGGAAGGCCCCGCACGTTCATCCCGTAAAATCCCGAAATGACCAGCGGAACGGCAATCAGCAGCGTGACGGAGACCAGGACCCTCATCACGACGTTCAGGTTGTTTGAAATCAGCGAGGAAAACGCGTTCATCGTTCCGGACAGGATGTTCAGGTAAATGCCGGACATCTCAATCGCCTGCTTGACCTCAATCAGAACGTCCTCCAGAAGGTCCTGGTCTTCTTCATAGAGCGGAATCAGCTTACCGCGCATGATTTTCTGCAGCGTGATTTCGTTCCCTTTGAGGGAAGCGGAAAAATACACGAGGGATTTCTCGATATCCAGCAGCTGCAGAAGCTCTTCGTTGTGCATGGACCGGCGAAGCTCCATCTCGAGGTAGTTGCTGATTTTATCGATCTGCTTCAGGTACTGCAGGTACCGCGCCGCCACGCGGAGCATCACCTGCAGCAGGAAGCGCGTCTTCAGGTTGGTCTGGACCCCCTTGACCAGGCCCTGTGCGAACTCGCAGACAACGGGATTGTCGCGGATGGAAACCGTAATCAGGTTCTGCGCCGTGAGAATCAGGCCGAGCGGCATGGTGGAATAGGTGATGTTCTTTCCTTCCTTTTCCACGATTGGAATGTCAATCACGACCAGCGTGTTGCCGTCTTCCGAATCGATATGGGAAGATTCCTCTTCATCCATGGCTGCACGGAAAAAATCCGGCTCAAGGCCGAAATCCCGAATCAGGCTGCTGACTTCGCGGTCATTCGGCGCGACGCAGTTGATCCAGCAGCCGGGTTCGCAGGCGGGAATTTTCACCATGTGTCCATCCAACGTCTTGTAATAGGACAGCATTGTGCCCATCTCCTTTGATGCAGTTTTTTCCAGCATGACCATCCGGGTCAGGTTTCACAATGCCACCCCCATTCCAATTCTTCCATTGTTTTCACAGGAGTAATTATAACATACAAAACTGAGATTGCAAGAGTGCGGAAGATATTTTGGGTTCTATTTCATCGCGGCGCATTTTTTCACGCCGCATTTTGACCGATTCGCCGGAAATCCGGAGAATTCCGGACGGGCCGTCTGCCGACTCAGGTTAAAAAAAGCGCCCTCGCGGGCGCTCCGGTGTCCACATAAGCCGCGTCAGGATTTTCTGCTGAAGATCTGCATGATGTCGGTGAAGTCGTCGTCCTCCGGGGGCTGCTTGGCGCCCTCCGCCTTCGCCTTCGGCTGCTGGCCGTCTTTCGGCTTTTCCGCTTTTTTGTCCGTTTCCTTCTTGTCGAAAGCGGGTTCGCTGCCGCTGGTGGGGAAACCGGTGGCAATCACGGTGACGCTCATCTCGTCGTCCATGTTCTCGTCGAACGCGGCGCCCCAGATGATGTTTGCGTCCTCGTGCGCCTGCGAGGAAATCATGGAGGAAGCCGTCTCGATTTCATCGAGGCCGATGTCCGGCGAAGAGGTGATGTTGATGATGACGCCCTTCGCGCCGTTGATGGCCGTTTCGAGAAGGGGGCTCGAAATGGCCATGTTCGCGGCGGTCTCCGCCTTGTCTTTCCCGGAGGCGCGGCCCACGCCCATATGGGCGTAGCCCGCGTCCTTCATCACGGCGGTGACGTCGGCGAAGTCCAGGTTGACCAGGCCCGGCAGCTTGATGAGGTCCGAGATGCTCTGCACGCCCTGCCGCAGCACGTCGTCCGCAATTGAAAAGGCGTTCAGCAGCGTGATGCGCTGCTCGCTGACCAGTTTCAGCCTTTCGTTCGGAATCACGACGAGGGAATCCACATGGTCCTTCAGCGCGGTAATGCCGCTTTCCGCCTGCTCCATCCGGCGGCGGCCCTCAAATTCAAACGGCTTGGTGACGATGCCGACGGTCAGCACGCCCATGTCGTGGGCGATTTCGGCCACGATGGGCGCCGCGCCCGTCCCGGTGCCGCCCCCCATGCCCGCGGTGATGAAGACCATGTCGCTCCCCCGCAGGGCAGCGGCAATCGCCTCGCGGCTCTCGTCGGCGGCTTTCTGGCCCATCTCCGGCTTGGAGCCGGCGCCCTTGCCGTGCGTCACCTTTTCGCCAATCTGGATTTTCTGTGTCGCTTTCGAGCGGTAAAGCGCCTGGCGGTCGGTATTGATGCTGATGAACTCGACGCCCTGCACGCCGGACGTCACCATCCGGTCAATCGCGTTTCCGCCGCCGCCGCCCACTCCGACCACTTTTATCTGTACGATATTGTCAAAATCGTTGTCGATTTCAAAAGGCATGTACCGCATCCCCCTTATGTTTCTCCGCTGAAAAGTTGAAACCCGCCGGACATCCGGACAATCCATAGAATTTATTATACACTTTTCAGGAACAAATTCAATCCATTTTTCATGCGCGAAGCCCCCGCCTTTCCCTTTCGGGAAAGGCCTTCGCCTACCCCGCGACCGTCGGGTCGAAATACGCCTTGTCCGTTTCCGGGGCGACGCTCATGTTCAGCGTCCCTTTTTCGGTGGGCTTGATATTCTCGCTCAGCAGCTTTCGAGCGAACCGGATTTTATAGTCGAGGTCCGAAGGCAGGCCGAAGTTGATGGTGACCCGGCCGTCGTAGACCGCCAGAATCCGCGACGGCTGGGAAAAATCCACCGAGCTGATCCGGTCCAGCCCGCCCTTGCGGAAGGCGTCCGAAACGGTGCGGACCAGCTCCGCCGTGCCGCCGCCGGTAAATTCGACCGCAGCGCCGGCCCGCGCGTTTTTGACGCCCAGACCCTTCAGGACCGCGCACCCTTTGGGGGGCCTGTCCGCAATCTCGAGGGCGCGGCCGTCCGCGCCCGCCACGATGTATTTCTTCCCGTAGGCGACGGCGCCGCAGACCGGCTCTTCCGCGACGTGGATCTCCACCTCGGAAGGGAAGCGGCGCAGGACGGAAACCTCGCCGAGGTAGGGGAATTTCCCCTTGATTTTCGCGGCCGCCCTGCCCGTCTGAATCAGAAAGAGGTTGTCCCCTGTGCGGATGCCGCTTGCCGCCGCAATCTGCCGGGCCGGATAGCGCGACGACCCCGTCACGCGCACCGCGGAGGCGCGGAACAGGACCGTCAGCGAAAGGGCCGCGGCCACGGCCAGAACGGCGACAAACAGAAAGATGTTGAAGAGCAGAAGGGCGCGCCGTCTGTGCCGGCGCCTCGCCTCCGCGCGGGAGCGGGCGCAGGCGGCAAAATCGGGGGGCGTGCGGGCGCCGCGCGGGACGGGGCGATACTCGCCCGTCGCCCGGTCGTACACGCGCGGCGGCTCTTTCCGCCCGCTTTTTCTCGTCCTTTGCATGGAACTGCCCCCTAACCGACCGGTCAGACTCTGCGGATATCCGCGCCGAGCATGGAAAGGTTCTTTTCGATGTCCTCATACCCGCGGTCCAGGTGGTGCAGGCCGCCCACCTGCGTCTCTCCCTGTGCCGCGAGGCCGGCCACCACAAGCGCCGCGCCGCCGCGCAGGTCAGTCGCCTCGACCGCCGCGCCGGAAAGTTTCTCCACGCCCTCCACAACGGCCACCCGGCCCTCCACCTTGATGTTGGCGCCGAGGCGGAGCAGCTCATCCACATGCTTGTAGCGGCTCTCGAAAATCGTCTCGAC
>DHOB01000017.1:3943-9103 GCA_002409675.1 Ruminococcaceae bacterium UBA5401
ACCTTTTTTACGCGCGAGAGCCGCGACGGCGCGGAAATCCGCACCCGGTCGCCGCTGATGTCGAGCGCGCAGCCGCTCTCTTCCAGCACGGGAAACACCGGCTGCAGATGCTCGGGGACGATGCTGGCAACCGTGAGCGTGCTGCCCGTGGCCGCCGCGGCGGCCAGGTAGGTCGCCGCGGCGATGCGGTCCGGAATCACGCGGTGCTCGCACCCCGAGAGCTTTTCGACGCCCTCGACGACCACCGTGCTTTCCCCCGCGCCACGGATTCTGGCGCCGCAGGAATTCAGAAAATCCGCCAGGTCGCAGATTTCCGGCTCGCGCGCCGCGTTGGAGATGGTGGTGACGCCCTGCGCGCGGACGGCGGCGATGATGATGTTCTCGGTCGCGCCCACGCTCGGGAACGAAAGGTTGATGCACGCCCCCCGGATGCCGTCCGGGACGGAACAGTGCAGGCAGCCGTGGTCTTCCGCGATGACGACCCCCATCTTCCGCAGGGCCGCCAGATGCAGGTCGATGGGCCTGGGGCCGAGCTCGCATCCGCCCGGGAAGGAAAGCACCGCTTTCCCCATGCGGCTGACGATGGCCCCCAGAAAGATGATGGAAGAGCGCATCTCGCGCATCAGATGGTCCGGGATATCGAAGTGATCCGCGGGGACGGGGTCGATGCAGATGACCCCCGTGCTGCGCTCCACCGTGCACCCGAGATGCCGGAGGATTCTGACGGCCGTGTCCACATCTGAAAGCGACGGGCAGTTATGTAGTACGCATTTCCCGCCGCAGACAAGCGATGCCGCCATCAGAGGCAGAGTACTGTTCTTTGCGCCATGGATATGGATTTCGCCGGACAGCTTTTTTCCACCACAAATCAGCAGCTTCGACATTTTAACACCCCCACAGAATCTGTTACCATATTATGCCGTTGGGGGTTCTGCGGTTACGGGCGGGAACGGGCGCCGGCTTCTTCCAGCACTTCGCGCATGACTTTGCAGATGCGTTCGTTCGCGTCCGTGATGGCCATTCTGCGCGCATTTTCGCCCAGGGTGCGCAGGGTCTCGGGGTGGGCGAACAGCTCCCGCACTTTTTGGCACAGCGCGGGGCCCGTCAGGTTCTTCTCTTCCAGAATCACCGCCGCGCCCCGCCGCACCATGGCCATGGCGTTGTGGTACTGGTGGTTTTCCGCCACATTGGGCGAGGGCACCAGAATGGCCGCCTTCCCCTGCGCCTGCAGCTCGCTCAGAGTGATGGCCCCGGCGCGGCAGATGACGAGGTCCGCGGCGGCGAGACATTCCGGCATGTCGGTGATATACTCCCGGATGTCGAGCTCCGGGTGTGCGGCGGGATCGACCCCTTTCTGCTTCAGCAGATCGGGGAACCACCTGCCCCACCGGCCGTAGCCGTGGATGTGCTGGAACTCCCCGGTCCGGGCGCTTTCGGCCAGCAGGTCGGCCGCGGCCTCGTTGATTTTGCGCGCGCCGAGGCTCCCGCCGAAGGACAGAATCAGGGGGCGCTCGTCCAGCTTCAGCCTGGCGCGGGACTCGTCCCGCCCGGCGCGCAGCACCTCCCGCCGGACGGGGTTGCCGGTCAGCACGCAGCGCGCGGAGGGGGAAAGGTACTTCTGCGCGTCGGCCACGGCGAGCAGGGTGCGGTTCGCGTATCTGGAGAGGATTCTGTTGGTGACGCCGGGGAACGCGTTCTGCTCGTGGATCACGGACGGCACCCCCAGGCGGACCGCCTCCCGCACGACGGGGCCCGCCACATAGCCGCCCGTCCCCATGCAGATGTCCGGCCCGAACGCGCGGATGATGCCGCGGGCCTGCCGGCTGGCCGTCAGCACATGCACCAGCGCGGCGGCGTTTTTCCGGATGTTTTTCCAGCTCACTTTCCGCTGGAAGCCGGAAACGGTGATGCTTTTGAACGCGAATCCGGCGGCCGGGACCAGCGTCTCTTCCATGCCGCCCCTGGCGCCGACGTACAGGATCTCCGCGTCCGGCTGCGTCTCCCGCAGATAGCCGGCCACCGCCAGCGCCGGATTGATATGCCCGGCGGTTCCCCCGCCCGCAAACAGTACCTTCATAATCTATATCGGCTCCCGTTCAAGTTTTTTCAATGGACGACGTTCGGGATATCGACAGCAGGATGCCCATCTCCGCCAGCAGGACGACGAGCGAAGTGCCTCCGTAGCTGAAAAACGGCAGACTGATGCCGGTGTTCGGGATGGTGTTCGTCACCACGGCGATGTTCAGGATAACCTGAAAGCCGACCTGGAGAATAATGCCGATGCCCAGCAGCATCCCGAATTTGTCCATGGCCCGCAGGGAGATGCTGATGCCGCGCCAGACCAGCATGGCGAACAGAATGATGATGATCAGCGCGCCGATGAAGCCGAGCTCCTCGCAGACGATGGCGAAGATGAAGTCGTTCTGCGGCTCCGGCAGGTACAGGTACTTCTGCCGGGACTGCCCCAGCCCCAAGCCGAGCAGCCCGCCGGAACCGATGGCGTAGAGCGACTGCCGCGTCTGCCAGGTGGAGAGCGGGTCCAGCCAGCCGGCGAGCCGCTCGTTCGCATAGCTGAAGTCGTCGGTGAACAGCACCAGATATGCGACCCCCGCGCCGATTGCCCCGAACGCCACGCCGAACCACCGCAGCTTGATGCCCCCGATGAACAGCAGCACGCACGCGATCAGGGTCAGAATCACCGTCGCGGAAATATGCGGCTCCCACAGCAGCAGGGCGTCCGTCGCGCCGAGAATCAGCATGTAGGGCAGCACCCCGTACCGGAACGTGCCCATGCGCGAAAAATTCAGCGAAATCAGGTGCGCGAAAACCAGCACGACGGCGAACTTTGCAATTTCGGAAGGCTGGAACTGCCCCAGCGGCCCCAGATTGATCCAGCGGTGGACGCCGCCGGCCCCCGACGGCGGCGGCATGAACCGGACCAGAACCAGCAGGGCGAAAGAGAGCAGCAGCAGCGGAACGGCAAACTTGTGCAGATGGTGGTAATCGAAATAAGAAATAAAAATCATCACCCCCACGCCGATTACCGCGAACAGAGCCTGGCGGATGATGAAATAATAGCTGTTTCCAAAATGGTAATAGGCGTAGGCATAGCTTGCCGAAAACATCATCACAAGGCCGATGACCAGAAGGACCAGAACAAGGAACAGAAACGGCAGGTCCATGCCGGAACGGATGGAAAAAACGCGGAACTTTTTGCGCACCCTTTCCCTTCCGGCCGGCCGGGCCTCAGGCGGGGTCCGCCGCGCGGCCCTGCCGGCCGCCGGACGCCGGGTTCCGCTGTTCGTCATGTCCGTTCCTCCTTTCTGTACGATGCGCCATCTGCCATTAAACCACAGCCGCCCCGACAATCGTGTCGGTTTCTGAAGGTCTTTAAAGCCCGAAAGCCGCAAGCAGCACGGCGGCGGCGCCGAACAGCACCGTCACCAGGCTGAACACGGTGCAGATTTTGACCTCGCTCCAGCCGCAAAGCTCAAAATGGTGGTGAATCGGGCTCATTTTGAACAGCCGCCTGCCGTGCGTCGCCTTAAAATAGGAAACCTGCAGCACGACGGACAGAATCTCGCAGATATAGATGATTCCGACAGGCAGAATCAGAATCGGCAGGTTCAGCGCGAAGCCGAGCGCGCAGACAAGGCCGCCCAGAAACAGCGAGCCCGTGTCGCCCATAAAGACCTTGGCCGGGTTGAAGTTCCAAATCAGGAAGCCGAGGCACCCGCCCGCCGTGGCGGCCGCAAAAATGCTTACGGGCTCAATCCGCAGAATGCCGGCGACGGCGAGAAAGGAAAGCGCCGCAAAGAAGGTCACGGAAGCGTTCAGGCCGTCGATGCCGTCCGTGAAATTCACGGCGTTGACCATCCCGACGATTCCGAGCAGGGAAATCACCCAGTACCACACGCCCAGATCCACCCCGCCCGCAAACGGAATCAGCGTCTTGCTCCCGCTGCCGGCGCGGTAGAGCGAGTAGAGGTACCCGCCCGCGACCAGGAACTGCAGCACCAGCTTCTGCCGCACGGTCAGGCCCAGGTTGCGTTTTTTGACGACTTTGATGTAGTCGTCGAAAAAGCCGATCAGCCCGAAGCCGCAGGCCATCAAAAGGCCCCCTGCGATTTTGGCGTGCATCGCCATCACAAGGGGGTCTTTCCCCTCCATGCGGTAATAGAGCGGCAGACACACGCCCACCGCCACAAGGATGCCCGCGATGAACAGGAACCCGCCCATGGTCGGGGTGCCGTTTTTCTTGCGGTGCCAGGTCGGCCCCGATTCCCGGATGGTCTGCCCGAAATTGATTTTATGCAGAAAGGGAATCAGCCACTTCCCGAACAGAGCGGTGATTCCAAAGGAGAGTATCGCTGCGACCGCAGCCCATGCCGTACCCATTTGTTTTCTTCCACCTTTTCCGGGGGCCGCCCCGCGGCCGGCCGCCCAAGATTGATTCGCCCGCGGTTTTGGTTTTTTACCAGTCCGTTTTTTTCATGCTGTTCAGCGCTTTCAGCACGTCTGCAAACGGGACGCCGGCGGCGATGGCGGCCGCAGCCGCGGCCATCGCCGGGCCCGCCGCATCGGCGCAGCCTGTCTGCAGCCGCACGCGGCCGATGATGCCGACGCCCACCATCTCGAACGAAGCGGAGCCGTCCGGCAGAAGCCGGACGTTCCGCGCCGTAAAATCCGCGGCGTCCCGGTCCGTCGAATAAGTCACCAGATGCGGATGCCCGGAAAATTCCGGCCGCCGGGAAAGGACATATTCCGCCACACAGACCGGAAAATTCCGCGGGCGCAGCGCGCCGTCCGGTCCGGCAGCCAGCAGCACCGCCGGCTGCGCGCCCTCGGGCGGCGAATCCCGCAGGCTGCCGACAAAATACTTGTTCCTCCCGCAGCAGCGGAGGATGTGGTTCAGCACGGTGGCTTCGCGCCCGTCCCCGCCGGCTACGGCGATCATTTTCCCGCCAGCATGGTTACTTTCCATCTCGCTCCCTCTTTTTCCGGAGGCGTGCCTCCCCGTTATCATTCCACATGATTCGGCTCAATAAACCCGACCGTCACCAAGGTGCCCGGGGCGACTTTGGCCCCCGCGGCAATGTCCTGAGAGCTGGAGACCGCATCGGTGCCCGTCAGCGCGGCGCCCGTGATGCTGATGTTGAC
>DHOB01000017.1:9341-13797 GCA_002409675.1 Ruminococcaceae bacterium UBA5401
GGCAGAGCTCTGCGCATCCGTAAACAGCACGACCGTGCCGTTTTTCGGCACCGCTTTGCCAGGGCCGGGAATCTGGGAAAGGACCTTGTCGCCCCCGCCGTAGACTTTGGCGGAAAGGCCCTCTTTTGCGACGGCGTTTTTCGCTTCCGCCACCGTTTTGCCGACGACGTCCGGCGCCTTGCCGTCCAGCTTGGCGAGTTCTTCGTCGGTGTATTTCGGCTCGACGCCGAGATACGGCAGGATTTCCTGCATGGTCCGGCAGAAGGCCGGCCCGGCGACGCCGCTGCCGTAGTAGCCGTTCGGGCCGTGCGGTTCGTCGTAGAAAACCAGCATCGCGTACTGCGGGTCGTCGGCGGGCGCAAAGCCGCAGTAGGAAGCGATATATTCGTCCCGGTCCTTGATCTCGGTCTTCTCGGAAGTGCCCGTCTTGCCCGCGATGCGGTAGCCGGCGATATAGCCGCTTTTCGCCGTGCCGATGGTCGCGTCCTCCTGCAGGATGGCGCACATGCGCTGCGAGGTCTTCTCGGAAATCACCTGGCGCTTCGGCGTGGTGTCCGCCGTCTTTACGATGTTGCCCTTGCCGTCCACAATTTCCCCGACGACGTGGGGACGCACCAGGTAGCCGCCGTTCGCGACGGCCGCGCACGCGGTGATCATCTGAATCGGCGTGATGTGGTTGGTCTGGCCGAACGAGGCCACGGCGAGGTCCAGCGGCGTCATCTTGTCCTCCGGCACATAGATGCTGCGCGATTCGCCCGGCAGGTCGATGCCGGTCTTATCCGTAAGGCCGAAGGCGTCGAAATACTTGAAGAACCGGTCGATGCCAAGCTTCTGGCCGACCTGCATGAACACCACGTTGCTGGAGTGGTAAATCCCCTCGGCAAAAGTCAGCCGGCCGAAGCCGCCGCGCTTCCAGTCGTGGATGGTCTGCCCGCCGATGGTCAGCGACCCGGGGCAGTTGAACGGGGTGTTTTCCGTGACCAGATTTTCTTCCAGCGCCGCGGAGGCGGGGACCATCTTGAAAACCGAGCCCGGATAGTAGGTGTCGTTCACGCATTTGTTGCGCCACTGCTCCAGCTGGGCCTTCTGGACGGCCGCCTGCTTCTGCTTCGGGTCCGAGATTTTCGCGATGGAGGCCGCCGCCGTCTTGTCGGCGACGGTGAACGGGTCGTTCGGGTCGAAATCCCCTTTGACCGCCATGCCGAGGATGGCGCCCGTTTTGACGTTCATCACGATGGCGCAGCCCCGGTTTTTCACGTCGTTGTCGAGAAGGCCCTGCTCCAGGTTCTTCTCCAGATAATGCTGCACGACCTCGTCGATGGTGAGGACAAGGCTGTTGCCGTCCTGCGCGGGGACCTCCTGCTCGTACTGGAACGGCATGTTGGTCCCCATGGCGTTCTTGGCCGTCACAAGGCGGCCCGCCACGCCCGTGAGCTGGCTGTCGTACTGCGCCTCGACGCCGGCCAGGCCCTGGTTATCCGCCCCCGTAAAGCCGAGGACGGTGGCCGCGAACGCCCCGTAAGGGTAGTATCTTTTATAGTTCTCCACTAGACGGATTCCGCTCGTGATGCCGTTTTCTTCCTTGAATTTCAGGATTTTATCCCGGACGTCGGACTCCACCTTGGATTTCAGCTTGTCGTAATAGGTTTTTTTGCGGCTGCGCTTCAGAATCTCCTGTTTGTCCATGCCCAGGATTTTGGAAAGGCCGTCTGCAATCTTTTCGCGGTTCTCGTCGGTGATGAAGGCCGGCTCCAGAATCACGTCCCAGACCGTGGCGCTCTTGGCAAGCTCTTTGCGGTTGCAGTCGTAAATGGTCCCCCGCTTCGCGGCGAGGGTTGTGTCTTTCAGGTACTGGTCGGTCGCGCGCATCTGCAGCTCCGGCCCCTGGATCAGCTGCAGCTTCACAAGGCTTGCGACCAGCGTCCCGAACCCGGCGATAATCAGCACGGCCAGAATCAGCGCCGTCCTGTGCCACATGCGGATTGTTGTGCCTTTTGCCATAGTTCCTCCAGAAAATCCTTCCGACAAGGAAAACGAGAGTCAAGAGAAACTCCCGACTCCCGCCGCGGCGAACGGAGTGCCCGCGCGGCAATACTTTGACAGATAAATACTTATTGGACGCGCGCCGCTTTTATGACAGCAGGCGCTCCACGCCCGCCAGCAGCCGGTCGAGGAACCCGCCTCTGCCGCTCTTCTGAAGGACCTGGCTGCGGTCGCCTTTCGAGAGCTCCACCACCGTTGTCTGGTCCAGCCCCGCCTTTTTCATGCCGAGCTGCCGGGTCGCGTAGGATTCAACTGACTGCAGCGAAAGCCCCGCGTCGGAGCGGAGCTTCATCTGGGTGTAGGCGCCCTGCTGCTCCGCCAGCGTCCTCTGGGCGGCGTCGAGCGATTCCGTCAGCTCCGTCAGTTGGACCTGACCGTAGACGAAAGCACCCAGAATGCCCGCCACCACCGTGAACGCGAGAAACGCGGAGAACATCCGGAACGGATGGGCCGCCGGTCTTCTGTTCTTTTCCAGCTTTTCGCGGGGAATCCGGATGACGTTGTCCTTCTTCCGCGGCGCCTGGGGCTCGCGCCGTTTCGGCTCGAACAGTTCAAAGTCGTATGCTTCGCTGCGGTTTGCCATGGTTACCACTCCCGTCTGCGTCTGGCATTTTCACGGATTTATAATTTGATGCAAACCCTGAGCCGCGCGCTGCGGCACCGGGGATTTTCCCTGATTTCTTCTTCGGAGGGGGTCAGGCCCTTCCGGAAAAGGAGCCTCGCCTTCGGCTCCCTGCGGTAGGCGCGCCTGGGGTCCTGCGGCGTTGGAACCAGCCCGGAAGACCAGGCCGCCATGCGGCGCTTTACAATCCGGTCCTCCAGCGACTGAAAGGTGATGACCGCCAGGCGGCCGCCGGGCTTCAGCACGGAGAAGGCGGCGTCCAGCCCGGCCGGGAGCCTGTCCAATTCCGCGTTGACCTGAATCCGCAGCGCCTGAAAGGTCCGCCGGGCCGGGTGGCCCGGGCCCCTGCGCGCCGCGGCGGGAACGGACGCCTTCACAATCTCCGCAAGCTGCAGCGTCGTCTCCACGGGCGCCTTTTCCCGCGCCCGGACGATGCCGCGGGCGATGGACCGCGCGTGCCTTTCCTCCCCGTACCGGAAGAGGATGCGGGCCAGCTCCCGCTCCGAGAGGGTGTTGACCAGGTCCCGGGCCGAAACGCCCGTGCAGCTCATGCGCATGTCGAGCGGTGCGTCCGCCCGATAGGAAAAGCCCCGCGCCGGATTGTCAAACTGGTAGGAAGAGACGCCGAGGTCAAACAGGACGCCGTCCGCCGGAACCATGCCGAATTTTTCGGCGGCGGCGGCAAGGTCGGCGAAGTTACCCCGGTAAACGGCCGCGCACGGGTAGCTTTTCAGCCGCTCCGACGCCGCCCGGACGGCGTCCGGGTCCTGGTCGATGGCCAGCAGCCGGCCCGTCGTCAGCTTTCTGGCGATGGCCTGCGAATGGCCGCCGCCGCCGGCCGTCCCGTCGATATACTTTCCCTCCGGGCGCACGGCGAGGCTTTCGAGCGTTTCCCGCAGCAGCACCGGCCTGTGGCTGAATTCCATCGCGCCCCGCCCCCTTACAGTTCCAGAGAATCCATCGCCTCGGCGATGCTCTCTTCCGTCAGAGTGGCGTTAAAGGCCTTCCAGCTTGCGGAATCCCAGATTTCCGCCCGGTTCGACGCGCCGATGAACGTGACATCCCTGCTCAGGCCGGCGTAATCGCGCAGGACCTGGGGAATCAGGATGCGGCCCTGCCGGTCCGGCTCCGCTTCCACGGCGCCGGAAAAGAAGAAGCGCTGCAGGCCGCGCGCCTTTGAGATCGGCATGGCGCTCACTTTTTCCTGCAGGGCGGCCCAGCCGCGCGGAGAAAGGACGAACAGGCAGCCATCCAGCCCTTTGGTGAGGTAGAAGTGCTCCCCCAAATCCTCGCGGAACTTGGAGGGGACAATCACCCGGCCCTTCCGGTCGATATTATGCTGGTACTCGCCAATCAACATAACCGCTGCCCCCGGGGGCACGTCCCACTCTGTGGAACTCTCCCCCACCTTTCACCACTTCTTGCTACTGATTATAGCGTACCGGTTAAAAAAAAGCAACCGTTTTCATGAAGATACGGCGGAAGCGGAAAAAAGTGACAGACAGGCCCTACTATATTTTGGATAGCAAAACGCGGCAAAAAAAATACGCCGCTATATCTTGCGACGTAAAAAATTTACAGGGAATTTTTGTATCAGCCCGGGCCGCTGCGCTGGGATGCGCGGATATTCTGCCGAACCTTGCGGGCTTCGGCCAGAAGCTGGGCCAGGCTGTCGTCCGCCCGCTTCATCAGGTCGTCCACATATTCGTTGGTGGCGCGGCGCATCTCGCGGGTTTTGGACTGCGTCTGGCTGAGCATGTCGTTCGCCTTTTTCTGCGCCTGCCGCGTGAT
>DHOB01000017.1:14017-14240 GCA_002409675.1 Ruminococcaceae bacterium UBA5401
TCCGCCAATATCTGGGAGCGGTCCGCGACGATCGCCTTCGCCTGATGGATTTCTTTGGGGAGGGTCGCCCGGATGTCGTCGAGGATCTGCTTCACCTGCTCGCCGTCCAGCACCGCGCGGCCATGGCTCAGCGGCAGGCTCCACGCCTTTTCCACCATTTCGTCAAGCTCATCAATCAGGTCATCCACGTTCATTCTGTTTTCCTCCTGTGCACAGGCGGCGT
>DHOB01000012.1:0-389 GCA_002409675.1 Ruminococcaceae bacterium UBA5401
TCGTCGGTGCCCATGGAATTTTCCGGCCGGGTGGAAAGCTCCAGGCTGTACCCGAAGCCGAACACCTTGTAAAAATGGTCGATTAAATCCATCACGCCGAGGATTTCCCCCTCGACCTGCTCCGGCGTCATGAAGATGTGGGCGTCGTCCTGCGTGAAGCAGCGCACGCGCATCAGGCCGTGCAAGGTGCCGGAAAGCTCGTGCCGGTGCACGAGGCCCAGCTCCGCGATGCGCTCCGGCAGGTCGCGGTACGAGTGCAGCTTCCGCTTGTAGACCAGCATCCCGCCCGGGCAGTTCATCGGCTTGATCGCGTAGTTCATGCCGTCGATTTGGGTCGTGTACATGTTGTCCTTGTAATGGTCCCAGTGGCCGGAGCGGTGCCAGAGCTC
>DHOB01000012.1:649-3955 GCA_002409675.1 Ruminococcaceae bacterium UBA5401
TCCTCGTAGATGTCGAACAGGTCGAGCTCCCTGCCGAGCTTGCGGTGGTCGCGCTTTTTCGCCTCTTCCAGCATGTTCAGGTAATTTTTCAGGTCGGCGGCCTTCGGGAACGAGATGCCGTAGACGCGCTGCAGCATTTTGTTCTTCGCGTTCGCGCGCCAGTAAGCGCCCGTGCAGTTGGTGAGCTTGACGGCCTTGACGCGGCCGGTGCTCAGCAGATGCGGCCCGGCGCAGAGGTCGGTGTAGTCGCCCTGGCGGTAGAAGCTGATTTTTTCGCCCTTGCCCGCGTGCTCGCGGATCAGCTCCACCTTGTATTTCTGATGCTCTTTCTCCATCAGCGCGACGGCGGCGTCCTCGTCCAGCTCGAAGCGCTCGAGCGGCAGGTCCTGCTTGATGATCTTCTTCATCTCGGCCTCGATGCTGCGCAGGTCCTCCGGCGTGAGCGTGCGCGGCAGGTCGAAGTCGTAGTAGAACCCGTTCTCAATCGCCGGGCCGATGGCGAAGCCCGCGTCGGGGAACAGGTGTTTGACGGCCTGTGCCATGATGTGCGAGGTCGTATGCCAGTACGCCTTTTTGCCCTCCGCGTCGTCGAAGGTGAGAATCTGCAGCTCGCAGTCCTTTTCCACCGGCGTGCGCAGGTCGACCACTTTGCCGTCCAGCTTGGCAGCGCAGGCCGCGCGGTAAAGCCCCGCGCCGATGGAGCGCGCGATGTCGGCGACCGTCGTGCCGCTTTCATACTCCCGGACGTCGTCTTTCAGTCTGACTTTGACCATGGTATCCACTCCTTGAAAATTCAAAATTGCAGAAATAAAAAAGCCCTGCCCCATGCAAACATGGGGTAAGGCTGGCGCTTACGGTTCCACCCAATTTCAGCGGAGAAACTCCGCCCTCGTTTCCGGCTGTAACGGGCCGGCCCGGCGCGCCTTTCGCCCTGCGGCCTCGGCGCGCGCTCGGAGGCGGTGGCCTTTGCGGGCCGGCCGCCGCGCGCGCTTTCAGCTTACAACGCGCGCTCTCTGCTGCGGCCGCCCTGCGGCTTCCTCGTCAACGCTTTGAAAAATCGGTCGATTGTCGGGTTCATCATAGCACCCGCGGCGGCTTCTGTCAAGCCTTCCCCGTTTTTCCGATATCGCGGCGGAAAAACGCGTTTTTGAAGCGGATTTTCCCGACGCCGGCGTACGCCCCCGCGAGCGCCTGCCGAAGGTCGGCGCCCAGCGCGGTCACGCCGAGGACCCGGCCGCCCGCGGTGTAGAACCGGCCGTCCCGGCACGCCGTTCCGGCATGGAACACCGTCGCGCCCTGCAGCTGCCCGTCCGGGTTAAGGCCCGTGATTTCAAAGCCCGTCTCGTAGCGCCCCGGGTATCCGCCGGAGGCCATCACCACGCAGGCGCAGGCCCCGCCGCTCCATTCGATGGGCAGCTCCTCCAGCCGGCCCTGTGCGACGGCCTCCAGAATTTCGGCAAAATCGGTCTTCAGCCGCGGCAGCACGACCTGCGTCTCCGGGTCGCCGAAGCGCGCGTTGTATTCAATCACCTTCGGCCCGTCCGGCGTCAGCATCAGGCCGAAATACAGGCAGCCCCGAAACGGCCTCCCCTCCCGGTTCATGGCCTCTACCGTCGGCAGAAAAATGGTCTGCATGCAGGTCCTGGCCATGCGGGAATCATAATCCGGGCTGGGGCTGACGGTGCCCATGCCGCCGGTGTTCGGCCCGCGGTCGCCGTCCAGCGCGCGCTTGTGGTCTTTGGCGGAGACCATGGGGCGGATGCACTTTCCGTCGGTGAACGCGAGGACCGAAACCTCCGGCCCCGTCAGATATTCCTCCACGACCACGCGGCTGCCGGAAGCGCCGAAGATTTTGTCCTCCATGATGGTCTTGACGGCCGCCCGCGCGCCGGCGAAATCACCGGCGAGAATCACGCCCTTGCCCCGCGCGAGGCCGTCCGCCTTGACCACGGCCGGGTATTTTCCGCGCCTGCGGATAAACTCGAGCGCCTGCGCCGGGTCGTCGAACACCCGGTAATCCGCGGTCGGGATATGGTACTTCTTCATCAGCCCCTTGGCGAAGACCTTGCTGCTCTCAATCTGCGCGGCCTTCGCCGTGGGGCCGAACGCGCGGACGCCGGCCGCCTCCAGCGCGTCCACCATGCCGGCCGCCAGGGGGTCGTCCGGCGCGACGAAGACCAGGTCGATTTCCTTCTCCCGCGCAAAATCCACGACGCCGCGGATGTCCGACGCCGCGATGGGGACGCACTGCGCGTCCCGCGAAATGCCGCCGTTGCCGGGCGCGCAGTAGAGCCGCGAAACCCGCGGGCTCTCTTTCAGCTTGCGGATAATGGCATGCTCGCGGCCCCCGCCGCCGATGACCAGGATTTTCATCGCAATCCCTCCAAAAAGAATCAGTGGTGAAACAGCCGCAGGCCGGTAAACGCCATGGCGATGCCGTACCGGTCGCAGGTCTCTGTCACATTGTCGTCGCGGATGGAGCCGCCCGGCTGGGCGATGTAGCGCACGCCCGACCGGTGCGCGCGCTCGATGTTGTCGCCGAACGGGAAAAATGCATCCGAACCGAGGGAGACGCCGTCCTGCTCCGCAATCCACGCCCTTTTCTCATCCCGGGAGAGCGGCTCCGGCCTTTCCGTAAAAAGGCGCTGCCAGGCCCCGTCCGCAAGCACGTCCTGGCAGTCGTCGGAAAGGTAGACGTCGATGGCGTTGTCGCGGTCCGGGCGGTGAAGGCCGGGCCGGAACGGCAGGGCCAGGACTTTCGGGTGCCGGCGCAGGAACCATCGGTCCGCCTTGTCGCCGGCCAGCCGGGTGCAGTGGATGCGCGACTGCTGCCCCGCGCCGACCCCGGCGGTCGCGCCGCCCTTCACATAGCACACGGAGTTCGACTGCGTGTACTTCAGCACAATCAGCGAAATCAGCAGGTCGCGCGCCGCGTCTTCCGGGATGTTTTTGTTTTTCGTCACCACGTTTTTCAGGAGCGAAGCGTCGATTTTCGCCGAGTTCCTCCCCTGCTCGAACGTGATGCCGAACACGTCGCGGCGCTCGACGGGGTCCGGCCGGTAGCCGGGGTCGATGCGGACGATGTTGTAGGCTCCCCTTTTCTTGGATTTCAGAATTTCGAGCGCCTCGGCGGTATAGCCGGGCGCGATGATTCCGTCGGAGACCTCCCGCTTGAGCAGCAGGGCGGTCTGCCGGTCGCACACATCGGAAAGCGCGGCGAAGTCGCCGTAGGAGGACATGCGGTCCGCGCCGCGCGCCGCGGCGTAGGCGGCGGCCAGCGGGGAAAGGGAAAGGTCGTCGACAAAA
>DHOB01000012.1:4280-4777 GCA_002409675.1 Ruminococcaceae bacterium UBA5401
CGCCGTTCTTCATGAAAATGCGGGCGGGCTTCTGGTTCGGGTTGCAGCCGTATTTCAGCATCCGTTCGTTTGCCATGGCTCTTCCTCCTGCTTTTTATTCCGCAAAAGAGGGCGCTGCGCGCGCAGTGCCCTCTTTTGCAGCGTCATGTGTTTTTCGCGCACAGCCTCTCGTTGAAGATGCGCGTTTCGGTCAGGCCGGTCCTCAGGCTGATGAACCGGACGAAAAGCGAGACTCTGTTCTCTTCGTTCAGGCTGTCCCAGAGGGTATGGGAAAACGCGTCGATGTCCCCTTCGACCGCGACGCGGACGGGCTCGCCCTCAAACGGGGGCAGCGGGTTGCCGTCGCCAAGGTAGGTGTGGATCAGGTGCCCTTCGCCCGCGCGGGGCGCGTCGTACTCGTAGAAAAAGCGCTGGGTGGATTTGCCCTCGGCGTCCCCGCTTTTGAGGATGGAGAGGCGGTAGCGCAGGCCGCCCTCCGTCTGCATCAGGCCGGAGAC
>DHOB01000012.1:5113-5236 GCA_002409675.1 Ruminococcaceae bacterium UBA5401
CCCTGCCCCTCCTCGACGATGATGCGGTTCCGGCTGTTTTCACTGCGGCCGGTGATGAAATAGGCCATCGCGGCGTACATGCCGTCCGCGCTCTTCCCGAACAGGATGCCCCTGCCCGGGTAG
>DHOB01000012.1:5492-6538 GCA_002409675.1 Ruminococcaceae bacterium UBA5401
CTGGCAGAACAGCGCGACGGCGCGGGGCAGCAGCTTCCATTCGGCCTGCTCCATCACCCGCCTCTGGAGGGTCTGCGGCGTGTCGCCCGGCAGCACCTCCACCGCTTTCTGCAGAATAATGGGGCCTCCGTCGCAGACCTCGTTGACAAAATGAACGGTCGCGCCCGTGACCTTCACGCCGCGGCGCAGGGCCGCCTCATGTACGTGCAGGCCGTAAAACCCCGGCCCGCAGAAAGAAGGAATCAGCGACGGGTGGACGTTGATGATGCGGTTGCGGTAGCGCTCCACGACCCGCGGGCCGATAAAGGTCAGAAAGCCGGCGAGCACGACCAGGCCGATGCCGTTTTTCTCCAGCAGCGCGAGGAGTGCGCCGTCGTACTCCTCCTGCGCGGCGAACCGGCGCCGGGGCAGCACGGCGGCTGGGATTCCGGCGCGGCGGGCGCGCTCCAGCGCGAAGGCCCCCGCGCTGCTCGAAACCACGAGCGCGATTTCACCGCCCGGGATTTTGCCGGCCTTCCGGGCGTCAATCAGCGCCTGCAGGTTCGTCCCCCCGCCGGAGACCAGCACGGCGATTTTCAGCATATCTCAACGCCTCCGTCGCCGGCGGTGATCTCGCCGATCACCGATGCCTGCTCGCCGGAGGCGTTCAGCTCCTCCACCGCGCGGTTCGCGTCCTCTTTCGCAACGGCGAGGCACATGCCGACGCCCATGTTGAACGTGTTGAACATATCGTGGTCCGGGATGCTGCCCTGCCGCTGCAGCAGCGAGAAAATCGGCATCCTGGGCAGGGCGGCGCGCTCGATTTTCGCCGCCGTCCCCGGCCGGAGCATGCGGGGGACGTTCTCGTAAAATCCGCCGCCGGTGATGTGCGAAACGGCCTTGACGGGGACCTTCTCCATCAGAGAAAGGACCGGCTTCACGTAGATTTTCGTCGGGGTGAGGAGCTCTTCCCCCAAAGTGCGGCCCAGCTCCGAAATCCGCATGTTGATGTTGCGGCCGCTGACGTTGAAGACCTTGCGCACCAGCGAAAAGCCGTTGGAGTGCAG
>DHOB01000012.1:6808-8723 GCA_002409675.1 Ruminococcaceae bacterium UBA5401
TCCGCCGTTTCGCCCCCGATGAGGGCGCAGCCCGCCTGCACGCATCCCTCCGCGACGCCGGAGACGACCGCCTCCACCACCTCCGGGTGATTTTTGCCGACCGCGAGATAGTCGAGGAAAAACAGGGGCTTCGCGCCGCAGCACACAACGTCGTTTACGCACATGGCCACGCAGTCGATGCCGATGGTGTCGTGCCGGTTCATCAGAAACGCGATTTTGAGCTTGGTGCCGACGCCGTCGGTCCCGCTGACCAGCACCGGCTCCCGCATTCCGGAAAAATCGGGCCGGAACAGCCCGCCGAACCCGCCGATACCCGAAAGCGCGCCCGGAGTCCGGGTCCTTTCCACATGGCGCCGGATGCGTTTCACGGCCTCATAGCCGGCGGTCACGTCCACCCCCGCGGCCCTGTAGCTCTCGCTGAAGCTCTTCATGCTTGTTCTTTTCCCTTCCGCCGCATCACAGCCGGCCGGCCTCTTCCCGGATTCTCCGGTCCTTTTCCGCAACTTTCTCTGTCATCCGCCGCTTCATCTCCGCCAGCCCGGCGGCGAGCTTTGCATCGCCCAGCGCGAGGATTTCCGCTGCGAGGACGGCCGCGTTCTCGGCGCCGCCGACGGCGACCGTCGCAACCGGCACCCCGCTCGGCATCTGCACCGTGGAAAGGAGCGCGTCCAGCCCGCCGAACGCGGCGGATTTGAGCGGCACACCGATGACCGGCAGGGTCGTGCCGGCGGCCAGAAAGCCCGCGAGATGGGCCGCCATCCCCGCCGCGGCGATAATTACGCCGAACCCGTTTTCCGCCGCCGAAGCGGCGAACCGGGCCGCTTCCCCCGGCGTCCTGTGCGCGGAAATCACGCGCGTCTCCACCGGGATTCCGAACGATTTCAGCTTTTTTACGGCCGGCGCGACCGCGGGAAAATCGCTGTCGCTGCCCATGATCACGGCGACCCTTTTGCAGTCGGACATCTTTAAGAACACCCCTTCGGGCGGGAAACCGCGCGCGGCAAAAAATTAAAGAAAAATAAGAAAGAAGCGGCCGGTTCCGATTTCCGGCCGCGCAGCGCCCGTACCCGCAACTTTTCTCTCGCTCCTATTGTAGGGGATTCTGGGGAAAAATGCAAGCATCAGGGAGTAGTCCTGCGAAAAAGGGCGCCTATTCTTTTGTCTTTGCGGCTTCGGCCGGGGCGCTCTCTCCGCTTTCCGAAACGGGCACGTCGGTGAAAAGCTCTTTGAGCGACGTCGCCAGCCCGGCCAGCGACTGAATCTGGGAAGGGATAATGATTTTCGTCGCCTTGCCGTTCGCCGCCTTGCCGAACGCCTCCAGGCTCTTAAGCGCAATCACGCTGTCTTTCGGGTCGGCCTCGTTGAGGAGCTTGAGGCTGTCGGCGACGGCCTTCTGGACCAGTGTGACGGCCGCCGCCTCGCCCTGGGCCTCGCGGATTTTCGTCTCTTTCACGGCGTCCGCCCGCAGGATGGCCGATTCTTTTTCGCCTTCCGCCACCAGAATCGCGCTGCTCTTCTCGCCCTCCGCCGTCAGAATCTGCGCGCGGCGCTCGCGCTCGGCCTTCATCTGCTTCTCCATGGATTCCTGGATTTCGCGCGGAGGGATGATGTTCTTGAGCTCGACCCGGTTGACCTTGATGCCCCAGGCGTCGGTCGCCTCGTCCAGCACCGTGCGGATCTGGGTGTTGATCACGTCGCGCGAGGTCAGGGTATGGTCCAGCTCCAGCTCGCCGATGATGTTCCGGAGCGTGGTGGCGGAGAGGTTCTCAATCGCGGAAAGGGGCCGCTCCACGCCGTAGGTGTACAGCTTCGGGTCGGTGACCTGAAAATAGACGACCGTGTCGATCTGCATGGTCACGTTGTCTTTGGTGATGACCGGCTGCGGCGGAAAATCGATGACCTGTTCTTTGAGCGA
>DHOB01000041.1 GCA_002409675.1 Ruminococcaceae bacterium UBA5401
CAGGCGGGCCGGATTGTCAATCCTTTTCCCGGATAAAATCGGTGGTATCGAAAATAAAGTCGCAGGACCTGGCGATATCCAGCTCGGAAAAATACCGCTCCTCCAGCGGGATCCATTCCCGCTCGAAACGGAGAATTCCAGTTTCCCCCTCGCGCCGCAGCAGGCGACGGCGCTGCTCCTGCGGCGAACAGGTCAGGAAGACCCGCAGGTCGTACGCCGGCGCGAGCGCGGGGTGCATGGAATAGCTTCCCTCCACCACGGAGAGGGGGCCGGTACGCCGCAGGACGGCCGGCTTCATGCCGCCCGACGAGCAGTCGAACGCCCGGTACTCCACATCTTTTCCCTGCCGAATGGGCTCCAGGACCTCTTTCCGGAACCGCTCGGAATCGACGTTTCCCCCGGGGGCGGAGAGCCGCTCCCGGGTACGCAGGCGCGGAGGAAGGAAGAAATCATCCATGTGATATACTTCGCAGGAAAAGATTTCGCTCAAAAGCTCCGCGAAAAAGGATTTTCCGGAAGCGCATCTGCCATCCACCGCCGCGATCACCGGGTGCTTTTCCTCCAGAAGGCGCTGCACGGCCCGGAAAGCGGGAAAAAACGGGACGCAGCAGCTCCGGATCACCCGGTAATGCGGGGCGTACCGCCGACGGTAGCCGTCGCTGTGGTGCAGCGGCGGGCAGCCCCGCGCGACATAATCCCGGACGAATCGCTCCGCTTCGTCCCCGCCTGCCGGGAGCAGGCCGGCGGCGGCCATTTCCAGAAAAACGGAAAGCTTTTCCCGCAGCCCCCCGGCGCTGCCCCCGCCGAGCCGTGCCGAAGCGCGGAATAATTCGGCCAGCACGGGAAGAAAATCCTCGCCGATTTCTCCGGAATCCAGATAGACCCGGCAGAACCCGCCGCCGATCTCCTCGACGGCGGGGCGGCCTTCGCGGCGGTTTTCCCGGCAGCCTTCGCTTTCGTACTCCCGCCGGAGCGCATCCACCACGCCGTCCGATCCCATGTGCTCACAGCCGAATTCGTTTTGGTAGATCAGCTTGACGAAATCGGCCGGTTCCATCTGCGGATAAGCGGCGGCATGCTCCAGAAGGACGGCGCGCAGCCCGTCCTTCTGCCGCGGCGTCACGGTTTTGCCCCCCGAAGGCGGCCGATCTCGCGCAGCGCAAGGGATACGGCGCTTTTCAAAGACTCCTCCAGCGTGCATGGCTGTGCCCCGGCGAGATAGACAGAGCATTTCGCGGACGGGATCAGAATCTTGACGGCGTCGGAGCCGGAAACGGCCGACGCCATGGCCGGGGTGATCTCCCCGAGCATCGCGTTCGCGAGAATGATGCCGATCGGGCCGAGGATCAGGTCGGCGCGCGCCGCGTTGTACCGCACCGCGTTCTCTCCGGTCGCGCCCATGCGGCCGCCGGCTTTCAGCATGGCGTTTGTCGCAATGACGTTCGTGCCCACGCAGACAACGACGCAGTCCGCGGGAAGGCACGGTGCAAGCGCCGAAACCAGGCGGCTGCCGATTCCGCCGCCCTGCCCGTCGATGATAAGAAGACGCATTTTATTTCATCCTTTTTAGTGATTAAAAGACGTACCCGCCTTTTTGCTCCATTATACCATGACCGCAAAGAAGAAGGGGGCAATTTTGCGGTGAAGCTTCCGAACGTGCGAAACTCATCATGGTTCAATGCTCTCTCAGACGCCGGAAGCTTTGCTTCCGCTTGCGCCATGAGGTTATTATACCATGATGGAAACCAGAGCGGATACTTTGATATGAAAAATTTCCAGCCACATAAAGCCCTATCATGGTTCAGCGCTTCACCCCGTAAAGTGATATGCCGGAACCGTAAGGTTCCGAAATACGCGGAGCGCTTACCTGTACGGCGCTTTGCGGTTCGTCAGGCCAAGAAGGTAGTCCACGCTTGTCCGGTAAAACTCAGCCAGGGCAATCAGCGAGGAACTGGGAATATCCAGGGTCCCGCTTTCATACCTGGAATAGGTCGTTTGGCTGATGCTGAGCAATTGCGCCAGCTGCTGTTGGGTCAAATCATGGTCTTCCCGCAAATCTCTAATATGCTGATACAAGATCCTCACCCCATCAGAAAATTAAGAGGGTCGCTCTGTGAGCTACCATCATCTTACACTGAAGAAGAGAAAAAAGCTATCTTTATTAGGAATAACTGGTTTATCACGGCGAGCAAGCTGTGTCGAGCCGGAGGCTACGGAAAAAAAGAAGCTAATATCGGGATGTCAAGGCAAACATTTCGGCTAAAAGAGAGAAAAAGCCCCCGTATGGGAGCTTTTTCAGTCTGAAGATTGTAAAATTTAACAAGCGGTACTGGGGAAAACCCCCGACGAGGGTTTCCCCACGCGCAAACAGTCCACCGGACTGTTTGTGCTCCCCTTCCTGCGTTCTCTGTCGTGTTTCAGACCTTGGGGCGCTGCCCCAACCCCCGCAAACTTTTGAAAAAGTTTGACCAAAACTTCCCGATTGCAGTCTTTCAATCTGGGTTCTCCGACAACCGGAAAAAGCCCCAATACGGGGCTTTTCTCTTGTTAGGCTTCATTTATTTTCGTAAAAGACGATCAATATTTGGTCCTTGTCCGCCGCTTTTGCCAAAAGCGTGAAAAGTGCTTCTCTATTTTAAAGCCGCTTTCATGGTACGGACGTATTCCGCGACGGGGGCGACGCAGTTCCCGCCGTATTTCGCGACGATCCTGACCACGGCGCTCCCTACGATGACGCCGTCCGCAAAGGAAGAGATGTCCGCCGCCTGCTCCGGCGTGGAGACCCCGAAGCCCACGGCGCACGGGATATGCCCCGCCGAGCGAACCAGCGACACCATTTCCCTCAGCTCGGGGCTGAAGCGGTCGCGCACGCCGGTCACCCCGAGGGAGGAAACGCAGTAGACGAACCCCTGCGCTTCGGCGGCGATGACGGAAATCCGCTCGCGCGAGGTGGGGGCGATCAGCGAGATCAGATCGACGCCGTTCGTGCTGCAGGAAGGTTGGAGCTCCCCCTTTTCCTCAAAGGGCAGGTCCGGGACGATCAGCGCGTCGACACCGCACTGCGCGGCGCGGCGCGTGAATTTTTTCGCCCCGTAAACGAAAACGGGATTGAAATAGGTCATGAAGGCGAGCGGGACATCCGTTTTGCGGCGAACCCGCCCGGCCATGTGGAAAATCTTCTCCGTCGTGACGCCGTTTTTCAGCGCCCGCTCGTCTGCCTGCTGAATCACGATTCCCTCCGCGACGGGGTCGGAAAACGGGATCCCGATCTCGATCAGGTCGGCTCCGGCTTCGGCCATCGCGCAGATCAACTCCTCCGTTTTTTCCAGGCTTGGGTCGCCCGCCGTGACAAACGGGATGAACGCCTTTCCCCGGCTGAACGCACGCATTACCTTACTCATAGATTTTCACCCCCCGATACCGCGCGATCGCGGCCACATCCTTGTCCCCGCGGCCCGACAGATTCACGACGATGATCTGATCCCGGCTCATCCGGGGCGCCAGCTTTTTTGCATACGCCACGGCGTGGGCGCTTTCCATCGCCGGAATGATCCCTTCCGTGCGGGAAAGGTACTCGAACGCCTCCACCGCTTCCTCGTCGGTAACGGGAACGTACGAAGCCCGGCCCCGGTCGGCCAGCATGGCGTGCTCCGGGCCGATGCCCGGATAGTCCAGCCCGGCGGAAATGGAATAGACCGGCGCGATCTGCCCGAACTCGTCCTGGCAGAAATAGGATTTCATCCCGTGGAACACGCCGACGGTCCCGTTCGCGATGGTGGCGGCATTCTTCGGGGTGTCGGCCCCAAGCCCCGCGGCTTCGCATCCGATCAGGCGGACGGAGGAATCCGGGATGAACTCGTAAAACGCGCCCATCGCGTTGCTTCCGCCGCCAACGCAGGCGATCACCGCATCCGGAAGGCGTCCCTCCTTTTCCAGAATCTGCTCGCGGATCTCTTTCCC
>DHOB01000028.1:0-16248 GCA_002409675.1 Ruminococcaceae bacterium UBA5401
TCAAAATGGGGAACGAGCCAGCGCTCGTCGGTCGAGTAGCGGAAAAATCCCCCGCCGACGGCATCGCAGATGCCGCCCCGCCGCATGTGCTCGAGGGTTGCGCGGACCATATCGAAGGCGCCGCCCTCGTTTTCCGCAAGGCCGTACCGCATCAGAAAGAGGAGGCTGGGGAGCGGCGGAAATTTCGGCGCGCCGCCGAAGCCCCCGTTTGTGCCGTCAAAGCTGCGGCGCAGCTCGGCGAAGGCTTCCTCGTCGGCGTTTTTCGGAAAGTCGCTCTTCTTTCCGCTTTCCGCCGAGAGGTGTTCCAGAAGTCCCGCCGCGGCCGCGCCCACCTCGCCCCGTCTGTCGCGCCACATGCCGGCGATGTTTCTGAGCAGTGTGAGAAAGCCCGCGTGGCCGTAAGCGTCTTCCTTCGGAAAATAGGTCCCCGCGAAAAAGGGCTTTTTCTCCGGCGTCAGAAAGCAGCTCAGCGGCCAGCCGCCGGAGCCGTTCAGGGCCATGCAGGCGTCCATGTAGAAGCTGTCCACATCCGGCCGCTCCTCCCGGTCGACCTTGACGCTGACGAAATGCCTGTTCAGTTCCTCCGCCACCCGCTCATCCTCGAAGGACTCGCGCTCCATCACATGGCACCAGTGGCAGGTGGAATAGCCGATGGACAAAAACACGGGCTTATCCTCGGCTCCGGCTTTTTTAAAGGCCTCGTCTCCCCACGGATACCAGTCCACAGGGTTATGGGCGTGCTGGAGAAGGTACGGGGATTTCTCGTGAATCAGTCTGTTTTCATGTTTCGGCCCCGCGTCGTTCAATGCGCTCATGATAGGCTCCCTCCTCAAAATATTCATTTCTCCTCTTAGTATGTATAAAAGTCGGGCATAAAAACGGCCTTCCTGAAATGCCGCAGAGCGAGAGGAAATAAAAAAATGGAACCTTCGTTTTTTCCCGAAGATTCCATATAAGAATAAGGCGGCAGAGAACATCAATCAGCCGGCCGAAGGGTCCATAACAACGCCGAGAAAAACGGGCAGCAGGGTCTCGGTGTCGACAACCGCGAACAGGAACGGGCGGTCGAATACGAGGCGCCGCATCGGAGCCGAGGCAGAAACCATTGAAACCTTTGTCGCCGCGCCGGCTTTCAGGCCGAGCTCGTCGACCTCGATGAACGTTTTGTGCAGCACGTCGCTGACGAAGAGCTTCCCGTCGGGGCTGGCGCCCATCGCGGAGAAATCGGCTTTATCTTTGTCGAACGCGTCGGAAAGGCCGAGCGAAATCAGTGCATTTTTCAGGGGCAGGTCGCAGTCGAATTTAAATTTCGGCAGAGTGGCGCCTGCTTTTTCTTTCCCGGCGGAACGCATCAGGCTCAAAAATTTTTCACCCGAAAAGCCGGCGACATAATCGGAAAGAAGCTTGCCCGGATCCCCGGCGCCGGACGAAGCCTTTTCGTCGGGAAGGATCGCCGCGAACGCAAAGCGTGAATTCTTGAGCGGCTTCAAAATGCCCTGCGCCCCTTCGCCGTGCAGGTACGTTTCGGAGGAATTCAGCATCGGGACGTTCCGGTCGCCGCCCGGCGCGTGGAACGTTTTTTTGACGCTCCCCCTGTAGGGAACTTCCCAGTCCTGCTCAAGGTACAGCGTGTTGATGAGGTACATCATGTCGTAGGGGCCGATTTTTTCGACCATTTTGTCGATTTTCCCTTCCGTGTTTTCACGGACCCACGAATTGATTTTCCCGGCGGTCGCCGGGTCGGAAAAATCGAGCTGGAACGCCCCCGCGCCGAAAAAATCGGCGTTGGCCTGCAAAAACGGCTTTTTGACCGTCAGGTTTTTGTCCCGGTACCAAATCGAATTTGCGAGCAGGAATTTTCCACCCGTCGCAGATTGGAAAGCCGCCCGCTCCGAGGCGAAGTTCCTGTTGAGGGAGCCGAGGTCCATCCCTCCGCCGAGCAGCGCCTCGAACTGGGAAAGCGTATTCTTCTCCGCGCCGTTGGCCGTCATGCCGAGCGCAAGCGCGACCGAGGCGGGGGAAATCAGCGCGTTCTGATTTTCCCCGGCCGTTTTCTGCAGCAGCTTCACTCCAAAATCAGCCTGGGCAGCGACAAATTCCGCGCTGGGGGCTGGGGAAATCTCCTGCTTCTGCGGGGAAATGCCGCGCATCAGGTTTTCCTTTGCCTGGGCGGTCGTGGGCCTTAAAACTGAGGACAGAAGCAAAATTCCCGCGAGAAGGGCGGCGGTCGTGGACGCCCAGACCCATCTGGGCGGGCGCTTGTGCTTCCGCGCGGCCGCCTGTTCCATTTTGGCGGCGGTTTTTCGTTTCCATTCTTCCGGCGTGCGGATGCGGCTGCACGCCGCGCGGTACCTGTCTGTGTTATTCATCGCCGAAGCCTCCCGTCAGCGAGGCCCGCAGCGCCTCGCGCGCCCGGTGCAGCCGGGAAGAAACCATATTTTCCCGGCGATGCAGAATCCGTGCGATTTCGGCGATGCTCAGGCCTTCATAATAGTGAAGATAGATGACGTTCCTCAAATCGACGGGCAGGCGGAAAACCGCGTCGAGCACTTCGCTGTTCGGCTCTTCGCAGGGAATGTTTTCATCCAGAGCGACGTTTCTGCGGTGCGCCGCTTTCAGAAAATCACGGCACAGGTTCAGGGTGACGCGAATCATCCACGCTTTTTCATGCTCGGGCGAACGGAATGTGCGCCCCACGGTGATCCGCTTTAGAAACACCTCCTGCGCCACGTCTTCAGCATCCGGAACGGACCCCACGTTGTGCACCGCAATCCGCAGAATCATATCGGAATAGCGGTCCAGGAGGGCTTCCGCTTCCCCGCCGTCGCCATCATAAGACATTCCTCCGCCTCCCCTCTCACTATAAACACGATTCAGGCCGCCGGTTTCTTGCCTGAGCCGGCGAATTTTTTAACGCGCCGCCGGAGACTGAAAAATCATATTTTTCGTCCGATGCCCCAGTGGAAAATGCCGTACCCCTCCGTGCCCGATTTTTCAATACGGAACCCTGCGGACCTGATCAGCCGGTCGGGTTCGCGGGTAAGATGGCAGCCCCCCGCTATTTTGGGCCAGAAAACGTCCATCGCGCTGAAAAGGGCAGAAAGGCTCTTTTCCGGGGGCTTAACGTGATCCAGAAAGATAAAAATACCGCCGGGCTTCAGAACTCGCAGCACCTCGGCGACAGACCGATTTAAATTTCGGACGCTGCAGAACACGAGGGTTTCCACAACCGTGTCGAACCGCCCGTCCGGAAAGGGAATCTCCTCAGCCTGACCCTGGACAAACCGGATGGGGAATCTTGCCCTTGTTCTGGCGACGGGCCTCGAACGCGGGTCAAGAGCGGAAAGGCTCCTGACGGAAGCCGGATTGTAATACTGAAAATTCGCCCCCGTCCCATAGCCGAGCTCCAGAACGTTTCCGGAAGCTGCCGGAATGATCATTTTCCGTAATCCGCCCAGCACATTCTTTTCGAGCGGCTTCATTAAAGTATCGTAGAGATTCATGCTGATTTCCTTTCAAGACGGATTTCTGAAAACCGCAGGCCGCCGGCGGCACAAGCAGTCCATACCGGTTCATTTCAATAGTATCATAACAGGCAAATGTGAAGGACGTATGGGAAACGGGCAAGGCTCAACTGAAAAACTGCGCCTGTGAACCGCTCGGAAAATGGAACGGACCTAAAAAGAGCGGGAGTATCCCGATGCGGGGGACATTCTCGCGTTTTTGTCCTGCTCCTTTACCCAGTGCCGGTCGCTTTCCGATAAAAGAAAAACCACAAGGTCTTGGCCTTGTGGTTTCCTGTTTTGGTGGAGCATAGCGGGCTCGAACCGCTGACCTCCACACTGCCAGTGTGGCGCTCTCCCAGCTGAGCTAATACCCCGGAACAAATTCAGCAATTTTGGCAACGGTGTTATTATACTATATTTTTCAGGCATGTTCAAGAGCTTTCTCCATTTTTTTGAGGATGGAAAAGGCTGCGGCGGATCTGCGTCATTTTATAAACGACGCGCGGCTGAAATACAGGAGCACGATGCAGCCCAGGACGATGCGGTACCAACCGAAAACCTTAAAGTCATGCTTTTTGATGTAGCCGACCAAAAACTTAATTGCTCCGACCGAAGTGATGAAAGCGACGGTTAAGCCGGTCAAAAAGACCGCCATTTCAGTTCCGGTGAAATTCAGGCCGAATTTTGCAAGTTTGACGAAGCTGGCCCCAAACATGACGGGAACGGCAAGGTAGAAGGTAAATTCCGCCGCCGCGGTCCGGCTGGTGCCGAGCAGGATGGCGCCGAGTATCGTGGCGCCCGAACGCGAAGTGCCGGGAATCAGGGACAGGACCTGAAATATCCCGATCTGCAGGGCGGTTTTGTACGTAATGTGCGATACGTCCTTGATTTTCACGGGCCTGTTTTTGTTCCTGTTTTCCACAATGATAAACAGGACGCCGTAGACAATCAGCGTGATGGAGACGGTCAGCGGATTGTAAAACAGGGCGTTGATTTCGTCGTCGAATAAAAGGCCGATAACGGCCGCCGGCAGGCAGGCCGCCAGTATTTTGAGCCAGACGGCTCCCGTTTCTTTTTTCACATGAGGCCCTTTCCCGAACGAAAAAGGGAAAAGTTTGTTCCAATACAGCACCACTACGGCCATGATGGCCCCGAGCTGGATCACGACCCGGAACATCTCGACAAAATCGGGGGGCATATCCCAGTGCAAAAATCTTTCCGCGAGGATCATGTGCCCCGTGCTGCTGATGGGCAGCCATTCGGTAATCCCCTCGATGATGCCGATAAGAACTGCCTTTAAAATTTCGGCCATTGTTGTCTCTCCAGTGTCTTACGGATTTCGGTCATACCGTTCCCTCTCCATCGCCCCGCTTCGATACGGACGGGCGCCATGGATTTTCTATTGTACTAATCAATTAATACAGTAATACACAATAATACACAATTCCATATTTGTCAAGCGCGTTCTGCAGGCTTCGGGAAGGCAGTTGCTATAATTTTGCAAAAATAATTCGGCCTCAGTCCTCCATAATAAAGAGAATGGGAAGTGAAAAAGATGAAAAAAATCATAGCGGTCCTGTTGGCATTTACCCTGCTCATCCTGCCGATATCCTGCGGCAAAGATTCCGATGACGCCGGCTCCGCCTCGGCATCGGGGAAAGAATCCTCGGCAGTCACTGCCAACACGACGAAAAGCGCCGTATCACAGGCGAAAAGTCAAAGCGCAGATTCCTCGGCGCCCCCTGCCAAGCTGGAAAATCTGGACAATACCAAGCAGGGCTGGGGCCAGGGCAAGCAGGTCGACCGGGATAACCGCCCGATATCCTGCACACAATTCCAAAACAAATACGGCAAATACGGCGCCCTGTTCATCAAAGAAAACACCAAAAAAATTTATCTGACTTTCGACGAAGGGTATGAAAACGGGTACACTTCAAAAATACTGGATTCATTAAAAGAAAAGAAAGTGCCTGCCGTGTTCTTTGTCACCCATGATTACGCAAAAAGGAACCACGACCTCGTCCAGCGGATGATCGACGAGGGCCATGCGGTCGGGAACCACAGCTATACCCACTCTTCCATGCCCACTCTGAGCCTCTCGAAGGCGTCCGGCGAAATCACAAAGATGCACGAATATGTAAAGGATAATTTCAAGTACACGATGACCCTGTTCCGCCCGCCGATGGGCGAATTTTCGGAAAGGACGCTTGCCCTTGCGCAGAGCCTCGGATATAAATCCGTTTTCTGGAGCTTTGCCTACGCAGACTGGGACCCCAAGAAGCAAATCGGGGCCGACAAAGCCTACAAAAAAATAGTCGGCGGTCTGCATAGCGGGGCCGTCTATCTTCTGCATGCCGTGTCGAAAGACAACGCGGAGGTTTTGGGCTCCTTTATCGACGAGGCAAAAAAGCGGGGCTACGAGTTAGCAAAATTATCTTAAAAACGGACGTTACAGCAGAAAAGCTCTCTTTTGTTCAGGAGACGCGGTCTCTACAGGCCGTATGAAAAACAAAAGAGAGCTTTTTGTCTTTAAAGAGCCGGACACGTTCAAAGTGAAGAAGGCGGCATTCCGTCCGCTTTTTACCGAGGGCTCCCGCCCCGCGGGCAGTCAGTCAGGCTTCCGTTTTGATTTTGCGGATTTCTTCCATCATCACGGGCAGGACCTTCATCACGTCGCCGACGACGCCCACATTGGCTATCTCAAAAATGGGGGCGTCCTCGTCCTTGTTGATTGCCACGATAAAGCGGGAGGAAGTCATGCCGGTGACATGCTGGGTAGCGCCGGAGATGCCGCACGCAATGTAAAGGCTGGGCGAAACGATTTTTCCGGACTGCCCGACCTGGTGGGCGCGCGAGATCCATCCGTCCTCGATAACGGGGCGGGTGGCGCCCACCACGCCGCCCAGAAGCGAGGCCAGCTTTTCCACAAGCTTAAAGTTTTCAGCGCTTCCCATGCCGCGGCCCCCCGCCACAACGACGTCCGCGTCCTCCAGGTTGACGGTTTCGCTGATCTTCTGGACGGTGTCGCGGATTTTCGTGCGCACCGCGTCGGCGGGAACCGCAACCGAAATTTTCTCGACCGGGGCGGCCGTCTCCGACGCCTCCGGCTTTGAAAACGAGCCGGGGCGCACCGTGGCGAACTGCAGGGCGGAATTCGTGATTACCTCGTTGGCCAGAACGGTCCCGCAGTAGCGGGTCGTCACCCATGTAAGGCTGCCGTTTTCCCGGCGGACCGAAGTCACGTCGGCCACGCAGCCGCTCTGGAAGCGGGCGGCCAGACGGGGTGCGAGGCCGATGCTGAGCGGCGTGTTCCCGGTCAGAACGACGGCCGGTTCATACCGGCGGATGAGCCGTTCGAGCACGCTGGTGTATTCGTCCTGCCGAAAGACCGTATAGGCCGGGTCGGTCACGACAATCACTCTGTCGACGCCGGACGCGGCGACTTTTTTCACCGCTGCGTCCAGCCCGCTGCCTATCAGCACGGCGAGGACTTTTCCCCCCGCGCCGTCGGCAATGCTGCGGGCGCAGGTGAGCAGCTCCAGCCCCACGTTGACCGGTTTTCCGTCGGAGACCTCCACATACGCCAAAACGTCTTTATGTTCTCTATCCACGATTCATTCTCCTTACAGCACTTTTGCTTTGACCATCATGGCAACCAGTTTGCGGGCGGATTCCGCCTGGTCTTTTTCGTTGATTTTGATGCCGGCGGCCTTTTGGGGAGGTTCCGTAAAAGACACCGTGCGGGTGCGGGCCGCCGCGGCGCCCACTTTCGTCCCGTCCATGCCCAACTCTGCGAGGGGGATTGCGTCGATGGGCATTTTCTTCGCGGCCAGCTTGCTCTTGATGGTCGGGTAGCGGGGGTCGTACGCCGGCCTGTTTACGGTGACCACGCAGGGCGCGGCGGCTTCGACCACATTGTAGCCGGAATCGGTCTCCTGCTGGGCGGAGATGACGCCGTCCTTACAGCTGATGTCCACAATTCCGGTGATAAGGCCCGCTCCCAGAATCTCGGCCAGCTCGGCTCCCGTCTGGCCGCTGGGTCTGTCGGTGGCCATCAGGCCGCAGAAGATCAGGTCGAACGGCTTGCCGCTCTTTTTCTCCAGCCACGTCTTTGCCCTGGCCAGCAGCAACGCCTTGCCCAGGGTGTCGGAACCCGCAAACGCGGGGTCTGTAAGCCGGTACGCGTGGTCGGCGCCCACCGACAGGCAGTTCTTGAGAGCGTCGCGGACGCTGTCTCCGCCCACGCTGACGACGGTGATTTCTCCGCCGACCGCCTCTTTCAGCCGGGTGGCCATCTCAAGGGCATAGGTATCGAAGGCGTTGACCACTTTGTCGATTTTGTCTATGTCCGGGGTCCCGTCGGGTTTGAGATGAACTTCGACCGAATCGTCCGGCACCTGTTTGATACACACTAAAATCTCCATACTTTTCTCCTTGCAAAACAGCATCGCACTGAAATTCCGAATCAGAAGCGGCCGATTGTGTTTCTGGCAATGACGATGCGCTGAATTTCATTGGTTCCCTCGAAAATCTGGAAGATTTTCGCATCTCTCAGGAGCTTTTCAACCGGATACTCGCGGCTGTAGCCGTACCCGCCGAAAATCTGGACCGCGTCGGAGGTCACTTCCATGGCGATGTCCGAGGCATAGCATTTGGCGATGGCCGATTCTTTGGTGTGGGGCAGGTTCCGGTCCATCAGAGTGAGGGCATACGCCACCATCTGGCGCGCCGTCTCGATTTTGATGGCCATGTCGGCAATCTTGAACTTGAGGGCCTGGTTCTTTAAAATGGGCCTGCCGAACTGCACGCGCTGCTTGCCGTAGGCAATCGCCTCGTCCATGGCCCGCTGCGCGATGCCCGTGGCCACGCAGCCCATCCAGGTGCGGGCCTGGTCCAGCGTCTTCATCGCGATGGGAAAGCCCTTGCCCTCTTCGCCGATGAGGTTGGAAGCGGGGATCCGGCAGTCCTCCAGCACCACGTCGCAGGTGTTGGAGGTGCGGATGCCCATCTTGTCCTCCTCATGGCCGGTGGAAAGGCCGGGGGGTCCCTTTTTCGACATAAAACATCGACATGCCCCGGGTGCCGGCGGATTTGTCGGTCATCGCCGCAATGCAGTAGAACGAGGCGACGCCGCCGTTGGTGATAAAGCACTTGCGGCCGTTGAGGACATAGCTGTCCCCGTCCTTCACAGCCGTGGTCTTGGCGGAGCCGGGGTCGGAGCCGGCGCCCGGCTCGGTCAGGCAGAAGGCGGAGAAGCCGCCGTCCACAATGCGCTTGCACGCCCGCTTTTTCTGCTCTTCGGTGCCCGCGATGAGAACCGGCTTCAGGCCGAGCCCGCTGGCGGAAATTGTGGTGGCGAAGCCGGCGTCGGCCATCGCCATCTGCTCGAAGAGCGCGGCCGTGGAAATGCGGTCCAGCCCTATCCCGCCGTATTTCTTCGGCACCTCGAGCATGTGAAGCTGCATCTTGACGGCCTTGTCGTAGATCTTTTTCGGCCATTCGCCGGTCCGGTCGTACTCTTTGCACTGTTCCTTGACTTCTTTGTCGCAGAATTCCTTGACGGTTCCCAAGAGCTCCTGGCCCTCTTCTGAAATCAGATAAGACATTGTGCTTTTCCTCCGTTTCGATTTTGCTGAAATTTGGTAAGTTTGTTTTTTCTTACAGCTTGTAGCATACTTTGCCGGGGTTCAGGACGCCGTTCGGGTCGAAGACCTTCTTGATGTCCCTCATCAGGCGCATATTGGTCGGGCCCACCATGGCGGAAAGATAGTCTATCTTCCCGAAGCCGATTCCATGCTCGCCGGAGATGAGGCCGCCGAACTCCGTCGCCTTGGCGTAGACTTTCTTCATGAAGGCGGCCACCTGGCGCTTGAATTCGCCGACCTCCATGTCGTTCGAGCAGGTATAGATGTGCAGGTTGCCGTCGCCGGCATGGCCGAAACTCTTGATTTTAAAATCGAATTCCGGCTCTATTTTCTTGACGTACTCCACATATTCGGCGATTCTGCTTGCGGGCACGACCACGTCGCATTCGTCGAGCAGCTTGGTGTCCGACTGAATGGCGTCCAGGAAAGAACTGCGCGCCGACCAGGCGTCTCTCTTGAGCGCCGGCGTATCGGCCACCAGCACGTCCACCGCGCCCGCTTCGAGCATCACTTCAGAGGCTTTCTCGATGATTTTGTCGAGTTGGTCGGCGTCTTCCCCGTCGAATGTCATGAGCAGATAGGCGTTGATCTGCTTGCCGTCGTACTTCTGCGGAAAGACGCTTTTGCCAAGGTAGGCCTCCGAGGTCACGACGATTTCACGTTCCATGAATTCCAGCGCCTGCGGCTGCAGGTGGGCCATCATCAGCTTCGGCACCGTGGCGATGCAGTCGCTCAGGTTTTCATACATCACGATCAGGCTGACGACCTCTTTGGGCTGAGGGATGAGCCTGAGCGTCATTTCGGTGATGATGCCCAACGTGCCTTCGGAGCCGATCATCAGGTTCAGCAGGCTGTAGCCGCTGCTCGTCTTGGAGACCGAGGCGCCGAAATTGACGATCTCCCCGGTGGGCAGCACCACCGTCATCTGCCGCACATAGTCCCGGGTCGTGCCGTATTTTACGGCACGCATCCCGCCGGCGTTGGTGGCGACGTTCCCGCCCAGGGTGGCCGATTTTTCACCCGGGTCGGGCGGATAGAGAAAGCCCTGCTTCGCCGCATCCTCGGCCAGGTCCTGAAGGAGAACGCCGGCCTGAACGCGGACGTTCATGTTTTCCTTATCATAGCCGAGGATTTTATTCATTTTGGCGGTCGAGAGCACCACGCCGCCGCAGAGCGGCACCGCCCCGCCCACCAGCCCGGTCCCCGCGCCCCTCGGGGTGACCGGAATCCGGTGCTCGTTGCACAGTTTCATCACGCCGGCGACCTCCTCGGTCGTGAGCGCTTCCACCACAACCTCCGGCGACGCCTTGCCGTAAATCGGCATCTCGTCGTGAGTGAAATCGTCGTTGATGTCTCCGTTGACCGAAACCCGTCCCGGCGCAACCGCTTTGAGCTGTTCAATCAGTTCCGGGGACACCTTGTTGTACTGGCTCATGGCGTTTTCTTCCTTCCCTTCATAAAAATGCTTCCCATGCCCGTCCGTAAAGCGAGAATCCCGGCAGGAGATGCAGACTGTTTGGATTTCAGAATTGGTAGCACCAATTTACTGCTGAAACAGCTTTCTGCCCCGTCTTTGCACAATGCCCGGCGGCCGGCAGAAAGCACCTCGCCGATAAAAACCGGCGCTATCTACAATATGATATGTTTATATTATACACAATTGCCGGAGGTTTGTAAATGATACAAAGCGAAACGATTAAAGCGGAGAAATTTATTTGCCGGAGAAATCTCCGATATGCTGATTTACGATTTCGTAATGTTCCGCCATCGCGGCGTAGGCGCCACGCCCGTCTTTCGCCTTCAGGCTTTCAAGCATCCTCTGATGGGAGAGCTGCAGCCTGTTCCGGCTCTCCCCGTCCGCAAGGATTTTTCTGCGCAGGTCGCTGATAAAAGTATTCACGACGGCGGAAAGCGCCTTCAGTATTTCTATAATCAGCGTGTTGCCCGAGGCTTCCGCAAGCATGGAGTGGAACTTCTGGTCGTATGTGACGCCGTACCGCCCGTCCCTGCCGGCCGTCATGCCGTCGAAAATTTTTGACAGCCGCTCCACCTGGGCGGGCGTGATGCGGTCTGCGGCAAGCACAATCGCCTGCGATTCCAGCGCCTGCCGAAGCTCGCTGATCTGCCTGTAATCCGTTTTCTGCATTGCGAACATCATCGACATGGATTCGACGAGGCTTTTCTTGAAATTGCAGGAGACAAAATTTCCCGCGCCCTGCGCGCTTTCTATCACGCCGAGAATCTCGAGAGTACGGAGGGCTTCGCGTACGGAGTTGCGTCCGACCATAAGGCTTTCCGCCAGATTTCGCTCCGGTGGAAGTTTTTGCCCCGGCTGAAGTCTTCCGCACAAAATTTCCCTTTTGATGAACTGGATTACGGATTCATAAGTTCTTTCAGGCACTCTTCCCTCCACGGCTCCTCTCCGTCAGAGATGGCATTGCCGCCGGCAGGCGGAACACGCAGCCGCAAGCTTCCGAGATTCCAACGGCGCTCCCCGCTATTATAACTTTTAGCCGGAATAAAGTAAACCCGGTCCACAGGCAAAAGGAGGCGGGGTGCCTTTGCCTTTTCGGCCTTGGCGGCGCCGCCGGCGATATTCGTTAGACAAAAAAGCGAGGCGGTCCCTCCCATGGGAACGGGCTGCCCCGACCTTTTCAAAGCCGCTTTGCGGGATGCAGGGACACTTCCTTTGCCCCGCTCATTTTTTAACAAGGCAGTCTGCCATGATGGAACGGCGGAGGACCTTGTGAAGCGGGCATCGCCTGTCTTCAGGTGACCGCAATCAACGGAAAACCGCAAGGGACTGACCGTGCATGGCAAGCCGACCGCCCGCAAGGACGCTTTCCCCAATCTGGAAAACCGGCTTTCCCTTTTCCTGAAGGGGGATTTCCACCGCGTTTGCCGAGGGGTTCACGGCAATGAGGAAGTCCCCGCGGCGGAAAACAAACGGGTACTTTTTCTTCTCGGCATACACGACCTCAAAGTTCGGTTTCGCCTGCAGCTCCGGATACCGGTGCCGCAGGGCCAGCACCTTCCGTATGGTGTTCAGCAGAGAACCGGCTTTCTTCTCCTGGTCTTCCACAGTCGGCGCGCCGTCGCGCGGATCGATCGGAAGGTATAGCTTCGCTTTTTCCGCGGTGGAAAATCCAAGGTTTTTCCCATGACCCCACTGCATGGGTGTCCGGGACCCGGTGCGGTCGTAGCCGCCTTCCACGCTGGGAAGGCGGAGATAGCGCATCCCGATTTCATCTCCGTAATACAGGAAGGGAACGCCGGGCATCATCAAAATGAAGGCATCGGCGATTTTGCACTCCAGCTCCCCGTAGTTTTCAGTCATGCGGTGCGTGTCATGGTTGCCGGTAATCAGGCTGATATAGCCGGAGGATCGGGAAGCCCGGTACTGCGGCAGGTAATCGTCCAGGAACTCCATAATATCGCCGTCCCCTTCCCTGCTGAAAAAGCTCAGGTCCTTCCCGCCGACTTTTTTGCGAAACAGAGAATGGTACCCATTGCCGACGTTGTTCAGGTAAAAATCCATGTGGAACCGCGCTTTGCAAATCGCCTCGAAGGGCATTGACCATTCGGATACCATGGCGGCTTCCGGGTATTCCCGGTCCAGCATTCCCCGCACATTCCGCCAGAGGGCGGCGGTGGCGGAGTGACCTTCGTCATTTTTCACCAGGGACGAGGCCATATCGACGCGAAACCCGTCGCAGCCCGCGTCGAGCCAGAACCGCATCACGTCCTTCACAGCTTCGCGCGTCGCCACGCACGCCGGCTCCGTGTAGCGCATCTGCCAGGAGGCCGTGGTTCGGTTGAACCCGTAATTCAGGGCTGGCTGGGAAGAGAAAAAGTTCAGCAGATAACACCCGTCCCGTTCGGAAGCGCCGCTCATGGAAGGGAAGCCGTTCGGGCGGTCCCAGACGGTGTCAGTCCAGATGTAGCGGTCGCTGTAAGCATTTCTCTCCGCTTTCTGGCTTTCCCGGAACCAGGGATGCTGGTCGGACGTATGGCCGGGCACCAAATCCAGCAGGACATGCATCCCGCGCCGGTGGGCTTCCCGGAAACAGCGTTTCAGGTCGTCGTTGGTTCCATAGCGAGGCGCCACCTTTTTGTAGTCGCGCACGTCGTATCCGGCATCCCGAAACGGGGAATCGAAGCAAGGGTTGATCCAGACGGCGTTGCAGCCGAGCGACCGGATGTAATCGAGCTTTCCTGTAATTCCGTTGATGTCGCCGATTCCATCCCCGTTGGAATCATAAAAACTCTGCGGGTAGATTTCATAAAAAACGGCGTCGTTCAACCAGTTCGGCATAGAAATCCTCTCTTTGCTTTTGAATTTGTAGGCCTCTTTGCGACCGCTCTGAAGAATCCCCTGCCCTTACGCGGAGGTCGTCGATGGGTTGACTTTTTAAAGAAACACAAAAGTTACCGTTGGCCGGGCCACAAATATTAGCTTTCATACGGGTTTCTCTACCCTTTCCGGTTATTCGTATTCGATGGTGGCCGGCGGCTTGGAGGTGATGTCGTAGACCACGCGGTTCACATGGGGCACCTCATTGACGATTCGATCGGAAATCCGGGATAGCAGGTCGGGAGAGAGCCTGGCCCAGTCGGCCGTCATGAAGTCCGAAGTCGTCACGGCGCGCAGGGCGACCGTGTGGTCGTACGTGCGGTCGTCGCCCATCACGCCGACGCTCCGGATATTGGTCAGGACCGCGAAATACTGGCTGATTTTTCGGCCCAGGCCGGCTCTGGCGATTTCCTCGCGGAAAACGGCGTCCGCGTCCTGAAGAATGCCGAGCTTTTCGCCGGTGACCTCGCCGAGAATGCGGATGGCAAGGCCCGGGCCGGGGAACGGCTGCCGCCAGACCAGGCTTTCCGGCATGCCGAGCTGCGTGCCCACCTTGCGCACCTCATCCTTGAACAGGTAGCGCAGCGGCTCTATCAGGCCGGTGAAGCCGATGTCTTTGGGCAGACCGCCGACGTTGTGGTGGCTTTTAATCACGGCGGCATTTCCCGTTCCACTCTCCACCACATCCGGGTAAATCGTCCCCTGGCAGAGATAGTCCACTTTCCCGATTTTTCGGGCCTCTTCCTCGAACACCCGGATGAATTCTTCCCCGATGATTTTGCGCTTGCGCTCGGGGTCTGTCACGCCCGCAAGCCTGCTCAGGAAGCGGTCCCTCGCATTGACGCGAATCAGGTTGATGTCGAAGCGATGCCGGAAGACCCGTTCCACCTCGTCGCCTTCGCCCTTGCGCAGAAGGCCGTGATCGACGAAAATGCAGGTCAGGTTCTTCCCCACCGCCCTGTGGACGAGGACGGCGGCCACGGAGGAATCGACTCCGCCGGAAAGTGCGCAGACCACCTTTTTTTCTCCGATAGACTGTTTCAGCCCGGCGACCGTCGTGGCAATGAAGGACTCCATTTTCCAGTCGCCCGTGCAGCCGCAGATTTGGAACAGAAAATTCCGCAGAATCTCCGTGCCGTGCCGGGTATGCTCCACCTCGGGGTGGAACTGGACGGCGTACAGGCGGCGCCTGCCGTCTTCCATGGCCGCGACCGGGCAGGACGCGCTGGAAGCCGTGGCGCGGAATCCTTCCGGGAGGCTGGCGATGCGGTCCGTATGGCTCATCCAGCAGTCGGATTTTTCCGGAAGGCCGGCGAACAGCTCGGAACCGGAAGCGAAAGAAACCGAAGTTTTCCCATATTCCCGCCTGGGGCTGCCCGCGACCGCGCCGCCCAGCGTCTGCGCCATCAGCTGCGCGCCATAGCAGATGCCGAGCACCGGAATCCCAAGTGAAAAAATCCGGGCATCGCAGCGCGGCGCATCTTCAGCGCACACGCTGCTCGGTCCGCCGGAAAGGAGAATCCCGCGGTATTCGCCGGCGGCGATTTTACCCGCGTCGGTCCGGTAGGGCCTGATTTCGCAGTAAACGTTCAGGTCCCGCACCCGGCGCGCAATCAGGCGGCTGTACTGGCCGCCGAAGTCGAGAATCAAAACGGCTTCCCTGTTCTTCATGCAAGCGTTCCCTTCCTTATCCATCTTCCGGCCCGCCTAAAAATTTGCGCGTCCGGCGGGCGGAAAAAACAACAGCAGGCGCCGGCAAAGCCTGCCGGCGCACTCGCGAAAAGCATGTGTAATTACCTGTAAATAATATCGTCCCGCGACGGACCGTTGGAGATGATTTTAATCGGGACGCCGATGCCTTTTTCGGCGAATTCCACATAGCGCCGGGCGTTTTCCGGCAGATCTTCGTACCGCCGGATGCCGCGGATATCGCATTTCCACCCCGGCAGCTTTTTCAGAACCGGCTTGCAGCGTCTGAGCTCCACGGTGGTGGGGAAATCGTCGATTCTCTTCCCGTCCAGCTCATAGGCGACGCAGACCGGGATTTCATCCAGATACCCCAGCGCGTCCAGCACGGTCAGCGCGACGCAGGTTGCCCCCTGCACGCGGCACCCGTACCGGGAAGCCACCAGGTCCAGCCAGCCCATTCTGCGCGGGCGGCCGGTCGTGGCGCCGAACTCGCCGCCGTCGCCGCCCCTGCGGCGGAGCTCGTCCGCTTCGTCCCCGAAAATCTCGCTCACGAACTCCCCTGCGCCGACGGCGCTGGAATACGCCTTGACGACCGCGATGATGTTCTTGATGTCGTAAGGCGGAATCCCCGTGCTGACCGCGCCATAGGCGGCCAGCGTGTTGGAGGAGGTGACCATGGGATAAATGCCGAAATCCGGGTCTTTCAAGGCGCCGAGCTGGCCTTCCAGCAGGATGTTTTTGCCCTCCCGAACCGCGCGGTACAGAAAATGAAACACATCCCCGACATAGGGGGCAAGCATTTCCTTATATTTCATCAGTTTGCGGTAGACTTCGTCGGCGGAAAGCGCCGGGCGATGGTATAGGTGCTCGAAATACACGTTTTTAAGGGGGAGCACATGGTTGATTTTCTCGCGCAGATAGGCCTCGTCCCCGAACAGCTCGCTGACCTGAAACCCGATTTTGGCGAACTTGTCCGAATAAAACGGCGCGATGCCGGAACGCGTGGAGCCGTAGGAATGGGAAGAGAGCCGCGCCTCTTCGCAGGAATCGAGCA
>DHOB01000028.1:16481-20187 GCA_002409675.1 Ruminococcaceae bacterium UBA5401
GCCGTTCAGCTCCTGGATGAATTTTTCGGGATTCAGCGCCACGCCGTTGCCGATCACGTTGGTGACGTGGCTGTAAAAAACGCCGGAAGGAAGCTGATGAAGGGCAAACTTGCCATAGGGGTTCACAATGGTGTGGCCGGCGTTGAACCCGCCCTGAAAGCGGATGACGATATCCGATTTTGCGGCCTCCACATCCGTTATCTTGCCTTTTCCCTCGTCGCCCCAGTCGGCGCCGACAATTGCTGTAACCATAATAAGAAACACTCCGCCCTGCCGCTCCGGGAAAACGAAAAAACTGCCCAGCGGCTGAATTTAGGCAGCCAAAAACAACAATTTTATCATATCATAAAGAAACGAGAAAAACAAATTTTTCCGCTCGCGGTCAGACGCTGATTTCGGGCTTTTCTTCCGCCACGGAGCGGTATTTTTCCAAAACGGGCCGCACTTTTTCTTTCAAAAACTCTTCGGTCTGCTGCGGCGCACGCCCCACGAACCGCTCGGGTCGCACCGCGCGACCCAGCTCCGCGCGCGTCACGCCGAAGGCCGGGTCGGCCGCAATCCGGTCGAGGAGGTCGTTCTTCCCGCCCTCCTCCTTGACGATTCCGGCGGCGGCCATCGAGTGGACGCGAATTCGCTCATGGAGCTTCTGCCGGTCCCCGCCGCGCTTGACGGCGTCCATCAGGATATTTTCCGTCGCCATGAACGGCAGCTCGCTTTCCAGGTGGCTGCGGATCACGTTCGGATAGACGACGAGGCCGTCGGCCACGTTTGCGTAGAGGTTCAAAATGCCGTCGGTCGCGAGGAACGCCTCCGGGATGCAGAGGCGCCGGTTCGCCGAATCGTCGAGCGTCCGCTCAAGCCACTGGGTCGCCGCGGTGACGCAGGGGTTCAGGCTGTTCACAATCACATACCGCGCCAGCGAGGCGATGCGCTCGCTGCGCATCGGGTTGCGCTTGTAGGCCATGGCGGAAGAGCCGATCTGATTTTTCTCGAAAGGCTCCTCCACCTCCTTCAGGTGCTGGAGCAGGCGGATGTCGTTGGAAAACTTGGCGGCGCTCTGGGCGATGCCGCTAAGGACCGCGAGCACGCGGCTGTCCAGCTTTCTCGAATACGTCTGGCCGGAGACCGCGAAGCAGCCCTCAAAGCCCATCTTCTCCGCAATCAGGGCGTCCAGGCGGCGGACCTTTTCATGGTCGCCGTCGAACAGCTCCAGAAAGCTCGCCTGCGTGCCGGTCGTCCCTTTGGAGCCCAGTAGCTTCATGCCGGAAAGCACGTATTCCAAATCCTCCAGGTCCATCAAAAGGTCCTGAATCCAGAGGGCCGCGCGCTTGCCGACCGTGGTGGGCTGCGCCGGCTGAAAGTGGGTGAACGCCAGCGTCGGCAGGTTCCGGTACCGCTCGGCGAACCGCGACAGAATCCGGACGGTATTGACCAGCTTGCCGCGCAGAAGGCGCAGGGCCTCCCGCATGACGATGACATCGGTATTGTCGCCGACATAGCAGGAGGTGGCGCCCAGATGGATGATGGGTTCCGCCTTGGGGCACTGGACGCCGTAGGCGTAGACGTGGGACATCACGTCGTGGCGCACGACCTTTTCCCGCGCCTCGGCGACGTCGTAATTGATGTCGTCCCGGTGCGCCTTCATCTCGTCGATCTGCTCCTGCGTGATGGCGAGCCCCAGTTCCTTCTCCGCTTCGGCCAGTGCAATCCACAGGCTGCGCCAGGTGCGGAATTTTTTATCCGGCGAGAAGAGATATTTCATCCTGTCGTCGGCATAGCGGGAAGAAAGCGGGGATTCGTAGCTGTCTTTCAAGTTTCAAGGCCTCCCAATTTTACAGCCGCTGAATCGGCTGGCAGTAGTCGCGCTCGTCTCCCGCGGCGGCCGGGTCGGGAACCTCCGCCGGGTAGTTTCCGGAAAAGCAGGCGTCGCAGTACCCGCCGCACCCTTTCCCCAGCATTTTGGGGAGATTCTCCAGACGCAGAAAGTCGATGGAATCGGCGAAGCTCATCCTGCCGATTTCCGCGACGCTGTACCTGCAGGCAATCAGCTCGTCTTTGGAGGGGATGTCGGTGCCGTAATAGCACGGCCACAGAAACGGCGGCGAGCTGATGCGCAGGTGGACTTCCCGCGCGCCGCTTTCCTTGAGCATGGAGACGATGCGCGCGCTGGTCGTTCCCCGGACGACGGAATCGTCGAGCAGAACCACGCGTTTGCCCCGCACGGCCGTGGAGAGCGCGTTCAGCTTGATGCGGACGCTGCGCTCGCGCTCCGACTGGCTTGGCTTTATGAAGGTCCGGCCGATATAGGCGTTTTTGACGATTCCCTTCTGGAACGGGATGCCGGATTCCTCGCTGTAGCCGATGGCGGCGTCGATGCCGGATTCCGGCACGCCGATGACCATATCCGCCGCGACGGGGCTCTGTTTCGCCAGCAGGCGGCCCGCACGCTTGCGGGCCTCATAGACGCTGATGCCGTCGATGATGCTGTCCGTCCGCGCAAAATAGATGTACTCGAACACGCACAGGGATTTTTTGGCGGAAACCGGCCCCTGCAGGGAGCGCAGGCCGCCCGGCCCGGCCACGACGATTTCGCCGGGGCGCACGTCGCGGACAAACCGCGCCCCGCAGGCGTCCAGCGCGCAGGTCTCGGAAGCGAACACCCACGAATTCTTCAGCCGGCCGATGCACAGCGGGCGGAACCCGTGCGGGTCGCGCACGGCAATCAGCTTCTGCGGGCTCATGACCACGAGCGAGTAGGCGCCGTGGATTTTCGGCATCGCGCGGCGGACGGACTCCTCAATGGAGGGCGCCTGGATGCGCTCGCGCGCAATCATGTAGGCGATGACCTCGGTGTCGATGGTCGTCTGAAAAATGCACCCCTGCCTTGCGAGAAGCTCATGAAGCTCATGGGCGTTGGTCAGGTTCCCGTTGTGCGCGATGGCGAGGGTGCCCTTCACATAGCGCATCACCAGCGGCTGCGCGTTTTCCCGCACGCTCGCGCCGGAAGTCGAGTACCGCACGTGCCCCACGGCCATCTGCCCTTTCAGCCGGTCCAGCGTCTCGTGGCTGAACACTTCGGTCACAAGGCCCATGCCCTTGGAGTAGGAAATCACGCCGCGGTCGTTCACGGCGATGCCGCAGCTTTCCTGCCCGCGGTGCTGAAGGGCCAGCAGCCCGTTGTACGCCGCATAGGCGGGGTCGGCCGAGCCGTCGGAGTAAATCCCGAACACGCCGCATTCTTCGCCGGGGTGCTCCGCTTCCACTGAAGCGGGGCAGACGCTGCGTCCGGTTTTCATCACAGGCCGATCCTTTTCATGACTTCCCGGTATGCATCCTCCACGCCGCCGAGGTCGCGGCGGAAGCGGTCCTTGTCCAGCTTCTCGTGCGTGTGCACGTCCCAGAAGCGGCAGGTGTCCGGCGAAATCTCGTCCGCCAGGATGATTTTGCCGTGGTACCGGCCGAACTCCAGCTTGAAGTCGATCAGCTCTATATGGATGGACAGGAAGAATTTCTGAAGGATTTCGTTGATTTTCAGCGCCATCCCGCGGATGATGTCGAGCTCTTCCTTCGTGGCGAAGCCGACGGCCAGAATATGGGTTTCGTTGACCATGGGGTCCCCCAGCTTGTCGCTCTTATAGCAGAACTCCAGCACGGGGCATTTCATCGGCGTCCCCTCCGGCAGGCCGAGCCGCTTGGAGAGGCTGCC
>DHOB01000028.1:20394-38285 GCA_002409675.1 Ruminococcaceae bacterium UBA5401
GAGCGTCTCCCGGTCGCTGAGCTGCCGGACAAAGTGCGTGGGGATTCCGTGTTTCTCCAGCAGCCGGAACAGGTAGTTGGACATCTTGTTGTTGATGACGCCCTTGCCGGCGATGGTGCCCTTTTTCAGGCCGTTGAACGCCGTGGCGTCGTCCTTATAGTCCACGATGCAGAAATCCGCATCGTCCGTTGCAAAGACCTTTTTGGCCTTGCCTTCGTAAAGCTGTTCCTTTTTTTCCATTGCTTTGCCTCCTGATGGCGTCGTTCCGCTTCCTCAGACCCGGTTCAGAAAAGCGGAGACTTTTGTGATGTCGACAACCGAGAGCCGGGTGTTTTCCACATGGCGCGCGCAGGTCAGGAACGCGTTGGCCGTGTCCAGCGAAGTCAGGCACGGGATGCCCGCCTCCACGGCGTTGCGGCGGATTCTGTACCCGTCGCGGTGGTGCGCCACGCTTTTGGACGGCGTGTTGATGACGAGGTGGATTTTGCCGGAGAGGATGCGGTCGAGGATGTCGGGCTTCGCCTCGCCGATTTTGTGCAGGCGGATGGTCGGAATCCCGTTCGCATTGAGGAACTCCGACGTGCCGGCGGTGGCGTAAACGGTCCACCCCAGGTCGTAAAGGCCCTGCGCGATGGGCAGGACCTCCGGCTTGTCGCTGTCCTTGACGGTGATAATCACGTTGCCCTTGTCTATTTTATGGATGCCGGCGCCGTAGAACGCCTTGATGAGGGCCTCGTCGTAGGTTTTGGCGACGCCGAGCACCTCGCCCGTCGATTTCATCTCCGGGCCGAGGCTCACGTCCTGCCCGTACAGCTTCTCAAACGAAAAGACGGGCATCTTGACGGCCACAAGGCTGCGCTCCCGCTGCAGGCCGTAGTGGTAGCCCATCTCCGGCAGCGTTTTGCCGAAGAAGGTCCCAACCGCGAGCGGGACGATTGGAATTCCCGTGACCTTGCTGATATAGGGCACCGTCCTGGAGGAGCGGGGGTTCGCCTCAATCACATAGACCTCCCCGTCCTTTACGATATACTGGACGTTCAGCAGCCCTTTCACGTGCATGGCCCTGGCGAGGCGGCGCGTGTAATCGACGATCTTGTTCTGCATTTCTTTGGCCACGCCGATGGCCGGGTAGACCGAGATGCTGTCGCCGGAATGGATGCCCGCCCGCTCGATATGCTGCATGATGCCGGGAATCATGGTGTCCGTGCCGTCGCAGACGGCGTCGACCTCGACCTCGGTGCCCATGATGTACTTGTCGACCAGAATGGGGTGTTCCTGCGTCACGCGGTTGATGATGCCGATCTGCTCGGCAATGTCCTCGTCGGAATAGGCGATCTGCATCCCCTGCCCGCCGAGCACATAGGAGGGGCGCACCAGCACGGGGTAGCCCAGCTCGTGTGCGGCGCCGATGGCTTCTTCGCAGGTGAACACCGTGCGGCCGGCCGCGCGCGGAATGGCCAGCCGGTTCAGGATGGCATCAAAGCGCTTGCGGTCCTCCGCGGCGTCGATGCTGTCGGAGGAGCTGCCCAGCAGGGGCACCCCCATGTTCTCGAGGTCCCGCGCCAGGCGGATGGCCGTCTGGCCGCCGAACTGCACCACAGCGCCGTCCGGTTTTTCCTGCTCGACGATATGGAGGACGTCCTCCTCCGTGAGCGGCTCGAAATAGAGTTTGTCCGCCACGTCGAAGTCCGTGCTGACCGTTTCCGGATTGTTGTTGACGATGATGGTCTCGCAGCCGAGCTTCTTCAGCGCCCAGACGCTGTGGACGGAGCAGAAGTCGAACTCGATCCCCTGCCCGATGCGAATCGGCCCGGAGCCGATGACAAGGACCTTTTTGCGGCCCGTTCCGGCGCGGGATTCGTTCTGCGCGCCGTAGCTGGAGTAGTAGTACGGGGTCTCGGCCTCAAACTCCGCGGCGCAGGTGTCCACCATCTTGTAGACCGGGCGGATGGCCCATTTCTTCTCGAGCGCGCGGATTTCCTTCACGCTTTTTCCGGAGAGCTTCGAGATGGTCTTGTCGAGGAACTCGGATTCCTTAGCCCTGCGCAGCAGGGGCTCGTCCAGAGGGCCGGCGGCGATTTCTTTCTCCAGCCGGACGATGTTGCGGTATTTCTGAAGGAACCACGGGTCGATTTTCGTGATGTCGTGGATATGCTCCTTCGTCACGCCGCGGCGCAGCGCCTCCGCCACCACCCACAGGCGGCGGTCGTCGGCCACGTGGAGCTTCTCTTCCAGCTCTTCGTCCGAAAGGCCCTTCAGCGTGTCGTCCATCAGGCTGTAGGTGTGCTGTTCCAGGCAGCGGACGGCCTTCATCAGGGCGGCCTCGAAGGTCGGGGCGATGCCCATCACCTCGCCGGTCGCCTTCATCTGGGTGCCGAGCACGCGCCGCGCGTGGATGAACTTGTCGAACGGCCAGCGCGGTATCTTGACCACGCAGTAGTCGAGCGTCGGCTCGAAGCAGGCGTAGGTTTTTTTGGTGATGGCGTTGGGGATTTCGTCCAGCGTATAGCCCAGCGCGATTTTGGAGGCGACCTTCGCGATGGGGTACCCCGTCGCCTTGGAGGCCAGCGCGGAGGAGCGGCTCACGCGCGGGTTGACCTCAATCACGTCGTACTCGAAGCTGTCGGGGTTCAGGGCGAACTGCACGTTGCAGCCGCCCTCGACCTTCAGCTCCCGGATGATGGCGAGCGCGGAGCTGCGCAGCATCTGCAGCTCCCTGTCCGCAAGGGTCTGGCACGGCGCGACGACGATGGAGTCGCCGGTGTGGATGCCGACGGGGTCGATGTTCTCCATATTGCAGACGGTGATGCAGTTGCCGTTGCGGTCCCGCATCACTTCGTACTCGATTTCCTTCCAGCCGGCGATGCTGCGCTCAATCAGGACCTGGTGCACGCGGCTGCGGTGCAGCCCGACCGCCGCGATGCTCCTCAGGGCCTGCTCGTCGGCCGCGATGCCGCCGCCGCTGCCGCCGAGCGTGTAGGCCGGGCGCACCACCACCGGGTAGCCGATGGTTTTGGCGGCCTTGACGCACTCGTCCAAGCTTTCGGCGATGATGCTCTTCGCTATCGGCTGCCCGATGCGCGCCATCGCCTCTTTAAACAGCTCCCGGTCCTCGGCCATCCGGATGGTTTCGGCCTTGGTGCCGATCATCTCCACGTGATGCTCTTTGAGGAAGCCGGATTCCTCCAGCTCGACGGCGAGGTTCAGGGCGTTCTGGCCGCCGAGCGTCGGCAGGATGCTGTCGGGTTTCTCCTTGAGGATGACCTTCCGCACCGTGTCGGTCGTGAGCGGCTCGATATAGACCCTGTCGGCAATCTGCCGGTCGGTCATAATCGTCGCCGGGTTGGAGTTGATGAGGACCGTCTCGACGCCCTCCTCGCGCAGCGCGCGGCAAGCCTGCGTCCCGGCATAGTCGAACTCCGCGGCCTGCCCGATGATAATCGGGCCGGAGCCGATTATCACGACTTTTTTGATATCTTTTCTTCTGCTCACAGCCGGTCACCTCCCATCAGCGAAAGAAAGCGGTCGAACAGAAAGCCCGTGTCGTGCGGGCCGGGCGAGGCCTCCGGGTGGAACTGCACGGAAAAGATTTTGCCGTTTTTATAAGATAATCCCTCAATGCTGCCATCGTTCATGCTGATGAAACTGATGTCCGCAACTGAAGGATTTATGGTCTTTTCGTCCACCACATACCCGTGGTTCTGGGAAGTGATATAGACCCTGTTTTTTTGAAGCTCTTTCACGGGGTGGTTGATTCCCCTGTGCCCGTATTTCAATTTATAAGTATTGCATCCCTGGGCGAGCGCCATCAGCTGATGGCCGAGGCAAATCGCAAAAGTGGGAATTCCGTGCGCATAGACGCGCCGAAGCTCCGCAATCTCTTTTTTACAGTCTTTCGGGTCGCCCGGCCCGTTCGTCAGCATCACGCCGTCCGGCGAAAAGGAGAGCAGGTCTTCCAGCGCGGCGTCGTGCGGAAAGCGCTTGACGGCGCACCCGCGCGAGACGAGGGAGCGGATGATGCTGTTTTTGCACCCGTAATCCACAAGGGAAACCCGGACCGGCCCGTCGCCGTAAACGGCGGGCTCCCTGCAGCTGACCTGCGGAACCGGCGGCTCCTGCCGGTACGCCAGGATTTTCCGCTTCATTGCCTCCCGGTCGGGCGAGTCGCCGTAGCAAATCATGCCGCGCATGGTGCCACTCTCACGCAGGGTGCGCGTCAGGGCGCGCGTGTCGATGCCCTCCATGCCCGGGATATGGTTGTCCTTCAAAAACGTGTCCAGATAGACGTCGCTGCGGAAGTTGCTCGCCACATCCGAAAGCCGATGGACGATAAAGGCGGAGAGCCACGGCCGCACGGACTCCGTGTCGTCGTAGCAGACGCCGTAATTCCCAATCAGCGGATAGGTCATCACCACGCCCTGCCCCGCGTAGGACGGGTCGGTCAGCAGTTCGGTATAGCCGCACATCGCGCTGTTGAAGACGACCTCGCAGACGACGTCGTGCTCTTCGCCGAACCCCGTTCCTTCAAAAGTCATTCCGTTTTCCAGCATCAAAAGCGCTTTCAATCCAGTTTCACCAACCATTTCTCTCAGCGGCCCGCGAAGGCCTGCACGATGCGCCCGATGGCTTTTCGGGTGTTTTCATGCGTGTTGAACGACGTCAGGCGAAAATATCCTTCGCCGCAGGAGCCGAAGCCGGAGCCCGGCGTCCCCACGACCCCGGTCTTCTGAAGCAGGGAATCGAAAAACTGCCAGGACGTCATGCCTTCCGGAACCCTGAGCCACACATAGGGCGAATTGACCCCGCCCCAGACGGAAAAGCCGGCCTTCGCCAGGCCCTCCAGCATCATCCGGGCATTTTCCTGATAATAGGCGATGTTCTCGCGCACGCCGCGTTTTCCCGCGTCGCTGAAGACCGCCTGGGCGCCGCGCTGAACGATATAGGACACGCCGTTCATCTTGGTGGACTGCCGCCTCGCCCACAGGCGGTTGAGCGAGACCCCGCCGAACTCCAGCTCCTTCGGAATCACCGTATAGGCGCAGCGGACGCCGGTGAAGCCCGCCGTCTTGGAAAAGCTGCGGAATTCGATCGCGCATTTTTTCGCGCCGTCGATTTCAAAAATGCTGTGGGGCATGTCCGGGTCCGTGATAAAGGCTTCGTATGCCGCGTCGTACAGAAGGACCGAGCCGTTCCGCCGCGCGTAGGCGACCCATTTTTCCAGTTCTTTCCGCGAAATGCCCATGCCCGTCGGATTGTTCGGAAAGCACAGGTAGACCATGTCGGCCCGGCGGCTGGGAATCTCCGGCAGAAAACCGTTCTCCCGCCGGCAGGGCATATAGACGATATTGCTGAATCCGGAGCCTTCCCGGTAGTCTCCGGCGCGGCCAGCCATCACGTTGGTGTCGACATAAACGGGATAAACCGGGTCGCAGACCGCGACGACGTTGTCCGTGCCGAAGATATCGCCGATATTGCCGGTGTCGCTCTTCGCGCCGTCGCTGACGAAAATCTCGTCCGGGGCAATCTCGACGCCGCGGTCCCGGAACTCGTTTTTGCTGATGGCCTCCCGCAGGAACGGGTAGCCGGCTTCCGGCCCATAGCCGCGGAACGTCTCGGCACGCCCCATCTCCCGCGAAGCGGCGGCCATCGCCTCCACAACGGCCGCGGGCAGCGGCCTGGTGACGTCGCCGATTCCCAGCCGGAGGATTTCCGCCTCGGGATGTTCTCGGGAAAAATTCCGGACGCGGTCGGCGATTTCCACGAACAGATAGTTGGCCGGAAGTTTTGCAAAGTTTTGGTTGATTTTCAGCAAATTTTGCACATTCCCTTCCTCAGCGATTCAAAAAACCGCATTCCGAACGTTTATTATATCAGGTTTCGACCGTCCCGTCAAAGACAAATTCAGCCGGCCCCTTCATAAAGACGCGGCCGGTTTTTCCGTCCCACCGGACGGAAAGGTCGCCGCCCCGCAGATGGACCAGCACGGCGCGCCCCGTCCTGCCGTTCAGCGCGCAGGCCACGGCGCAGGCGCAGGCCCCCGTGCCGCACGCGAGCGTTTCCCCGGAACCGCGCTCCCATACGCGCATCCGGATTTCTTCCCGGCTCAGCACCTGCACGAACTCGGTGTTGACCTGTTCCGGGAAAGCCGAGTGGAGCTCGATTTTCGGGCCGAGCGACCCGACCGGCGCGCGGAGGACGTCGTCCACGAACAGCACGCAGTGGGGGTTACCCATTGAAACGCAGGTCACGCGGTACGTCCGTCCCCCGGCTGAAAGCGCCTCGTCCACGACCGGGGTTTTCTCGAACCGGGCCGGAATTTTCGCCGCCTCCAGCACGGGCTTCCCCATGTCGACCTCCACGGCCCGGACCTTCCCGGCCGCGGTCTCGAGGGAAAGGGTCTTGACCCCGCTCAGCGTTTCGACCGTCAGCACGGGTTTGTGCGCGATGCCGCGCTCATAGACGTATTTGCCGACGCAGCGGATGCCATTCCCGCACATCTTCCCGCGGGAGCCGTCCGCATTGTACATATCCATTCTGCAGTCGGCGACTTTCGACGGGGCAATCACGATCAGCCCGTCGGAGCCGATGCCGAAATGCCGGTCGCTCAGCCGCGCGGCGAGCGCCGAAGGGTCTTCCAGGTTTTCCTCAAAGCCGTTGACATAGATATAATCGTTGCCGATTCCCTGCATCTTTGTGAATTTCACGAGGAGCGTCTCCTTTCGTTCAGGAATGCAGCACAATCAGGGCCGTTTCCGCCATTTTGCGGCCGGCGTTCATGCTCTTTTTCTGCAGGAAGCGGTGCGCCTGCTGCTCCGTCATGTTGTTTCTCTCAATCAAAAGGGCCTTCGCCTGCAGAATCGTCTTTTGCGCGTCAAAATTTTCCCCCTCCAGTTCCTTTTTCACGGCCGGAGGGGTCGCGGACGACAGGTTTAAAAGCATGCCGACCGAAGAAATCAGGTTTTTGCGGCTGACGGGAAGCATCAGGCACGCGGAGGAAAGCGAAGCGCACATCCCCGCGAACTGCGGGCCGACCAGAAAGAGAAAATCATAGCCCGGGCCTACGATGCGCGGCAGTCCCACGGCGGGCATATCCCGCAGCTTCACGCTGCAGACGGCCACCCCGCCGTGGTAGTGCTTGCCGGCAAAATGAATCAGCCGGGAGCCGGACGTGCAGACGCAGCTTACAAAAAGCCCGTTTGAATGGAGCACGGCGGCAATCTGCTTGGCATGGTCCGGGTTGAAATTTGCTACCACAATGCTGCTCATACCGACAACTCCAGAAAAAAGGATCGGGCAAAACAAACGCCGGCCGTTCTAAAATTTATCAAGATAGCGGTTCAGTTCCCACTCCGTCACCGTGGCGGAATAGTCGCTCCATTCCTTTTCTTTCGCTTCCACATATTTCCCGAAAATATGGTCGCCGAGCGTCTGCCGCACCAGCGGGTCGGCCTTCATCGCCGCGACGGCGTGGTTCAGGTCGCGCGGAAGGTCCGCGATTCCCTGCGCCTTGCGCTCTTTTCGGCCGATGTCGTAGATATTGGCCGAAACCGGCGGCGGCGGCGTCAGGTCGTGCTCGATTCCGTCCAGCCCGGCGGCCAGCACAAGCGCAAAGGCGAGGTAAGGGTTGCAGGCGGGGTCCGGGTTGCGCAGCTCCGCGCGAAGGCCGGCCCCGCGCGAAGCGGGCACGCGGATCAGGGCGCTGCGGTTGCCCAGGGTCCACGCGATGCTGCAGGGGGCCTCGAAGCCGGGGACCAGGCGCTTGTAGGAATTCACGAGCGGGTTCGTCACGGCGCAGATGCCCGCGATATGCTTCATCACGCCCGCGATGAAATTCAGGGCGGTCCGGCTCAGGCCCGCCTTGCCCTGCGGGTCGTAGAAGGCGTTTTCTCCGCCGCGGAACAGGGACATGTTGATGTGCATCCCCGACCCCGCCCGGTTCTCAATCGGCTTGGGCATGAAAGTCGCGCACAGGCCGTTCGCCTCCGCGCAGTTTTTGACGACCAGCCGGAACGTGATGAGGTTGTCGGCGGCGGAGAGGGCCTCGCTGTACTTGAAGTCGATCTCGTGCTGGGCATAGGCGACCTCGTGATGGGACGCCTCGATTTCAAAGCCCATTTCCTCCAGAGCGACGCAGATGTCCCGCCGGCAGCTTTCCCCCAGGTCCGAGGGACCGAGGTCGAAATACCCGGCCGTGTCGTGCGTCACCGTGGTCGGGTGGCCGAACTCATCCGTGTTGAACAGAAAGAACTCGCACTCCGGCCCCACGGCGAACGCATAGCCAAGCTGCGAAGCGCGCCGGCGCGCCTTGCGCAGCACATACCGCGGGTCGCCTTCAAACGGCGTCCCGTCCGGCTTGTAGATGTCGCAAATCAGCCGTGCGGTCCGGCCGTTCTGCGTGCTCCAGGGAAAGACCAGGAACGTGTCGAGGTCCGGATGCAGGTACATGTCGGACTCTTCAATCCGGACGAAGCCCTCAATGGAAGAGCCGTCGAACATGCATTGATTGTCCAGCGCTCTTTCAATTTGATTCGGCGTAACGGTCACGTTTTTCAGCGTGCCGAAAATATCCGTAAACTGGAGGCGGATAAACCGCACGTCTTCTTTCTCGATTCTCTGGATGATTTTCTGCTTCGTGTCCTCGCTCAAAACGGGCACCCCCTTGCAGTCCCAATCTGCATAACTTGACCTTATTTTATTCTTTTTTTTAAGTTCTGTCAATCGCTTTCAGCCGGAGCAGGCCGCCGCCCTACGTAAAATAGACGAAGACGGGAAAAACGTAGAACAGAAAAGCGACCGCGGCAAACAGCAGGGCAAAGACGGCCGCCGCCGGCTTTTCGAGAAAGCGCAGGCGCCGGTAGCTCCCGGTCCTCCGCGAGCGGAGAAGCAGCAGCAGGCAGACCGCGCCCGCGGCCGAAAGGGCGAGCCCGGCCCGAAAGCCGCGCGGCATAAACGAAAGGCTCACGCGGTTTTCGCCCTGTTGCAGCCTGACCGCCAAAAACGTGTCGCACACGCGGAAGACCTCCGCTTTTTTCCCGTTCACGGTCGCGGTGCAGCTGCCATACTGCACGGGCAGGAACAGAATCTCCCCCGCGGCGTCCGCCCTGGCCGTGCCGGTCAGAGAATTGCCGGACTGGTTCAGCTTCGCCCCGGAGACGCCCTTCAGCGCCGAAGCGAGGACGTCTTCCCGCAGGCCGGCGATTCCAAAAGAGCGTGCCGAAATGCCGCGCAGCACGTCGATTTCGACCGTCACGGTCCGGTCCGTAAATGTGCCGAGGTTCACGATGCCGTTGTCCGGCTGGGTCGGATACTCCATCTTCAGGAGCTTTCCGTCGACGGTGATGGAAAGGCTGGAGTTGATCGGCTCGTACAGTCGGTTCGTAATCTGGTCGAAACAGTCGAAATACAGCGTCTGGGTCCCCCGCACCGGAATCCGGTACACGACGGTCCCCGCGGCGGCGGGGTCTTTGAGGGAAATCCGGTGCTCCGACGCGCCGGAGATGCCGACGTTCCGGAGGCCGGTCGGCTGATAAAATGTGAAAAGCTCCTGCCCCGTATGAAAAAGCTGCTGAAACAGAATCTGCTGCAGGTGGAGCCTGTCGGAATCCGGAAGATATTCCAGCGCGCGGACGTCCCGCGGGTCCGCCACGAAGCCGACGGGCAGGGCGTTCCGATTTTTCACGATGGAATACAGGCCGTTGCCGTAGACGGTGTTTTCATTGCCCGTCAGGTCCTGCGTCCTCTTGATCGTGTATCCGTTGCCGAGAATCGCGTCGGTGAATTCCGTCCCGCCGTTGGAATTGACCTCCATCCAATAGGAGGAATAGCCCAGCTTCTTCATGGCGGAAAGGTAGTCCTTCGCGGTCAGGGACGTATAGTGGCTGAGGGAGCCGTACCCCATGCTGCCCACCAGGTTCACGTCGAAGAATTTCCGGTCCATCTTCACGCGCGCCAGGCTGTCGCCGGGAATTTTTCCGGCGAGGTCCAGAACCGGCGCGTAATACTGGGCGTTGCCTCCGGCCGAGGCAATATAGACGCAGGAATAAAAAGTCCCCTCCACAACGGCGAGGCCGCAGAACAGGATGGAAAACAGCGCGCGGCGCACCAGCCGGCAGCGGTACAGCAGCATCAGAATCAGGTAGGCCAGCGCGGCCGTCAGAAAAAAGAGCCCCAGCATATGCAGGCTTTGCGAGCTTCCCCAGAGCGTCCGGGTGTAGACGGTCACCTCCTGATAGTCCTGCCGGAGGATGGTCACGGCCGAAAAACCGACGGTCGCGGCGGAAAACAGGGCGACTCCCGCGGGCACCGCGCCGGCCGGCGGGGAAAGGGCCGCCTCGGCGTTGGTGTGGGAGACCGCGGCGGCCGCAAGCAGAAGCCCCACGAAAACCGGGATATATCCGTACCGCACCGGGAACGACTGGTAGCTGCCGGTGTGCCACATCTTGTTGACCGGCTCGACCAGCACGGGCACCAGCATGGCCGCCAGCATCAGCAGCGCCCAGCGGACTTCTTTCCGCCGGTCCAGGCCGAAAAAGAAGACCGCCGCGACCGCCGCCGCCGCGGCGCCCGTGCACAAAAGGACCGGCAGGGTGGTGTCCAGCCTGCTCAGAAATCCGCCCGACCGCAGGCTGGAAAGCAGATTCCCGGTCCGTGCGGACGAAAGATACTGGTAGAAACTGGGCAGCCACACCACGCCGGTCATCAGAGCGCCCGTCAGGGTGGAAAGGCCGAAAAGCAGGATTTTTCCGCGGCGCTCTTCCCTTTTGACGCAGAGCAGCAAATAGGCGCCGAACGCGAGGACCAGAAAGGCGGTGACCATGTAGCACAGATAAAAATTCACGGTCAGAACCGCCGCGAACGCCAGCGTATAAAGCAGAATTTTTCCCCTGCGGATCAGCCGGCCGAACCCCAGTAGCAGAAGCGGAAACAGGCTCATCACGTCGAGCCAGACGATGTTCTGGTAGTAGAACATCGTGTAGCCGCAGAAGGCGTACATCACGCCGAGCGCCGTCGTCTGCAGAAAATCCAGCTGCGGGAACCTGCGGACGAAAAATAGGCAGGCACAGACGGAGCAGGTCATCATCTTCAGCAGCAGAAGGATGTTGACGAAATAGTACATCTGCCCTTTTTCCACAAAAGCCGCGAGAAACGAGAAAGGGCTGCTCAGAAAGAACAGGAAAACGCCCCAGAAATTCATCCCAGCGCCGTTCTGCAGGTTCAGGAACAGGCCGGTCTTCCCTCTCAGGATATCCCCGAAGTCCATCAGGAACGGGATGACCTGCTGGTTCATGTCGCACCAGGAAACCGTGTGCGTGCCGAACGGGTACAGCCCGTACGCCGCATAAACCGAAAGCAGCACCGCCGCCGTGAGCGCCGGCGCCGCCCAAAAGGAATGTCTTTTTGACATGGACCGCGTTCCCTCTTTTCTTCCGCCCCGCCGGCCGGGGGCCGGGCCTCAGCCTTTCAGAACGACCCTGTGGTAGACCTTTTTCCCTTTTTTGAGGACGGCGGAAAATCCGCCGTCCTGCGAAAAATCTTCGCGGCTCAGGGCCAGGGAAGGCCGCGTGACTTTTTCGCCGTTCACGGCGATTCCCCCCTGCGCAATCAGGCGCCGGGCCTCCGCCTTCGACGGCGCCAGCTTCGTCCGGACCAGCAGGTCGAGGATGCCGATTTTCCCGCCGGGCATATCTGCGGGGGAAAGCTCCGTGGACGGCATGTCTTCGGAGATTCCGCCCTTTACGAACAGGGCGCGGGAGGCGTCCCGGGCCTTTTCCGCCTCTTCCCGGCCGTGAATCTGCCGCGTGACCTCAAAGGCGAGCAGCTCTTTCGCGCCGTTCAGCTCCTGCCCTTGCAGCGCGGAAATCTCGCGGATCTGCTTCATCGGCACAAAGGTCAGGAACTTCAGGCATTTGACCACGTCGGCGTCCGCCACGTTGCGCCAGTACTGGTAGAAATCGAACGGCCTCATTTTCTCCGGGTCGAGCCAGACCGCGCCCCTTTCCGTTTTGCCCATCTTCTTGCCCTCGCTGTTGGTCAGGAGCGGGACCGTCAGGCCGTAGGCGTCCTGATTTTCTTTTTTGCGGATGAGCTCGACGCCGCCGAGGATGTTGCTCCACTGGTCGTCCCCGCCGACCTCCAGCCGGCAGCCGTAGCGCCGGAAAAGCTCCAGAAAATCATAGCTCTGCATCACCATGTAGTTCATCTCGAAGAACGACAGGCCGCGCTCCAGCCGCTGCTTGTAGCATTCCGCCGCAAGCATCCGGTTGACGGAAAAGCAGACGCCGATGTCGCGCAGAAACTCCACATAGTTCAGGTGAAGCAGCCAGTCGGCGTTGTTGGCCGTAACCGCCCTGCCGCCGGAAAAATCAATCAGCTTCGACATCTGCTTCCGGAAGCAGGCGATGTTGTGCGAAATCTCTTCCTTTGTCAGCATCCGGCGCATCTCCGTCTTGCCGGAGGGGTCGCCGATCATCCCCGTCCCGCCGCCGAACAGCAGGATGGGCGTGTGCCCCGCGCGCTGCAGGTGGGCCGCCACCATGATGGGGATATAATGCCCGACGTGAAGGCTGTCGGCCGTCGGGTCGAAGCCGATGTAGAACGCCGTTTTTCTGTTGTCCAGCAGGTCGCGGACTTTTTCCCTGTCCGTGGTCTGGGCAATCAGTCCTCGCTCTTCCAGTTCCTCAAACACACCCATTTTAAAAATCCTCCAGTTTCACAGGGGGATGAAAAAAGCCCCCTGCCACAATATTGCAGAGGGCGGAATTTTCCGCGGTACCACCTCAGTTTGCCGCAGCCTCACGGCGGCGGCCTCAAGGGTACGGAACCATACCCGCGCGCTGTAACGTGCGCACACGTCCCGGCCTACTGGGGGCAGCCGTTCGGCCGGGCGGCTCCGGGAGGTAGGTTCAGGATGCCGCCGCGCCCGCTTCCACCGGCCGCGGGCTCTCTGCGCCGGGCCGGCACCCCTACTGTTTCCCATCGACGCCGATTTTCCTGTATTATAACTTTTTCCCGCAGGGTTGTCAAGATTTCCGCCGCCCGCGCGCGAGCCGGAGCATCTCCGCGGCGTTTTCGAGCGTGAGGGGCGTGATTTCGGCGCCGCCGATGATGCGCGCCAGCTCCCGCTTCCGGCCTTCCTCGTCCAGCTCCTGCACGCGGGTGAAGGTCCTGCCCCCGCGCACCTGCTTTTCAATCAGGTAGTGCGCGTCCGCAAGGGCGGCGATCTGGGCCAGGTGCGTCACGCAGATCACCTGCCGGTTCCCGGAGACCTCGCGCAGCTTCAGGCCGACTTTCTGGGCGGCGTTGCCGCTGACCCCCGCGTCCACCTCGTCGAAAATCAGCGTGCCGACCTCGTCGCGGCCGGCGAGGACGGTCTTGACCGCGAGCATGATGCGCGAGAGCTCGCCGCCGGACGCGATTTTCGCAATCGGCCTCGGCGGCTCCCCGGCGTTGGCGGAAATCAGAAACTCGACGCTGTCGCCCCCCGTCGGGCCGAGCGGGCAGGGCTTCTGCCGCACCCGGAACGCGACGTTCGGCATATTCAGGAACCGGAGCTCGCGCTCGACCTTTTCGGTAAAATCCGCGGCGGCTTTCCGCCGCCAGCCGGAAATCTCCTTCGCGAGGCGCTGCGCCAGCGCCTCGCTCTTCCGGCACTGCTCCCGAAGGCGGGCCGCGGTCTCGTCCGAGCGGTTGATTTTCTCCAGCTCCGCGCGGCTTCTGTCGAGATACGCCAGCATTTTTTCGACGGTGCCGCCGTATTTGAGGCCGAGCTGATACAGCGCGTCCAGCCGCGCCTCTATCTTCTCCAGCTCGCCGGGGTCGTATTCCAGCCGCGAGTCGTAGCCGCGCAGCTCTTCGCCGCAGTCTTCCAGGTCGTAAGAGATATTCTGCAGACGCTCCGCCAGAGGGCGCAGCTCCGGCAGGTACTGCTCGGCGTCGGCCAGGGCCGCCGCCGCCGTGGAGACCGCCGCCGCAGCGCCGCCCTCCTCCTCGTTCCCCGTGAGCGCCTCTTTCGCCTGCGCCAGCGCGGCCGCGACCTTCTCGCTGTTGCGGTACAGGTTTTTCTGCCGCAGCAGCTCTTCCTGCTCGCCGGGATGGAGGTCCGCGGCCTCCAGCTCGTTGATCTGGTAGGTCAGCAGGTCGGTCTGCCGCGCCTTCTGCTCCTGGTCCATGCTGCAGGCCGCCAGTTCTTTGCGGGCGCGGCGCATCTCCGCATAGGCTTTGCGGTACTGCGCGGCGAGGTCTGCCGGCAGGCCCATGCTGTCTAAGTAAGCGATGTGGTTTTCCGGCGAAAGCAGGCCGTAGTTCTGGTGCTGGCCGTGGATATTGACGAGCAGCGGCCCGATTTTCCTGAGCATGGACACCGTCGCCGGGCGGCCATTGATGCGGCAGGCGGACCTGTCAGCCCCGATCTCGCGCTGGAGCATCAGCGTGCCGTCTTCCTCCGGCGCGTAGCCGAGCTCCTCCAGCGTCTTCACGGCCCGGCCGCCCGGATTTGTGAACACCGCCCCCACGAGGGCGGATTTCGCCCCCGTGCGGATCAGCTCATGGGAAGTCCTTTCGCCGAGGATGGCGTTGATGGAATCGATGAGGATGGACTTCCCCGCGCCGGTTTCTCCGGTCAGGACGTTGAAGCCGGCGTGAAAATCGACCGTCGCCTTTTCGATTACGGCGATATTTTCGATGTAAAGCTGCGACAGCATCGCTCTCACCTCATCATGTCTTTCAGCTTGCCCGCAAGCCGGCCCGCCGCACCTTCGTTTCTCATGAGGATAAAAATCGTGTCGTCGCCGGAAAGGGTGGCGACGGCGTCGTCCCAGTGCAGGGTGTCCATGGCGGCGCACACGGCGTTCGCCATGCCGGTCAGGCATTTTACGGCGACGATGTTCTGCGCGTAGTCCACCGCGACGGCGGAGTCCTGAAACAGGGAGCTGAACTTGACGTCGTTCTGCCTGGCCTTCTCCTCCGCCCGCATGTACCGGTACTTGCCGTCGGGAGAAAGCACCTTGACAAGACGCAGCTCCTTGATGTCGCGGGAAACCGTGGCCTGCGTGACGCGAAAGCCGGATTCCTGCAGCCGGTGGAGCAGCTCCTCCTGCGTGTCGATGGAATAGCGGCTGATGAGCTCGAGGATTCTTTCATGGCGTTTCTTCTTCAAACCTCATTCCTCCCGTTGCCCAGTTTCTGGTTCACGATTTCATAGAAATTATGGTCCTTGAGGCGCACGATTTTCACCGTCTGTTCGGAGCGCCGGAACTCCACCCGCTGCGCCGGGTCCGAAAGCCTGACGGAGATTTCCCCGTCCACCGTGAGAAAAGCGCCTCCTCCCGCCCCGAAGCAGGCCTGAACGCTCAGCTCCGCGTCCGGGCCGAACACGACCGGCCGCGTCAGCAGAGAATGGGAGCAGACGGGCGAAAGCAGGATGCAGGAAAGCTGCGGGTCGATAATCGGCCCGCCCGCGGAAAGGGAATAGGCCGTGGAGCCGGTCGGCGTCGCGACAATCAGACCGTCGCCGCGGTAGTCGCAGACCGTCATGCCCCCGAACGCGACCTTGAAGTCCGGCATCGGGGAAAGCGTCCCGCGGGAAATCACGGCGTCGTTCAGGGCGCTGCAGGTTTTCTCGGCGCCGCCTTCCCGGTAGCGCACCTCCAGCATCATGCGGTTTTCGAGCCGGTACTTCCCGGCCACCAGCCGGTCCAGCAGGTCGAACTCGTCCGTTTCCAGCTCTGCGACGAAGCCGAGCCTGCCGACGTTCACACCGAGGAGGGGCTTGTCGGCCGCCGCGGCATACCGCGCGCAGTGAATGATGGTGCCGTCGCCCCCGACGGCGATCATCATGTCGCATTCCGCAATCATCGTCTCCAAATCCGGGCAGAACCCGGCGCCGCTGCCGCCGAACGCCTCCCGCAGCTTTTCCTGCATCAGCACCCGGGCGCCGAGGCCGCACAGCCGGCGGATCAGCCGCCCGGTATGGTACTGCGCTTTGTTTTTGCTCAGGTTCGGAAGAATCGCGATTTTCAACTCGTTTCACCGCCATTCAAGTCCCGATGGGAGTTTCGCACCACTTCTTCGGCCGCCGGAGCGGTGCAGACCGGGTCGTTCGATTTTTGGAGGAAAACAAGGTACTCGATGTTTCCCTGCGGCCCCTTGACGGGGGAATAGGTCAGTCCGCAGACCGAAAAGCCGTTCTGCAGGCAGAACCCGACGATATCCCGCACCACCTCGACGTGGACCTGCGGGTCCCGCACGACCCCTTTTTTCCCGACCTTTTCGCGCCCCGCCTCAAACTGAGGCTTAATCAGGCAGACCGCGCAGCCGTTTTCCGCAAGAAAGCGGCGGGCGACCGGCAGGACGAGCTTCAGGGAGATAAAGGCGACGTCGGCGCTGAAAAAATCCACCGGTTCCGGCACCTGCTCCCGCGTGAGGTACCGCACGTTTGTGCGCTCCAGACAGACGACGCGGGGGTCGGTGCGCAGCTTCCAGGCGAGCTGGCCGTAGCCGACGTCCACCGCATACACTTTTTTTGCGCCGTTCTGCAGCATGCAGTCCGTAAAGCCCCCCGTGGAAGCGCCGATATCCAGCGCCGTCTTCCCCTTCAGGTCAACGGGAAAGCGCGCCAGCGCCTTTTCGAGCTTCAGCCCGCCGCGGCTGACGTACCTCAGCTTTTCGCCGCGCAGCTCGATCTTCACGGTTTCGGGCAGCATGGTGCCCGGCTTGTCCTGCTTCTGCCCGTCGACGTAGGCGTCGCCCATCATCACGGCGATCTTCGCCTTTTCCCGGCTCTCCGCCAGGCCGCGCTCCGCAATCAGGCAGTCCAGTCTTTTCTTCTTCATTGCGCTCCGCACTCCGTCAAAATTGCCCGTTCCATCCCGGCGTCGTCCAGACCGAGGCCGTTCAGGCTCTCCGCCATCGTCGCGTGGGCGACGAAGCCCTCGATCGCATGCAGGTAGAACCGGCCCCGAAAGCCGCTCTGGCTCAGCAGGAATCCGAACCGCTCCCCGACGCCGCCCTGCCGGATGCCCTCCTCAAAAAAGAAGACCCGCTCCGCGCCCGCCGCGCTGCGGACCGCGCCGTCGTCCACCGGCTTGATGCGGTTCAGCTTGACGATGCGCAGGGAAATGCCGCGCTTTTCCAGCCGCAGGCGGGCAAGGCAGGCAAACGAGAACAGCCTGCCGTACGTCACGACTGCGACCGTCGCCTCCGCCCCGCCGTAGAGGTCGAACGGGCGGCCGCTCAGGCGGAAATCGCAGGGGCGGAAAAGCTGCGCCCCGCGCGGGTACCGCACGGCGGCAAAGCCCGGGGTATGGTACAGGGCCTGCCGCAGGCACTGCTGCAGCTCGTCGTAATACGAGGGGGAAAACACCTTGACGCCGGGGATGGTGTTCAGGTATGCCGCGTCGAAAATGCCCTGGTGCGTCTCGCCGTCTTCCCCGACGATTCCGGCGTGGTCGACGGCCAGCACGACCTTGACGCGCTGAAGGGCCACGTCGTGAATCATCTGGTCGTACCCGCGCTGGAGGAACGTGGAATAGACGGCGAAAACGGGAAGCATGCCGCCGGCGGCCAGGCCCCCGCAGAACGTCACGGCGTGCTCTTCGGCAATGCCGGTGTCGAAAAAGCGCTTCGGGAATTTCTGCGCGAAGCGCACCAGCCCCGTCCCGGACTTCATGGCCGCCGTGACCGCACAGATCCGCCCGTCGCTTTCCGCCAGCCTGCACAGGCAGTCCCCGAACACCCCGGAAAAAGTCTGCCCCGACGGGGCCGCTTTGCCGGTCTGGACGTCGAATCCGGAGGTCCCGTGGAACGCGCCGGGGTTCTGCTCTGCAAACGGGTACCCTTTGCCTTTTTTGGTCAGGACATGCAGCAGGACCGGATGGTCGATGCTCTTGACGTTG
>DHOB01000067.1:0-2891 GCA_002409675.1 Ruminococcaceae bacterium UBA5401
TATTTTTTCAAAATGAGTAAATTCTTACAAAAACAGGAAACGCTTCAGAAAGCTCAGGCATCCCTTCTTTTCCGGGACATGCCCGGTGGAAAAGGGCGGGGAAGGACCGGCCTGAAACGGCGAGAGGATCGATAAAATGGGCGGGAACTGGAATCTGGACCTTGGCTGCCTGGTGGAGAAAACGGGGCTCGGCGTTTTGTGCCTGCGGGACGACCGGGCCCTCACCATTGTGAAGGCCAGCGACTCGTTCTACCGATCCCTCGGATACCGCAGGGGGGAGATTTCTGCCCTGCTCGCGCCCGGCCGGCCGCCCGTCCTGCGGGGCGAGACGCCGCTCGAAAGGGCGGCGGTCCTGGACGAAATCCGCCGCCGCGGCTGGGCCAGACCGGAGATGCGGCTCATCCGCCGGGACGGCCGCCATGTCTGGATGGCGTACCGGGTCTGCCTGATGCCGGACGACCGGGGCCGCGGGCTGCTGTGCGGCATGACGGAGGACATCACCCTGCGGCGGCGCGAGCGCAGGCTGCGCCAGGCGCAGGCCGAAGAGCTGGCGGCGCTGACCGACAACATCCCCGCCGGCGTGCTGCGCTACAAAGAAGACGAAACCCTGACGCTGAGCGTGGCCAGCGACGGGTTCTGCCATTTTACCGGCTATGCGCGCAAAGAGATCGCCGAGCGGTTCTGCGGCTGCTTTCTGCCCATCGTCTGCCCCGAGGACCGCATGAAGGTCCTGGGGCGCTTCGTCGGGAAAGACCCCGGCGCCGTCTCGGAGCTCACCTACCGGCTGGCCGGCCGGGACGGCAGGGTCATCTGGGTGCTGGACAAGGCGCGCCGCCAGGCGGACGGCGCCGGCGGCCGCTGGATTTACAGCGTGCTGATGGACGTGACGAAAACCCGGCGCGCGCAGGAGCAGCTCGCCGCCAGCGAGGAGCGCTGCCGGCGGATTCTGGAGAACGTGGCGGTTGCGGTCGTCGACTACGACTTCAGGACGAAGGAGGTCTATTTCTCGCCCGCCTTCGTCGAAAAATTCGGGGATTACAACATCCGGCGCGGCGACCTGCAGGAGATGATCAAAAACACCGCCTTTTTCTTCCCCGCCGTCCGCGGCCGCGCGCTGGACTGGCTGAGCGCGCTGTGCCGGGAGAAAAAGGCGAGCGGCACGGGGGACTGCCGCCTGCGCGCGGCCGGCGGGAGCTATATCTGGTGCAACGTGAAGGCGTCCCTTTTCTACGACCGGCAGGGCCGGCCCACCCGGCTCACGGCGATTTTTTCGGACATCGACCGCCGCAAAAAGGAGACCTTCGCCCTGCGCGAGCAGGCGGAGCACGACCTTCTGACGGGCCTTTACAACCGCGTGACCACGATGCGGCGGATCGACGGCATCATCGCGCAGAGCGGGCCGGGCGACCGGCACACCCTGTTTGTGATCGACATCGACAATTTCAAGCAGATCAACGACTGCATGGGCCACCTGTGCGGCGACAGGATGATTGTGAGGACGGCGGAGGAGATCCGCCGGCTGTTCCGCAGCGACGACGTCGCGGGGCGCATCGGCGGCGACGAGTTCGTCGTGTTCGTGCGGAACGCGGATTCCGCGCTGACCGTCCGGAAGGCGGAGGCCCTGCGCCTCGCGTTCGAGCGGATGCGGGATTCGGTGAGCTTCGGCCGCGTCGTCTCCGGCAGCATCGGCATCGCGCTGTATCCGCTGGACGGGCGCTCCTACGAGGCGCTGTTCCGCAAGGCGGACATCGCCCTGTACGCCGCAAAGCACTGCGGGAAGGACGCGTTCCGCGTCTACATGCGGGGCATCGAGAGCCTTGCGCGGCTCGGCGGGGGCGGCTAAGTCGCCGGAGCGAGGACTTTCAGCACCGCGCGGGCCGTCTGCTCCGGCGTGCCGGCGGCGTCCACCGTGAAGTCGGCGGCGGCGCGGCAGGCCGCGCGCCGCGCCGCGTACAGGCGGAGGAACTGCGCTTCTCCGCCGCGCAGCAGGGGGCGCGTGCGGTCGCCCGCCAGGCGCGCCCGCGCGGCCTGGGGGGGCACGTCCAGAAAGACCACCGCGCCGCGCGCGCGGAACGCCGCGGCGTTCCGCGGGTCGAGGAAAGTCCCGCCGCCCACCGCGACCACCAGGCCGCACTTCGGCGCGAGCGCGAGCACGGCCTCGCGCTCCAGCGCGCGGAACCCCGCTTCGCCCCGCCCGGCGAAAATCTGCGGGATGCTTTCGCCCGCCCGCTCCGCGATGCGGGCGTCGAGGTCCGCGAACGGGCGCCCCGTCTTTTCGGCGAGCAGCCTGCCCGCCGACGTCTTGCCGCTGCCCATCACGCCGCACAGGACGACGCTGCCGAATTTTTTCTTCATCTCGAGCGAGGCCTCGGCGCACAGGCGGCGCAGGTCCGCCTCGGCGAACCGGGCGCCGAGCCAGATTTCCTGCGCGGCGGCGGCCTGCCGCACCAGCATCCCCATGCCGCCGACGGCCCGCTTCCCGTGCCGGCGCGCGAGGCGCAGAAGGTCGGTTTCGGCGGGGTTGTAGACCGCGTCGAACACGCAGGCCGCGCGCGCCACCGTCTCTTCCGGAACGGGGCAGGCGTCCGTGCGGGGGAACATGCCGGCGGGCGTGGCGTTGACCAGCAGGTCCGCCGGCCCGCGCAGCCCGTCGATGGGGCGGGGGGCGGCCTCCGCGCCGGGGACGGCGCGGTTCAGCTGCGCGCACAGCGCCCGGGCGGCCGGCAGGCTGTGCGCCCGCGCGGCGACGGTCACGCGGCAGCCCGCGAGGGCCGCCTCGAATGCGCAGGCGCGCGCGGCCCCGCCCGCGCCCAGCACGGTGACTTTCCCGCGCAGCGGGATGCCCGCCGCCTCCAGCGCGCGGCGGAAGCCCTCGCCGTCCGTCGTGAAGC
>DHOB01000067.1:3054-7329 GCA_002409675.1 Ruminococcaceae bacterium UBA5401
GCCGGTCAGGCGGCCGCCCTCGCTCTTCACGGTGTTGACCGAGCCGGCCGCGGCGGCCTTTTTGTCCACGCCGTCCAGCAGGGGGAGAATCGCCCGCTTGTGGGGAATCGTCACGTTGCAGCCGTCCAGCGCCCGCAGGCGCGGCAGGGAGGCGGCCAGGCTTTCGGGCGGAATATCCAGCGCGCCGTACCGCGCGCGGACGCCGCACAGCGCGAACAGACGCGCGTGGATGAACGGGGACATGGTGTGCCCCACGGGATGGCCGATGACCGCGAAATTTTTCGGTTCCATCAAATCTCCCCCTAAAAGTCGCAAAAAAATATTGACAAAGTGCCGCTTTGCTAATAATATGTGGATAGGCAATCCATCCCCTGAGAAAATACAGGGTAGAATTCCCCTGCCGCCCATTGTAGCAGAAGGGGTTTGGTTTGTCCACCGGAGGGCCGCCGTTCCCGGCCGGGGACAATCTATTGAAGGAGGAACTCTCATGGTTTTAGAGAAGGTAAAGGCGATACTGAGCGAGCAGTTCGACGTGGAGGAGGACAAAATCACCCCGGAGACGAACATCGCCGACGACCTCGGCGCCGATTCGCTGGATGTCGTGGACCTTTTGATGTCGATTGAAGACGAGTTCGAGATTGAAATCCCGGACGAAGAAGTCGAAAACCTCAAAACGGTCGGCGAGCTGGTCAAGTATATCGAAGAGCACACCTGACCGGCGTCCGTTTTTTCTTTCCTCCGCTGTGCCCGCCGCACGGCGGATTTTTGCGTCCCTGTTTTTCTGCGCCGCCCTTGCAAACGCGCCGGCGACTCTTTATAATAGAAAGAAATGCAAAAGCACACGGATTTTAGGGGAAAAAGAAAAAAGGGGAGAAAAAACGCTTGGACCAGTTTAGTTTTCTCATCAGCGGGGTTTCGCATATCGACTGGAAAATGGCCGTGATGTGGGCCATCGGCGGGCTGCTCATCTGGCTGGCGGTCAAAAAGGACTATGAGCCGTCGCTGCTGCTGCCGATGGGCTTCGGCGCCATCCTGGTGAACCTGCCGCTGAGCGGCGTGCTGGGCGACAGCGGCATCATCCAGTGGCTGTTCCGTGTCGGCATCGAGGCTTCGGAGGCCATGCCGCTGCTGCTGTTCGTGGGCATCGGCGCGATGATCGACTTCGGGCCGCTGCTCTCGAACCCGCGGATGCTGCTGTTCGGCGGCGCGGCGCAGTTCGGCATCTTCTTCACGATTGTGCTGGCGGTGCTGCTCGGCTTCCCGATGAAGGACGCGATGTCGGCGGGCATCATCGGCGCGGCCGACGGGCCGACCTCCATCCTGGTCTCGCAGGCGCTGGACAGCAGCTACAAGGGCGCCATCGCGGTCGCGGCGTACTCTTACATGGCGCTGGTGCCGATCATCCAGCCCATGGCCATCCGCATGGTCACCTCGCACAAAGAGCGGGCCATCCGTATGCCGTACCGGCCCGATTCGGTGAGCAAGACGACGAAAATCCTGTTCCCGATTATCGTCACCCTGATTGCGGGCCTGATTGCGCCGGATTCCATCGCGCTGGTCGGCTTCCTGATGTTCGGCAACCTGATCCGTGAATGCGGCCGGCTGGAGAGCCTCTCGCAGACGGCGCAGGGGCCGCTCGCGAACCTGATCACGATCTTCCTCGGCATCACCGTCGCGTTCCAGATGCGCGCCGAGGCGTTCGTAAAATGGGACACGCTGCTGATTATGGCGCTGGGGTTCGTGGCGTTCGTGTTCGACAGCGTGGGCGGCGTGCTGTTCGCCAAGCTGATGAACCTTTTCCTGCCCAAAGAGAAAAAGGTCAACCCGATGGTCGGGGCCGCGGGCATCTCCGCGTTCCCGATGTCCGCGCGGGTCATCCAGAAAATGGGCCTTGCGGAGGACAACCAGAACCACCTGCTGATGCACGCCACCGGCGCGAACGTGGCGGGGCAGATCGGCTCGGTCGTGGCGGGGGGCATCATCCTCTCGCTGGCCAAACACATGGCGCTTTAGCTTAAAAAGGAGGGCAATGCGATGCGTTGGAATTTTCTGGCGGCCTTTCAGAGCGTGATGGGCCCGGTGCGCGGCGGCGACATCTCGCAGGCTTTCGGTCTGATGGGCAAGGGCATGGTCGGCATCTTTATCGTGATGCTGCTGATTTACCTGGTGATTGTGATTCTGAACAAGACGACGAAAAACAGCGACAAATAAAAACAGGTGCGGCGGCCCCGGCCGAGGGGGCAGCCGTGCCTTTTGCAGCCAAAGGGGATTGAAGATGGCGGAACAGAAAAAGCTGGTCGAAGCGATTACGCCGATGGAGCGGGACTTTGCCCAGTGGTACACGGATATTGTAAAAAAGGCGGAGCTGATGGCCTACACCGGGGTGCGCGGCTGCATGGCGGTGGAGCCCTACGGCTGGGCCATCTGGGAGAACATCCAGAAAATCCTGGACGCTCGCTTTAAGGAGCTGGGGCACCAGAACGTCGCGATGCCCCTGCTGATTCCGGAAAGTCTGCTGGAAAAGGAAAAAGACCATGTGAAGGGCTTTGCGCCCGAGGTCGCGTGGGTCACGATGGGCGGCAACGAGAAGCTGCCCGAGCGCCTGTGCATCCGCCCGACTTCCGAGACGCTGTTCTGCGACCATTTCGCGCGCGTCGTGCATTCGTACCGCGACCTGCCGAAGCTCTACAACCAGTGGTGCTCGGTCGTCCGGTGGGAAAAGACGACCCGCCCGTTCCTGCGCACGGCGGAGTTTTTCTGGCAGGAGGGCCACACCATCCACGAGACCGCACAGGAGGCGCAGGCCGAGACCGAGCGGATGCTGAACGTGTACGCCGATTTCTGCGAACGGGAGCTCGCGATGCCGGTCATCAAGGGCCGCAAGACGGAGAGCGAGAAGTTCGCCGGGGCGGTGGCGACCTACACCATCGAGGCGATGATGCACGACGGCAAGGCGCTGCAGTCCGGCACGAGCCACTATTTCGGGGACGGCTTCTCGCGGGCGTTCGGCGTGACCTTCCAGGGCCGCGACAATTCCGTGTGCTATCCGTTCCAGACCTCGTGGGGGTTCAGCACCCGCATCATCGGCGGCATCATCATGACCCACGGCGACGACAGCGGCCTGGTGCTGCCGCCCGCCGTCGCGCCGGTGCAGGTGGTCGTCGTGCCGGTCGCGCAGCACAAACCCGGTGTGCTGGAGAAGGCGCACGAGCTGGAGCAGCGCCTGAAGGGCCGCTTCCGCGTGAAGATGGACGATTCCGACCAGACGCCGGGCTGGAAGTTCGCGCAGTACGAGATGAAGGGCGTGCCGCTGCGGCTGGAGATCGGCCCGAAAGACATCGCGAAGGACCAGTGCGTGCTGGTCCGCCGGCCGGACCGCGCAAAGCTGCCCACGCCGCTGGACGGGCTGGAGGACGCCGTCGCAGAACAGCTGGACCAGGTGCGCCGGATCCTCTACGACCGCGCGCTGAAGCGCCGCGAGGACATGACCTACGACGCGCACACCCTGGACGAGATGAAGGAAATCGCCGACACCAGGCCCGGCTTCGTGCGCGCGATGTGGTGCGGCGACCCGGCCTGCGAGGCAAAAATCAAGGAAGTGGCGGGCCTTTCTTCCCGCTGCATCCCGTTCGAGCAGGAGCACATTGCCGACACCTGCGTCTGCTGCGGCAGGCCCGCCAAAGAGCTGGTCTACTGGGGCAAAGCCTATTGAGGCCAGCAGGCTGAGCCTGCACGCACGGCCCGGCGTGGGGTGCGGTGAAAACCTGAGGCGTGCTCTGCCGGGACAGTCAAAGACATCTCCCGCGGGCGGCGCCCGTTTTGGCCCGGACGCATCGGGGGCGCTTCTGGGGCGCTTCTTAATCTCTGGAAAGCCGCATGAATACTGGTTTTGGGCGCATGGGGCGCATGGGGCGCATACTTCCACTGAAAGTTATATGAATATATATTTGTATTTTTTATTGCGTATATATAAGGAATATGGAACGATTTTCGCGCCCCATGCGCCCAATCCCAGTGCTGGTGCGGGTTCCCGGCTTTTTCAATGCGCCCCACACGCGCCCCACATACGCCCCACGTGTGTCCCACACGCGTCCGGTTATGGAGAATAGTTCCCAAAAACATGCCGCTTCAGTGGCTGCACCCCATAGAAGCCCCAGCCGCTGCTTCCCAGTGCGGAAAGGGAAAAAAGAGTTTCTCTGCACTGGGCAAACGCTTTCAGGCAGGCCCTTTTATCGGGCCAGGATGCCTGCGACCGCAACCCCCGTCGTCCATGGG
>DHOB01000067.1:7619-7854 GCA_002409675.1 Ruminococcaceae bacterium UBA5401
GCCTGAGGACGGTCTGGAATAAAACCTCAAAATCAGAAAAATTTGATTTATAAGGACAAAACTACAGCGATAAAAACTCCCGGAGCATAAATTTTGCTTCGGGAGTTTTCTTTGACTGTCCCGGCAGACTAAACTTTCAGTTTTCGCCGTTCCCCACGCCGGGCCGGTGCGAGCGGCGACACGCCGCTGCAGTTGACAGAAGGGGAGGAAATACGATATAATGACAAAACGAGGT
>DHOB01000009.1:0-5111 GCA_002409675.1 Ruminococcaceae bacterium UBA5401
GAGAGCGGGAACATCTTTTCCCCGCGCAGGGCCATGGCGTACGGCAGCCGGATGTATCCCAGCACCACGCCGTTGACGGTCCCCATCACCGCGAAAATCACGAAAATCAGAATCAGCTTTCCGCCGATTCCGCCGAAAAGCAGCTGGGCGGCGTCGTAGACGTGGGCGTCCTGCCGCTGCATCACGGTCCCCGCGCCGAGCAGGTTGGTCACGCCGACGAAATAGGCGACGTAAATCAGCAGGATGAAAATCGGCGCGATGACCAGGGCCCGCGGCAGGTTCTTTTTGGAGTCCCGGATTTCCGACGCGATGGAGGTCGAGATAATCCACCCGTCGAACGAGAACGCAATCGGCCCGATGGCCGAAAACCAGCTCAGCCCCTTCACCGTCTGCGGAGTGATCTGCCGCACCCCTTCGGCGGGGTTGCCCCACAGCAGCCCGCACACGGCGACCGCCAGGAGGGGCACCAGCTTGACGACGGTGGTGAAGTTCTGGAACGCCCCGCCCGCCTTGGCCGAAAGGGTGTTGACCAGATAGGCCAGCGTGCAGAACAGAAAGCCGATCAGCATCTGGTTCTCCAGCGAACCTTCCCAGCCGAACAGCAGGCACATGTAGATGCCGACCACCCAGGAAACCACCACCGCGATGGTCGGGTAATAGACGAAAATCTGGAACCAGCCCATCCCGCAGGCGAGCTTCTGGCTTGTGAACTCCTCCATATAGGCAATCAGCCCGCCCGGGCGGTCGGTGCGCGAGGCGAGCTCGCTGATGCAGAGCCCGCCGAAGATGATGCTGGTGGCCCCCAGAACGAACACGACGACCCCCAGCGGAACGCTGCCGCCCGTCGCCACCAAAATGTTGTCGCTTTTAAAGAAGATTCCGGAACCGATGCAGATGCCGACAATCATGGAGATGGTCGTGAACAGGCCGTAGTTCCTCGGTAATTTTTCCATCAGAATCTCTCCAGTTGTAATTTTTTAACGGGCGCCCGGCGCGGTCATCCCACCATGCTGTGGAACAGCTTTTCTTCCCCGGCCGTGTTGTTCCCCACGGCGACCAGAACGTAGCGGCCGCTCCGCACAATCAGCCGGTTTTTGAGCGCGCCGTACTGAACCGGGTTCAGGTTTTTGAAACCGTCCGCCCGGGTGGCGATATGCTCCGTGACGGCCTGCTCCAGCACCTCGTATTTCGACCTGTCCGTCAGCAGAAAGCAGGCCAGCTCCGAGGCGCTTTCGGAGGACTTGCTCATGTAGACCGAGCTTTCGTCCACCACGCCGCTCGGGATGCTGTAGTGCTTGGCGAGCTGGTCGCCCTCCACCTTGGCGAGGTCCGTGTATTTCAGCTCTGAGATGATGCGGGCCGTGACCTGGTCGGCCGAATACCGCACGTAATTTTCCCGCACGCGGCGGATGACGAAAAAGCCGCACCAGAATATGGCGGCGGCGCACAGGAAGGCGACGATGGAAAGGACCAGCCACTTGTTTCCGCGCTGTTCTGTCCGGTCCATCCGCCCACCTTCTTTCAGGTCATGGTTCTGCCGAAAGTCCTATCAGCCCTGATAACCTAATAATAATACAGTATTTTAGCTTATTTTTCCACAGATATTATTATTGATAAGAACATATCCCGAAAAACAGCCAGTCCGCGGGCTGCCTTTTTACAGGAAATTGGTGAAATTTCAGCGCCCGGCCTTTGATTTGCAAACGGGCGCTTTTCCGTCTTCCGTCGACTTTACATAACGATAAAATTTATTTTCGGGCGGGCAAAAGGCGCGGCGGATATTCCACATTTTCCACCGGGTTTTCCACCGGAAAAGCGCGGACTTGCTCTGCGGCAGGCCGTTTTCACCGCCGGGGCCCGGCCGGTGGAAAAGCGGGAGTGGAAATCCGGAATTTTCTTTCGGTTGACATAATACAGAAAATCCAGTCCCGCTCCGTTGCAAAATACCGGTTGACAGCGGGGCCGGAGTTGACGTATAATCCTAACTACAACTGTTTCTATTGATTTGCCGGCTTATTATTAGCCGTAAAACGAATACCTTTATCCATCGAAGGGCGGGGATGCTTTTGGAGTGCGAACAGGATACGGTCGAATGGCTGTTCCGCGCGTTTGAGCGCATGCACCACAACTATATCAAGCAGGAGCTGACCCGGCGCGGCTTCGGCATGGCGAGCCACCCGCGCATCCTGTTCATGCTGAAGAGCCGGCCGGGGCACACGGCGTCGCAGAAGCAGCTCGCCGATTTTGTCGGCATCAGCCCCCCGACGGCCGCCGTCTCCATCCGGCGGATGCAGAAGGCCGGCCTGCTCAGGCGGGTGGAAGACACGCGCGACCGCCGGCGCAAGCTGGTGACGTTCACGGCGAAGGGCCTTCGGGCCGTGCTGGAGTGCGAAACGGTGTTCGACCGGACGGACCACGCCGTTTTTCAGGGGTTCTCCGAGCAGGAAATCGAGCTTTTGAAGAAATTTTACAGGCGCATGCTCAAAAATCTGAAACATCTCGGCGCGCAGCCGCCTACCCTTCCGAAAAGGAGCAGCGATTCATGATCCGCAGATTATATCCGTATTTTCAGAAATACCGCCATTATTTCTTTTTCTGTTTCTGCCTGCTGACGGTGGACGTCGTGGGCGACCTGATGATTCCGTACCTGATGTCGCGGATTGTCGACGTCGGGATTCCGCGGCGGGACACCCGCTATATCCTCCTGACGGGGCTGCTGATGCTCTCGCTCGCGGCGCTCAACATCTTTCTGGGCTCGACGAACATGAAGCTTTCCGCCGACGCGAGCCAGGGCTTTGCCGCCAACCTGCGCAGGGCCCTGTTTGAGCACGTGCAGTCGTTTTCGTTTTCCAACCTCGACCGTTTCTCGGAGGCGTCGCTCGTCACGCGCCTGACCAGCGACGTGACCCAGCTTCAGATAACGGTGCTGATGGGGCTGCGCATCTTTCTGCGCTCCCCCCTGATGCTGATTTGCGCCCTGATTTTCGCCATGAAAATCAACATGCGGCTCTCCCTGATTATCCTCGCCGCCGCGCCCGTGCTGATTGTGGGCACGTTTCTGCTCGTCCGCGCCGCCGAGCGCCTGTTCACCGAGGTGCAGCGCAGGCTGGACGGCCTGAACGGGACCGTCCGCGAAAACCTGATCGCCATCCGCGTGGTCAAGGCGTTCGTCCGCGCCGCGCACGAGAAGCAGAAGTTCAAAAAGGCGAACGACAGCCTGATGGAGATCGCCATCCGCGCCGGCAACCTGGTCAGCCTTACCCTGCCGCTGATGCTGTTGATCCTCAACACGGCGACCGTGGCGGTCATCTGGCAGGGCGGGCATATGGTCCGGGCGGGCTCCATGGGCGCCGGCGAGCTGGTCAGCTTCATCAGCTACATGTTCCTGATTCTGATGAGCATCATGATGTTCTCGATGGCGCTGATTCTTTTCGCGCGCGCCGAGGCCAGCGGCAAGCGGGTGCTGGAGGTGCTCGACGCCAGGCCGGACATCACCGACAAGCCCGCCGCGCGCCTGGACCCGCTGCGCCACCGCGTCACGCGGGGCCAAATCGAGTTCCGCCACGTGGATTTCCGCTACGGCGTTTCCGGCGAAGGGAAAAACGCGCTTTCGGATATCAGCTTCACCGTGCGGCCGGGGCAGACGGTCGCGATTGTCGGCGGCACGGGCGCGGGGAAAACGACGCTGGTCAATCTGATTCCCCGCCTGTACGACGTGACGGCGGGCCAGGTCCTGGTGGACGGCGCGGACGTCCGCGACTACGACCTGAAGACCCTGCGCGACGGAATCGGCATGGTCCTGCAGAAGAACGTGCTGTTTTCGGGGACCATCCGCGAGAACCTGCTGTGGGGCAACGCCTCCGCCGGCGAGGATGAAATCCGCCGGGCGGCCGCCATGGCCGGGGCGGAGGAGTTTATCGACCGGTTCCCGCGCGGCTACGACACCGAGCTCGGCCAGGGCGGCGTGAACGTTTCGGGCGGGCAGAAGCAGCGGCTGTGCATTGCGCGCGCGCTGCTCAAGCGCCCTCCCGTCCTGATTCTGGACGACAGCACCAGCGCCGTGGACACGGCGACCGAGGCCAGGATCCGCCGGTCGCTCCGCGAAAACCGGCGCGGCATGACCGTGCTGATTATCGCCCAGCGCATCAGCTCCGTGCGGGATGCGGATACGATCCTCGTGCTGGACGACGGAAAAATCTCCGGCATGGGGACCCATGAGGAACTGTACCGCAGCAATGAAATTTACCGTGAAATCTGCGATTCGCAGCAGGAAGGGGCGGTTTCCTGATGGCACAGCAGCGCCCGATGCCCGCGCGCGGCGCGGGGCCCTCCCGCGCGCCGATCGGCTTTCAAAAGCCGAAGGACCTGCGCGGCACGATTTCGAGAATTCTCGGCTATATGAACAGGAACAAGGTGCAGGTCGTCGGCCTGGTGGTGATGCTTCTGCTGAACACGGGCAGCAGCCTTGTGTGGGCCTATTTTCTCAAGCCGCTGATCAACCGGTATATCATCCCCGGCGACTTCCACGGCCTGGCCTTCGCCCTTGCGGAGCTCGGCGGTGTCTTTCTGGTCGGCGTCCTTTCCGCCTACGGCCAGATGCGGCTGAACGTGCAGCTTTCCCAGCGGACCGTCAACACCATGCGCCGGGACCTGTTCGACAGGATGCAGGACCTGGAGCTGAAGTACTTTGACACCCACACCCACGGCGAGCTGATGAGCCGCTTCACCAACGACTTCGACAACGTGCAGATGATGCTGGAACAGAGCCTCGTGCAGTTCCTTTCCAGCGCGCTGACCCTGGTCGGCTGCATCGTGATGATGCTGCTGCTCAGCCCGCTGCTGTTCGTGATGATTGCCCTCGTGATGGCGCTGATGGTCTTCGTCAGCACAAAAATCACCGGCAAAAGCAGGTTTTACTTTAAAAAGCAGCAGAGAGTCCTCGGCGAGCTCGACGGATATATCGAGGAAAACATCGGCGGCCTTCGGGAAGTGAAGGTCTTCAACCGCGAAGAAGCGGAAAAGACGGCGTTCAACCGCCTGAACGAGGAGTTCCGCTCGGCGGCCTCCGGCGCGAACTTCCTTGCGGGCGTCGTGATGCCGGTGATGGGCAA
>DHOB01000009.1:5324-11175 GCA_002409675.1 Ruminococcaceae bacterium UBA5401
TTCGACATCGGGTCGCTCGCCGCTTTCCTGCAGTATTCCCGCCAGATGGGCCAGCCCATCAACATGATCACCAGCCAGTTCAACAACGTGCTCGCCGCCCTGGCCGGCGCCGAGCGGATTTTCGACATGATGGACCAGCCGCCGGAAAATGACGGCGGCCGCACGACCCTTGCGCGGGTGGACAACGCCGACGAATGGGTCTGGAAAAAGTCCGACGGAGAAACGGTCCCCCTCAGGGGCGACGTGCGCTTCCACAATGTCGATTTCGCCTATGAGCCGGGCAAGCCGGTGCTTCATCAGGTCAGCCTGTACGCAAAGCCGGGCCAGGTGATTGCGTTCGTCGGCTCCACGGGCGCGGGCAAAACCACCATTACGAACCTGATCAACCGGTTTTACGACGTGCAGACGGGGTCCATCACCTACGACGGCATCGACGTCCGCGACATCCGCAAGGAGAGCCTGCGCCGGTCGCTCGGCATGGTGCTGCAGGACACCCACCTGTTCACCGGCACGGTGCTCGACAATATCCGGTACGGCCGGCTGGACGCCTCGGACGAGGAGTGCATCGAGGCGGCCAGGCAGGCGAGCGCACACTCCTTCATCTCCCGCCTGCCGGAAGGGTACCACACCGTCATCAGCGGCGACGGGGCCAACTTGAGCCAGGGGCAGCGCCAGCTGCTCGCCATCGCCCGGGCCTATGTGGCCGACCCGCCCGTGATGATTCTGGACGAGGCGACCAGTTCCATCGACACGCGCACCGAGCGCCTGGTCGAAAGGGGAGTGCAGGCGCTGATGAGGGGCCGCACCGTCTTCATCATTGCGCACCGCCTTTCCACCGTGCGCAATGCAAACGCGATTATAGTTCTGGAGCACGGCCAGATTATCGAGCGCGGAAACCACGAGCAGCTCCTCGCCCAGAAGGGCCGGTACTACCAGCTCTATACCGGCAAAAACCAACTGGAATGACCGCGGGCCGGGCGCGCCCCGGCCGAAAAAAATTCCGTTTTAATTCTGTTTTGAAGAAGGGAGCGGGGACGATGGATGCCGCGGAGCGGCGCAGGACGATACGGGAGCAACTGAAAAAAGCCGACCGGCCCGTCAGCGCGGGCACGTTTGCCAAACGGCTGCGGGTCAGCCGGCAGATCATCGTGGGGGACGTGGCGCTGCTGCGGGCAGCGGGCGTGCCGATTGCGGCGACGCCGCGCGGGTACGTGATGGAGGGAAGCCGGTCCCGGCCCGGCGACATCCTGCACACCATCGCCTGCCGGCATACGGCGGCCAATATCGCGGAGGAGCTTTACACCATTGTGGACAACGGCTGCGGCGTGCTCGACGTGATTGTGGAGCACGCCGTCTACGGCCAGCTCTCCGGCCAGCTCCAGATTTTTTCCCGCCTCGACGCGGACGATTTTCTGCGGAAGCTGTCGAAAAGCCGGTCGCTGCCCCTGTGCAACCTGACGGGCGGCGTGCACCTGCACACGGTCTCCTGCCCTTCGGAAGAGGCGTACCACCGCATGCTCGCGCAGCTTCGGGAAAAGGGAATCCTCTATCCATCTTCCGTTAAAATCAATAAAATTAAAAAACCGGGCGCCTGAGCTTGACAGAGCGCCCGGTTCCCTGTAGAATACAGTCATGACACATGTAAAGACACAATGCGGCGAAGGAGATGCTGTATGATGGACAGGGAAAAGAGCAGGGAAAACAGGCTGCAGACCACGGTGCTTACGGCGCTGCTGATCGCGGTGGGGATCGTGATTCCGATTTTCTTCCCGAAAATCGTGATCGGTCCGGCGTCGTTCACACTGGCGAGCCATGTGCCGATTTTCATCGCGATGTTTCTTTCGCCCGGCGTGGCGGTGGCGGTCTCGCTGGGGACGACGCTCGGCTTTTTCCTTTCGGGGCTTCCGCTGGTGGTGACGCTCCGCGCGCTCACGCACGTGATTTTCGCGTCGGTCGGCGCCGTGATGCTGAAAAGACGGCCCGGCATTCTGGATTCTGCGGCGAGCTCCACCTGGTTCGGGCTGCTGATGGCCGTGATTCACGAGGTGCCCGAGGTCCTGGTCGTCACGTTCTTCTTTTTCGGCGGCCTGATGACGAAGGCGTATTATTCCAGCGGCTACATGATGTCCGTGCTGCTGCTGGTGGGCCTCGGCGGCGTGGTCCACAGCATGGTGGATTACTCGATTTCCCTCGCCGTCTGGAAGGGCGTTTCCCGCGCGCTGCGCCAGGTGCGGCCCGCGGCGGCGGCCCGTCCGGGCGGCTCCGCGTCCGCCGCGGGGCGCGGCGGGGAAGACGAAAAAAAATAACCGCCCGGGGGCGGCCGAAACTCTTTTCGCATTGAAAATTGAAAGAGGATGCGCGGGAACCGCACGATTCCCGCGCATCCTCTTTAAAATTCTTCTTCCTTGATTTCCTTGATGTCGAAGGGCGTCCGCTGGTACACATAGTAGTTCAGCCAGTTGGAGAACATCAGAAACGCGTGGCTGCGCCAGGTGAACGGCGGTTCCTGCGAAGGGTCGTCGTCCGGGAAGTAATTCCGGGGAACCTGGGGGTGCAGCCCTTTTTTCACGTCGCGCAGATATTCCGTCTTCAGCGTCTCGCGGTCGTATTCCTCATGGCCGGTCACGAAAATCCGGCGCCCGTTTTTCGACGCGACCAGGTGGACCCCCGCCTCGTCCGACTCCGTCAGGATTTCGAGTTCCGGGTGCTTTTCGATGTCTTCCCGCCGGACTTCGGTGTAGCGGGAATGGGGCGCCCAGAAATTGTCGTCGAAGCCGCGCACCAGCGGGTGCAGCGGGTGCAGGACGCGGTGCTGGAAAATGCCGGAGATTTTGCGCGGGAGCGGGTACTTCGGAATGCCGTAATGGTAGTAGAGCCCCGCCTGCGCGCCCCAGCAGATATGTAGGGTGGAGTAGACGTTGCACCGGCTCCACGCCAGGATGCGGCACAGCTCCGGCCAGTAGTCCACCTGCTCGAACGGCAGCTTCTCCACCGGCGCGCCCGTGATGATCATCCCGTCGAATTTTTCCCCGCTGATTTCGTCGAACGTCTTGTAGAACGTGTTGAGGTAGGAGGCGGGCGTGTTTTTCGACCGGTGGGTGGCCGTGTGCAGCAGCACCACGTCCACCTGCAGCGGGGTGTTGCTCAGCAGCCGCAGAAGCTGCGTCTCCGTTTCGACTTTCGTGGGCATCAGGTTGAGGATTGCAATTTTCAGCGGGCGGATGTCCTGCGCGCTGGCGCGCTCGTGCGTCATGACGAAGATGTTTTCGGATTCCAGCGTCCGGATGGCCGGCAGAGAGGACTGTATTTTGATTGGCATGGTGATTCACCCCCGGAAAACCACGTAAAGTTCCCATAAAAACAAAAAAATGCTTGACATGCGTCCAGCATTGTAATATAATAATACACTGCATCATCATGAATCCATGTGCTTAGGGCGAGTTTGCATTTATCATATCACAGGAATTGTTAAAACGCAAGAGCCTTTTTGCCCGGCCGGGGAAAAATGGCGCGTCTTTCTGTCATGCGGAAAGGGGGGTCCCGGTCAGGCGTGACGTGTGGTAGGGTCCGGCCGCGGGCTGTGGTGCCCGGCGCGGAACCGCAGAATGTAAAATCTATGATTGGAGTGATTGAGCCGATGGTGAATGTCAAACCGGTAAAGGTCGGCAAGAATACCCGAATGAGCTTCGCCCGGATCGATGAGGTCCTGGATATGCCGAATCTGATAGAGATACAGAAGAAATCCTATCAGTGGTTTCTGGACGAAGGCCTGAAGGAAGTGTTCCGGGAAGTTTCCGGCATTACCGACTATACCGGCAACCTCGTGCTGGACTTTGTCGATTACAAGCTGGATACCGACAAGCCGAACTACAGCGTGGAGGAGTGCAAGGTCCGGGACGCCACTTATTCTGCTCCGCTGCGCGTGACGGCGCGGCTGCTCAATAAGGAAAGCGGCGAAATCAAGGAATCGGAAGTCTATATGGGCGACTTCCCCCTGATGACGGACAGCGGCACATTCATCATGAACGGCGCGGAGCGCGTGATTGTTTCCCAGCTGGTCCGCTCGCCGGGCGTCTATTATAAAATGGAGTACGACAAGACCGGCAAGGAGCTGTACAGCACCACGGTGATCCCGAACCGCGGCGCGTGGCTGGAGTACGAGACCGACGCCAACGACGTCTTTTACGTGCGCATCGACAAGAACCGCAAAATCCCGGTCACGGTGTTCATCCGGGCGCTGGGCCTCGGCACGGACCAGCAGATTCTGGATTTCTTCGGCAACGACGACCGCATGACCGCCACCATCGAGAAGGACCCCTGCAAGAACATGGAGGAAGCCCTTTTCGAGATTTACCGCAAACTGCGGCCGAGCGAGCCCCCCACCATCGAGAGTGCGCAGGCCCACCTGAACGGCCTGTTTTTCGACGCCAGGCGCTACGACCTTTCCCGTGTCGGGCGCTACAAGTACAACAAGAAGCTGAACCTGGCCGGCCGCCTTGCAGGGCAGGTGCTCGCGCGCCCGGTCGCCGACCCCTCCACGGGCGAGGTGATGGCCGAGGCCGGCGCCACGGTTTCCCGCGCCCTTGCGGAAAAGATGGACGACGCGGGCGTCACCTCGGTGACGGTGAAAGTCGAGGACGACAAAGAGGTGCGGGTCGTCTCCAACGGGATGGTCGACATCTCCAAATACGTCGATTTCGACGCGAAGAAGGAATGCGGCATCCGGGAACGCGTGCGGTTCAGCGTGCTCAAGGAGATTCTGGATTCCTGCAAGACGGATGACGAGCGCAAGGAGCAGATCGGCGCCCGGCGGGACGACCTCGTCCCCAGCCACATCACCGTCGACGACATCTTCGCCTCCATCAATTATCTGGACTGCCTGGCGATGGGCCTCGGCAACCTGGACGACATCGACCATCTGGGCAACCGGCGCATCCGCTCGGTGGGCGAGCTGCTGCAGAACCAGTTCCGCATCGGCTTTTCCCGTCTGGAGCGCGTGATCCGCGAGCGCATGACCCTGCAGGCGCAGGATCTGGAGACCCTCACGCCCCATTCGCTGATCAACATCCGCCCCGTCACGGCGGCCATCCGCGAGTTCTTCGGCTCCTCGCCCCTCTCGCAGTTCATGGACCAGACCAACCCCCTGGCGGAGCTCACGCACAAGCGCCGCCTCTCCGCGCTGGGGCCGGGCGGCCTTTCGCGGGACCGCGCCGGGTTCGAGGTCCGCGACGTGCACTACACCCACTACGGCCGCATGTGCCCAATCGAGACGCCGGAAGGCCCCAACATCGGCCTGATTTCCTACCTTGCGACCTTCGCCCGCATCAACGAGTACGGCTTCATCGAGGCGCCGTTCCGCCGCGTGGATAAAAAGACCGGCGTCGTCACCAAGGAAGTCGTCTATATGACGGCGGACGTCGAGGACAACTACGTCTGCGTGCAGGCCAACGAGCCGCTGGACGAGGAGGGGCATTTTCTGCACGCGAAGGTCAACGGCCGCTACCGCGACGAGTTCGTGGAGGTGGAGCGCGAGCGGGCGGACTTCATGGACGTTTCGCCCCGGATGGTCGTTTCCGTCGCGACGGCGATGATTCCGTTCCTGGAGCACGACGACGCGAACCGCGCGCTGATGGGCTCCAACATGCAGCGGCAGGCGGTTCCCCTGCTGAAGACCGAGGCCCCCATCGTCGGCACGGGCATGGAGTACAAGGCGGGCGTGGATTCCGGCGTGTGCATCCTCGCCAAGCACGCCGGGATCGTGCGCAGCGTCTCCGCCGACGAAATCAAGGTCGGCACGGAAGACGGCCAGACCGACACCTACCACATTACCAAGTTTATGCGCTCCAACCAG
>DHOB01000009.1:11358-12142 GCA_002409675.1 Ruminococcaceae bacterium UBA5401
GAACATGTATCAATCAGGTCCCCATTGTGGATGTGGATCAGCGTGTGAAGGCCGGCGAGGTCATCGCCGACGGGCCTGCGACCAAGGACGGCGAAATCAGCCTCGGCAGGAACGTGCTGATCGGCTTCATGACCTGGGAGGGCTACAATTACGAGGACGCCGTCCTGATGAGCGAGCGGATGGTCCGCGACGACGTGTTCACCTCCATCCATATCGAGGAGTATGAGACGGAGGCCCGCGACACCAAGCTCGGCCCCGAGGAAATCACCCGCGACATCCCGAACGTCAACGAAGACCTGCTGCGGGACCTGGACGACGGCGGCATCATCCGCATCGGCGCCGAGGTCCGCGCGGGCGACATCCTGGTCGGCAAGGTCACGCCGAAGGGCGAGACCGAGCTGACCGCAGAGGAGCGCCTGCTGCGCGCGATTTTCGGCGAGAAGGCGCGCGAGGTCCGCGACACCTCGCTGCGCGTCCCCCACGGCGAATACGGCATCGTGGTGGACGTGAAGGTCTTTACCCGCGAGAACAGCCACGACGAGCTGAGCCCCGGGGTCAACAAGGTCGTGCGGTGCTATATCGCGCAGAAGCGCAAGATTCAGGTCGGCGACAAAATGGCCGGCCGCCACGGCAACAAGGGCGTCGTTTCCCGCATCCTGCCCGTGGAGGATATGCCGTTCCTGCCGGACGGCACCCCGCTGGACATCGTGCTGAACCCGCTGGGCGTGCCTTCCCGCATGAACATCGGCCAGGTGCTGGAGGTCCACCTCGGCCTCGCCGCGAA
>DHOB01000009.1:12392-16752 GCA_002409675.1 Ruminococcaceae bacterium UBA5401
GAGCTGAAAGACGGCCGCACGGGCGAATATTTCGACCACCCCATCACCGTCGGCTATATGTATTACCTCAAGCTGCATCACCTGGTGGACGACAAAATCCACGCGCGTTCCACCGGCCCGTACTCGCTGGTCACGCAGCAGCCGCTCGGCGGCAAGGCGCAGTTCGGCGGGCAGCGCTTCGGCGAGATGGAGGTCTGGGCGCTGGAAGCCTACGGCGCCGCCTATACCCTGCAGGAAATCCTGACGGTGAAGTCCGACGACGTGGTCGGGCGCGTCAAGACCTATGAGGCCATCGTAAAAGGGCAGAACATCCCCCAGCCCGGGATTCCGGAGTCCTTCAAGGTGCTCATCAAAGAGCTGCAGGCGCTGGCCCTGGACGTGAAGGTGCTGGATAAGAACAATGAAGAGGTCGACCTGAGGCAGAAGTTCGACGACGATGACGACATGGGCTTCAACCCGCAGCAGGACGAAAACTTCAGCCAGAACGCGCCCGCCGCGGCCGACGACGATTTCGAGGGCTTCTCCGTGGACGGGGAAAACGGCGGCAGCGAAAGCGATGCCGATGACGGCGAGGGCGCGCTGTTCGACGACACGGAAACCGACGAGGGCGACGGCGCGGACGGCGGCGCCAAAGACGGCGCGGACGATGCGGATGCTGAGGATACTGAGCACGGCGCCCCTGCGGACGGGGACGCCGGCGGGAACAACAACTGACAGGAAGGGGCACGGCATGGAATTTAACACGTTTGAATCCATCAAGATCGGACTTGCTTCGCCCGAAAAAATCAGGGAGTGGTCGCACGGCGAGGTCAAAAAGCCGGAGACCATCAACTACCGCACGCTCAAGCCGGAACGCGACGGCCTGTTCTGCGAGCGCATCTTCGGCCCCACCAAGGACTGGGAGTGCCACTGCGGAAAATACAAGCGCATCCGCTATAAGGGCAAAATCTGCGAGCGCTGCGGCGTGGAGGTCACGCGGGCCAAGGTCCGCCGCGAGCGGATGGGCCACATCGAGCTGGCCACGCCGGTTTCCCATATCTGGTATTTCAAGGGCATCCCGTCCCGCATGGGCCTGATGCTCGACATCTCGCCCCGCATGCTGGAGAAGGTCCTCTACTTTGCCCTGTATATCGTCACCGACCCCGGCAACGTGCGCGAGCTGCAGAAGAAGCAGCTCCTCAACGAGAAGGAATACCGCGACATGCGCGAAAAGTACGAGGACGATTTTCAGGCCGGCATGGGCGCCGAAGCCGTCAAGAAACTGCTGGCGGAAATCGACCTCGACGAGCTTTCGCAGCAGCTCAAGGAAGAGCTGACCACCGCCAGCGGGCAGAAGCGCGTCCGCCTCCTCAAGCGCCTGGAAGTGGTCGAGGCGTTCCGCCTTTCCGGCAACCGGCCGGAATGGATGATCCTCGACTGCATCCCCGTGATTCCGCCGGACCTGCGCCCCATGGTGCAGCTCGACGGCGGCCGGTTCGCGACGTCCGACCTCAACGACCTGTACCGCCGCGTGATCAACCGCAACAACCGCCTGAAGCGGCTGCTGGAGCTGGGCGCGCCGGACATCATCGTCCGCAACGAGAAGCGTATGCTGCAGGAGGCCGTGGACGCCCTGATCGACAACGGCCGCCGCGGCCGCCCCGTGACCGGGCCGAACAACCGCCCGCTCAAGTCCCTCTCCGACATGCTGAAGGGCAAGCAGGGGCGCTTCCGCCAGAACCTGCTGGGCAAGCGCGTGGACTATTCGGGCCGCTCGGTCATCGTGGTCGGCCCGGAGCTGAAGATGTACCAGTGCGGCCTGCCGAAGGAGATGGCGCTGGAGCTCTTCAAGCCGTTCGTGATGAAGCGCCTGGTCGAGACCGGCGCCGCCGGAAACATCAAGGCGGCGCGCAAGGCGGTCGAGCGCGTCAAGCCGGAGGTCTGGGATGCGCTCGAAATCGTAATCCGCAACCACCCCGTGCTGCTGAACCGCGCGCCGACGCTGCACCGCCTGGGCATCCAGGCCTTTGAGCCGGTGCTGGTGGAGGGCCGCGCGCTCAAGCTGCACCCGCTGGCCTGCACGCCCTACAACGCCGACTTCGACGGCGACCAGATGGCCGTGCACGTCCCGCTTTCCTGCGAGGCTCAGGCGGAGGCCCGCTTCCTGATGCTGGCGGCCGGCAACCTGCTGAAGCCGTCGGACGGGCGCCCCGTCACCGTCCCCACGCAGGACATGGTGCTCGGTTCCTATTACCTGACGCTCGACAAAGACGGGGAGCGCGGGGAAGGGAAGATTTTCCGCAATTTCGACGAGGCCATGATGGCCTATGAGACCGGCGTGATCCAGCTGCACGCCAAGATAAAGGTCCGCAGGACGCTGGAGTTCGACGGGCAGAGGGAGTCCCAGGTGATTGAGACGACCGTCGGCAAGATGATTTTCAACCGGCCGATTCCGCAGGACCTGGGCTTCGTGGACCGGACGCAGCCGGAGAACCGCTTCCGCCTGGAGGTCGAGTTCCTGGTCGGCAAAAAGCAGCTCGGGCAGATCATTGACCGCTGCATCAAGACGCACGGCGTTCCCAAGACTTCGGAAGTGCTCGACGCCATCAAGGCGCAGGGCTACAAATACTCCACCAAGAGCGGCATCACGGTTTCCGTCAGCGACGCGACCATCCCGCCGCAGAAAAAGGAGATTGTCGCAGGGGCTGAAAAGAAAATCGACACCATCACCGACCAGTACAAGATGGGCCTGCTCTCCAACATCGAGCGCTACAACGCCGTGCTGAAGACGTGGACAAAAGCCACGGAGGACGTTTCAACCGCCCTGCAGAAGAACCTGGACCGCTACAACCCCATCTTCATGATGGCGGATTCCGGCGCCCGCGGCTCCATGAGCCAGATTCGGCAGCTCGCCGGCATGCGCGGCCTGATCGCCAACACGTCGGGCAAAACCATCGAAATCCCCATCCGCTCGAACTACCGCGAGGGCCTGAATATCCTCGAATACTTCATCGCTTCGCGCGGCGCCCGCAAGGGCCTTGCCGACACGGCCCTGCGCACCGCGGATTCCGGTTACCTGACCCGCCGCCTGGTCGACGTTTCGCAGGATGTGATTATCCGCGAGGACGACTGCGGTGCGACTGAAGGATTGGAAGTCTACGACGTCAAAGAGGGCAAGGAGGTCATCGAGTCCCTGCACGAGCGGCTCATCGGCCGCTACCTGCTGGAAGATTTCGTCGACGACAAGACCGGCAAGGTCCTCATCTCCAAAGATAAGCTCCTGGACGATGCGGACGCCAGCCTGATTGAGAACCGCGGCGTCAAGCGGATTAAAATCCGCTCCATCCTCACATGCCGCGCCAAGCACGGCATCTGCAAAAAGTGCTATGGCGCGGACCTCGCCACGCGCAAGCCGGTCAAGGTCGGCGAGGCCGTCGGCATCATCGCGGCGCAGTCCATCGGCGAGCCGGGCACGCAGCTGACCATGCGCACCTTCCACACCGGCGGCGTCGCCAGCGCCGAAGACATCACGCAGGGCCTTCCGCGCGTGGAAGAGCTGTTTGAAGGGCGCAAGCCGAAACACCTCGCCATCATCAGCGAGATTTCCGGCAAGGTTTCGTTCGACGAAGTCAAGAAGAGCCACCACGTGGTCGTCACCAACAACAAGACGGGCGAAAGCAAATCCTACCTCATCCCGTTCGGCTCGCGCGTCACGGTCAGCGAGGGCGACGAAATCAAGGCGGGCACCCGCCTGACGGAGGGCTCCGTGAACCCGCACGACGTTCTCGCCATCAGCGGGCCGGAGGCGGTCCAGGACTACCTGATTGAAGAGGTGCAGAAGGTCTACAGGATGCAGGGCGTCGATATCAACGACAAGCACATCGAGGTCATCATCCGCCAGATGCTGAAGAAAGTCCGCGTGGAAGACCCCGGCGCCACGACCCTGCTGCCGAACGCGCTGGTCGAAAAGACCGAGCTGGAGGCGGAGAACCAGGCCCTGCGCGACCGCATGGCCGCCGGCGAAAAGGACCTGAAAGAGGCCACGGCCGTCCCGGTCCTGCTCGGCATCACGAAGGCCTCGCTCGCGACGGAATCGTTCCTTTCGGCCGCCTCGTTCCAGGAGACGACCCGCGTGCTGACCGATGCGGCCATCAAGGGCAAGGTCGACCCGCTGCTGGGGCTCAAGGAAAACGTGATTATCGGCAAGCTGATTCCCGCCGGGACCGGCATGAAGTGCTACCGGGACACCGAGATTGTGCCGACGAAAAAGGATACGCCGGCCGAAGAGGAAAACTTGACAAGCAATGTCGGATAGGCTTATAATTACCAATTGTGGCGGTCTGCCCGCCCCCGGGCCTTACCCGGGGGCGGCCGGCCGTAA
>DHOB01000009.1:16968-20675 GCA_002409675.1 Ruminococcaceae bacterium UBA5401
AGATGCCAACTTTTAACCAGCTGGTCCGCAGCGGACGCGAAGTCGCCGTGAGGAAGGCCAAGGCCCCGGCGCTTTTGAGGGGTTGGAATTCCAAAAAGAGGATTGCAATCGACCAGGATTCCCCGCAGAAGCGCGGCGTGTGCACGGTCGTGAAGACCGCAACCCCGAAGAAGCCGAATTCCGCCCTGAGAAAAATCGCCAGGGTCAGGCTTTCCAACGGAATCGAGGTCAGCGCCTACATTCCGGGAATCGGCCACAACCTGCAGGAGCACAGCGTCGTGATGATCCGCGGCGGCCGTGTGAAAGACCTGCCCGGCGTGCGCTACCACATTATCCGCGGAACGCTCGACACCCAGGGCGTGGCCCAGCGCATGCAGGCCCGCTCCAAGTACGGCGCGAAACGGCCCAAGCGCGGCGCAGCCAAGGCTGCCAAATAATCACGGGCGAACGGATGACAGAAAACCGAACGGCTGCATGTTGAAAGACAGCGATGCAGCGGCGTTAAAGATAGACTTTCTTTTTGCGCCTCTGTATTGGCCACGGGAGTTTGTCGCTTTCGAGTACCGATGATTTCATTCTTGTGAAGGAGGGAAGCAAAATGCCAAGAAGAGGTATTACCGCAAAAAGGGACGTTTTGCCGGATCCGCTTTACCATTCCAAAATCGTGACGCGGCTGATCAACAATGTGATGTACGACGGCAAAAAGGGCGTGGCGCAGAAGATCGTCTACGGCGCGTTCGACATTGTGAAGGACAAAACCGGCAAAGAACCACTTGAAATTTTCGAGCAGGCGATGGAGAACGTGATGCCTTCGCTCGAGGTCAAAGCCCGCCGTGTCGGCGGCGCGACATACCAGGTGCCCATCGAGGTGCGGCCGGAGCGCCGCCAGACGCTCGGCCTGCGCTGGATGGCCAGGTACGCGCGGATTCGGTCGGAAAAGACGATGAGGGAAAGGCTTGCCGGCGAAATTCTGGATGCGGTCCACGGTGCGGGCGGAGCCGCCAAAAAACGTGAGGAAACGCATAAAATGGCGGAGGCAAACAGGGCGTTTGCGCATTACCGCTGGTAACGTGCGGAGCCGCACTGTTCAGATTGTAGGAGGGAATTATGCCAAGGCAAGTACCACTTAATTTAGTACGGAATATCGGCATTACGGCCCATATCGATGCCGGTAAGACAACGACGACGGAGCGTATCCTGTATTATACCGGAATCAATCATAAAATGGGCGAGGTCCATGACGGCAACGCCACCATGGACTGGATGTCGGAAGAGCAGGAGCGCGGCATCACCATCACTTCCGCCGCCACCACCTGCTTCTGGAAGGACCACCGCATCAATATTATCGACACCCCCGGCCACGTGGACTTCACGGTGGAAGTGGAGCGCTCCCTGCGCGTGCTGGACGGCGACGTCACGGTCCTTTCCGCGAAAGGCGGCGTCGAGCCGCAGTCCGAGACCGTGTGGCGCCAGGCGGAGCAGTTCGGCGTCCCGCGCATGGCATATATCAACAAGATGGACATTATGGGCGCCGACTTTTTCAATGCCGTGCAGATGATGAAGGACCGGCTCAAGGCCAACGCCGTGCCCATCCAGCTGCCGGTCGGCAAGGAAGACACGTTCCGGGGCATCATCGACCTCATCGACATGAAAGCGGATATCTATTACGATGAAATGGGCAAGGATATGCGCGTCGAGGAAATCCCGGACGATATGAAAAAAATCGCCGAAGAGTACCGTTCCAAGCTGCTGGAAGCGGTTGCCGAGCAGGACGACGCGGTGATGGAAAAATACCTGGACGGCAAGGAGCTGACCAGGGAAGAGATCATCGCCACCATCCGCAAGGCGACCGTCGCCAACAAATTCGTGCCGGTCACATGCGGTTCTTCCTATAAAAACAAGGGCGTGCAGAAGCTGCTGGACGCGATCGTCGCCTTCATGCCCGCCCCGACGGATGTCGCCGCCATCAAGGGGACCAATCCGGAAACCGGCGAGGAAGTGGACTGCCACGCTTCCGACGACGAGCCTTTCGCCGCGCTCGCCTTCAAGGTCGCAACGGACCCGTTCGTCGGCAAGCTGGTCTATTTCCGCGTCTATTCCGGCAAGATGGACGCCGGTTCCACGATTTATAACTCCACCAAGGACGACAACGAGCGCCTGGGCCGCATGCTGCAGATGCACGCCAACCACAGGCAGGACCTGGAGACCGTCTACGCTGGCGACATCGCCGCGGCGGTCGGCTTGAAAAAGACGGGCACCGGCGACACGCTCTGCGACCCCAAGCGCCCGCTGGTGCTGGAGTCCATGAAGTTCCCGGACCCGGTTATCCGCGTCGCCATCGAGCCCAAGACGAAAGCCGGCCAGGAAAAAATGGGCATCGCCCTCGCCAAGCTGGCGGAGGAGGACCCGACCTTCAAGGCCTACACCGACCAGGAAACGGGCCAGACCATCATCGCCGGCATGGGCGAGCTGCACCTGGAGATCATCGTCGACCGCCTGACGCGCGAGTTCCACGTGGAGGCCAACATCGGCAAGCCGCAGGTTGCCTATAAGGAAACCATCCGCAAAAACGCCGACGTCGAGAGCAAGTATGTCCGGCAGTCCGGCGGGCACGGCCAGTACGGTCATGTCAAAATCCGGGTGGAGCCGAACCCCGGCAAGGGCTATGAGTTCGTGAACGCCGTCACCGGCGGCGCGATCCCCAAGGAGTTTATCCCCGCGGTAGACCAGGGCATCCAGGGCGCGATGATGTCCGGCGTGCTCGCGGGCTACCCGGTGGTGGACACGAAGGTCACGCTGTACGACGGGTCGTTCCACGAGGTCGATTCCTCCGAGCTGGCGTTTAAGATCGCCGGCTCCATGGCGTTCAAAGACGCCATGTCCAAGGCGGACCCGGTCATCCTGGAGCCAATTATGAAGGTCAACGTCACTATCCCGGAGGAGTATATGGGCGACGTGATGGGCGACCTGAATTCCCGCCGCGGCATGATCGAGGGGATGGACGCCATCCCCGGCGCCCAGCGCATCCGCGCGAGGGTCCCGCTTTCCGAGATGTTCGGCTACGCTACGGACCTGCGCTCCAAGACGCAGGGTCGCGGGCAGTACGTGATGGAGCCGGACAACTATGCCGAGGCCCCGAAAAACATCTCGGAGAAAATCATTGTTTCACGCAGCAAGAAACCGGAACAGGGCGTAAAAAATACTTGATTTCCGCCCGTTTTGTTGGTAAAATGTGAAGCATGAATCCCATGAGTTCTGAGATTTTTGAAATCGAATAAGGTCCAGATAGAGAAATATAAAGGAGGATCTCCCATGGCAAAAGCAAAATTTGACCGGTCCAAACCCCATGTCAACATTGGCACCATCGGCCATGTCGACCATGGCAAAACAACCCTTACGGCGGCTATCACGAAAGTCCTTGCCATGAAGGGCGAGGCCAGCTTCGTCGATTATGCCAATATTGACAAGGCCCCTGAAGAGCGTGCGCGCGGCATCACCATCAACACGGCCCACGTGGAGTACCAGACCGACAAGCGCCACTACGCGCATGTCGACTGCCCCGGCCACGCCGACTATATCAAGAACATGATTACGGGCGCCGCGCAGATGGACGGAGCCATCCTGGTTGTGTCGGCCGCCGACGGCCCCATGCCCCAGACGCGCGAGCATATCCTGCTGGCCCGCCAGGTGGGCGTGCCCTATATCGT
>DHOB01000069.1:0-891 GCA_002409675.1 Ruminococcaceae bacterium UBA5401
GCCGCCGCAGTTGACAAAAGGTGCTGTAAACTGATAAAATAATAAAATACGGATGAATATTTTTCCCCTTTGTGATTTTTCGGGACCGTCTGGTTCCCTTTCTGAATGAAATATTGACTGCTGGGATGATTTTTTGATTAGAAGCATGACGGGGTTCGGAAGGGCCGAAAAGAATATCGGCGGCCGCACAATTCTGGTAGAAGTCAAATCGGTCAACCACCGCTTTCTGGATTGCGGGGTCCGCGTCCCGCGCGGCTATGAGTTTCTGGAGGAAAAGCTCAAGGCCAGAGTTCAGCGGGACGTTTCGCGCGGGAAAGTCGATGTGCTCGTCCTGATTGACGCGCCGGAGGACGAGGCGGCCCGGGTGGAAATCAACCGCCCGCTCGCGGCGGGGTACCTCGCCGCCCTGCGGGAGCTGCAGCGGCAGTACGGCCTGAAGGACGACGTGACGGCGGGGCTGCTGGCGCGCTTTCCGGACGTCCTCACGGCCGTGCGGGAGCCGGAGGACCGGGACGCCGTCTGGAGCGGCGTTTCAGAGGTGATGGACGGGGCCATGGCGTCGTTCCTCGCGATGCGCGAGGCGGAAGGGACCCGCCTGAAAGAGGACCTTTCGGCGCGCGGCGGAACCATCCTCCGCCTGGTGGGCGAGATTGAGAAGCGCTCCCCCCGGACGGTGGAGGAGTACCGGCAGAAGCTGAAGGAGCGGCTGGACGTCCTTCTGAACGGCGCCGCCGTGGACGAACAGCGCATTGTGACGGAAGCCGCCATCTTCGCCGAGCGGGTCTCCGTGACCGAAGAGGTGGTCCGGCTGCGCAGCCATGTGGCGCAGTTTGACGGGATGCTGGAAAAGGGCGGCCCGGCGGGGCGCCGGCTCGATTTTCTGGTGCAGGA
>DHOB01000069.1:1297-4004 GCA_002409675.1 Ruminococcaceae bacterium UBA5401
GGCCGCCGGACGCGGGCCGTCATCATCACCGACAGCGACCACGTGATTCTCTCCGCCGTTCAGCCGGAGACGGTCGCCAACCGCCTGAACGACGAGGAGCGCGGCGGCGTGGAGGAGGAGGACCTGGAAGACGATGGCGAATAAGGGCCTGCTCGTCGTCCTCTCCGGCCCTTCCGGAACGGGGAAGGGGACTGTGCTGAAGGCCCTGCTGGCGCGGTGCGAAAACGTCCGGCTGTCGATTTCCGCCACGACGCGCGCGCCGCGCCCCGGGGAAGCGGACGGCAGGGAATATTACTTTATGACGCGGGAAAAATTTACGCAGACGGCCGCCGCGGGCGGCATGCTCGAAAGCGCCGAGTACTGCGGCAACTTTTACGGCACGCCGGCCGCGCCGGTCGAGCGGTGGCGGGAGCAGGGCCTGGACGTCGTGCTCGAGATTGAGACCGTCGGCGGCGCGCAGGTTCAGCGCAAGCGCCCCGACGCGGTGGGGATTTTCATCCTTCCGCCCTCCCTGCGGGAGCTGGCGCGCCGCCTGCGCGGCCGCGCCACGGAGCCGGAGGCGGCCGTGGAACGCCGCCTCGCCGCCGCCCGCACGGAAATCCGGCGGGCAAAAGAGTACGGCTATGTGGTGGTAAACGACAGCGTGGAGCGGGCCGCGGATGAAATCCGCGCGATTCTCACGGCTGAAAAAGACCGTGTGGAGAGAAACCCGCAGATGATTGAAAGGATACTGACAGAATGATTAAGCCGATTGCAGATTTGATTTTAAAGCCCGAGCAGAGCCGCTATTCGCTGGTGATTGCAATTTCCAAGCGGGCGCGGCAGATTGCCGAGGAAGCGGAGAAGAACCACACCGTTCTCGACGAGAAGCCGGTGGAGCTGGCGGTGCGCGAATACGTCAACCACAAGTTCACCATGGTGGAAAAAGTCGGCAGAGAGAATCAGGAAGAGAACTGAGCGGTTCGGAAAGGATGATGGGTGCGGTGGCCGTTGCGCAGGTCGCGGTGGAAAACGCCGCCTATCATTTCGACAAGACGTTCGATTACCTTTTGCCAGCAACCCTGACTCCCGCGCCGCGCGTCGGATGCCGTGTGACCGTGCCGTTCGGAACGTCGGACGCCAGGCGCCAGGGGGTGATTCTGGGCGTGCGGGAGGATGCCCGGGGAACGGAAAAACTCAAAAGCGTGCTGTCCGTGCTCGACAGGGCCCCGCTTCTGAATGAGGAAGCCGTGGGCCTTGTTTACTGGATCAGCGCGCATACGTTCTGCACGCTGTTCGAGGCGGCGCGCCTTTTTTTCCCCGCCGGCGTACAGATGAAGATGCGCGTGGAGTATTCGCTCGCGAAGCCGTACCGCGGGCTGGACCTCGCGGCCCTCGACGGGGACGAGAGGCGGGCCGCCGCCCTGCTTGCGCACAAGTCCCCGCTGCCGCGCGACCGCTTTCTGAAGGCCCTGGGCCTTTCAGCGGAAAGCGGCCTGCCGGAGCGCATGGTGAAAGCCGGCCTGCTGCTCCGGAACACCCGCCCCGTCCGCAGAATCGGCGACGCCACGCGCAAGATGGTCCGCCTGATTTCGGATGAGGAGCCGCCCCGGCTGACGCCGAAGCAGAAAAACGTGTTCCGGGTTCTGCGCGGGGCGGGCGGCGTCTCGGTGCGGGAGGTCTGCTACTTTGCGGGCGTCACGCCAGCCGTGGTCGGCGCGCTGGTCAAAAAAGGCGCCGCGCAATATTATGATGCAGAGGTTTACCGCAATCCGTACGGCGGCCTCCCCGCGCCGCCCGCGCAGGACTTCACCCTTTCGGAAGAGCAGCGGGCCGCGTTCGACCGCCTTTACAGGCAGTACCGCTCCGGCAAAGGCGGGGTCTCGCTGCTGTACGGGGTGACGGGCAGCGGGAAGACGTCGGTCTTCATGCGGGTGATCGACCGGGTCCGCGCGGACGGGCGCGGCGTGATCGTGATGGTGCCGGAAATCTCGCTCACGCCGCAGACCGTGGCGCTGTTCCGGGGGCGGTTCGGCTCCTGCGTGGCGGTCTTCCACAGCGGGCTGACCCTGGCCGAGCGCATGGACGAGTGGAAGCGGGTCCGCAACGGCGACGCCTCCATCGTGGTGGGCACGCGGTCGGCGGTTTTCGCCCCGCTGCGCGACATCGGCCTCATCGTGATGGACGAGGAGCAGGAGGGCACCTACAAATCGGAGTCCTCCCCCCGCTACCACGCGCGGGACGTCGCGAAATACCGGTGCGCGTACCACCGGGCACTGCTGATCCTCTCGTCCGCCACGCCGTCGGTCGAGACCTATTATTACGCGCAGGCCGGCCGCTATTCCCTCAACGTGCTGACCAGGCGGTACGGCGAGGCAAAGCTGCCGGAAGTCGACATCGTCGACATGAACCGCGAGCTGGAGCGGGGCAACCGCAGCATCTTCAGCGCCCCGCTCGCCGATGCCCTGCGGAAAAACCTGGCGGAAAAAAAGCAGTCCATCCTTCTGCTGAACCGGAGGGGCTTCAATACCTTTGTGTCGTGCCGGGCATGCGGCCATGTGCTCACCTGCCCCAACTGCAGCATCACGCTGACCTACCACGCGGCGAACCGGCGCCTGATGTGCCACTACTGCGGCTTTTCCATCCCGTTCACGACGGAATGCCCCCGCTGCCACGAGAACCAGGTGCACTATTCCGGCTTCGGGACGCAGCGGGCGCAGCAGCAGCT
>DHOB01000069.1:4252-12314 GCA_002409675.1 Ruminococcaceae bacterium UBA5401
AAATTCGCCGAGGGCGGGTACGACGTGATCGTCGGGACGCAGATGGTCGCGAAGGGGCTGGATTTTGAGAACGTCACTCTGGTGGGGGTGCTCTCCGCGGACCAGACTCTTTACGGCGACGATTTCCGCAGCTATGAGCGCGCGTTCGACCTGCTGACCCAGGTGGTGGGGAGGTCCGGGCGGGGCCGGTTCAGCGGTCGCGCCGTGATTCAGACCTTCACGCCGGAAAACCCGGTCATCCGCCTTGCCGCCGCCCAGAATTACCCGGAGTTCTACAAGGGCGAGATCGCCCTGCGCAGGACGATGCTGTATCCGCCGTTCGCCGATATCTGCATGGTGGGCTTCCTGGGCCGGGACGAGCGGAAAGTGCGCTCCGCCGGCGTCGATTTTCTCGAGATGCTGCGCCGCACCGCGAAGCGGGATTACCCCGAGCAGCCGATGCGCGTGCTGGGGCCCTCGCCGGCGCTGGTGGCGAAGGTCAGCAACAAGTACCGGTATAAGCTGGTGATGAAGTGCCGCAACAACAGGCGGATTCGGGAGCTCATTTCCCGTCTGCTGGTCTGGTTCCCTTCCGAAAAGCGGCATTCCGGCGTGACCGCCTTTGCGGATATGAACCCCGAAAACATCTTATAATATCCATACCGCTGGATTGGAGGAATCAAAGTGGCAATCAGGAATATTCTTACGGTGGAAACCGAGAATGCCTTTCTTCATAAAAAATGCCGCCCTGTGGAAAAGTTCGACAGGCGCTTGGCCGTCCTGCTGGACGATATGGCCGAAACCCTGCACAGGGCGAACGGCGTGGGCCTCGCGGCCATCCAGGTCGGCGTGCTGCGGCGCGTGGTGGTCATCGATGTCGGCGACGGCACCGGTGTCCGGGAGCTGGTCAACCCCGTGATTGTGGAGCGCGGCGGCGAGCAGGAGAGCATGGAGGGCTGCCTTTCCATCCCCGGCAAATGGGGCATGACGAAGCGGCCGCAGCATGTGAAGGTGCGGGCGCAGGACCGGAACGGCAAGTTCTTCGAGTACGAGGGAGAAGGGCTGCTGGCGACGGCTTCCTGCCACGAAATCGACCATCTGGACGGCGTCCTTTTCCTCAGCCACGTGACGCGGATGCTGACCCCGGAAGAGCTGCAGAAACTGAGCGCCCGGAAAGGGGAATGACGTGACGATGCGCATCATCTTTATGGGCACGCCGGAGTTCGCCGTGCCGCCGCTCCGCGCCCTGCTGCGGGCCGGGCACGAGGTCGCGGCCGTCTTCACCCGCCCGGACCGGCCGAAAGGCCGCCGCATGGCGGTGACCCCGCCGCCGGTCAAGGTCCTGGCGCAGGCGGCGGGAATCCCGGTTTTTCAGCCCGTCACGTTCCGCGGCGGCGCCGCGGCGGCGCAGATTGCCGCGCTGCGGCCGGACTTGATTGTGGTGGCCGCCTACGGCAGGATTCTGCCGAAGGCCGTGCTCGAAATCCCGCGCTTCGGCTGCATCAACGTCCACGCCTCCCTGCTGCCGAAGTACCGCGGCGCCTCGCCCATCCAGGCCGCGCTGCTGAACGGGGAGGCGGTGACCGGCGTGACCGCCATGCAGATGTCCGAAGGGCTGGACACCGGGGATATCCTGATGAGCGAATCCACGCCCGTCGGCCCGGAAGAGAACGCGCAGGAACTGACGGGCCGGCTTTCGCGCCTGGGGGCGGGGCTTCTCGTCCGCACGCTGGAGGCGCTCCGGGCGGGGACGCTCCATCCCGTCCCGCAGAACGACGCGGAATCCTGCTACGCGCCGATGCTGACGAAGAAGATGTCGCCGGTCGACTGGAACCTTCCGGCCGGCAAAATCCACGACCGCGTGCGCGGGCTGTACCCTTGGCCGGGCGCCAGCACGGTCTGCCGCAGGCGGCACCTCAAAATCCTGCGGTCGCGCGTGGCCGCGGATCACGAGGGCCCGGCGGGTTCGGCGTTCTCGCCGGACGGCCGGTTCCTGGTCTGCTGCGGCGGCGGAACGGCGCTGGAGCTGCTGACGGTGCAGCCGGAGGGCGGCAAAAAAATGAGCGGGGCCGATTTTCTGCGCGGGCACCCCGTGGACGGAATCCTTCTGACCTGAACGATGGAGGCGATAAAAAATGGGATTCTTCTATTTTGACTACACCTATTTCTGGTTTATGGTTCCGGCCCTGATTCTCACCATGATTGCGCAGGTCAGGGTCCGGTCCGCCTTTACGAAATATTCCCGCGTGCGCACCCTGCGGGGCGTCACGGGCGCGCAGGCCGCCGACGCGGTGGCGCGCGGCGGGGGAGCCGCCGGGGTTGCCATCCGCCCCATCGCCGGCAGCCTGACCGACAATTTTGACCCGCGGAACAACACCATCAGCCTTTCCCGGAACGTCTACGGCTCCGATTCCGTCGCGGCCGTGGGGGTCGCGGCGCACGAGGCGGGCCATGCCGTCCAGCACGCCTCCGGCTATGTCCCGAACAAAATCCGCGCCGCGCTGGTCCCCGTGACCAACATTGGCTCCCGGCTCTCGGTGCCCCTGATTTTCATCGGCCTGATCCTTCCCGCCGAGTACAGCGCCGTCGTGTACGCGGGCATCGCCCTGTACGGTCTGGTCGTGCTGTTCGAGCTCGCCACCCTGCCGGTGGAGCTGAACGCCAGCCGCCGCGCGCTGAAAGCCCTGCGGGAGACGGGCATTCTGTACCCGGAAGAGCTGGAGGGAGCCAGAAGCGTCCTCACGGCGGCGGCCATGACCTACCTTGCGGCCAGCTTCACCGCCATCCTGACCCTTCTGCGCTTCCTGGTCCTTGCCGGCAACCGGCGGGGAAGGGACTGATGCCCGGCGCGCGCGGCGCGGCGCTGCATGCCCTTCTCCGCGTGGAGGAGGGGAAGGGGTACTCCAACCTCGTGCTGGACGGGACGCTGGCGGATTTCCCGGGGGACAGGCGCGACCGCGCGCTGGCGACGGCGCTTTTCTACGGCGTTCTGGAGCGCCGCATCACGCTGGATTACATCCTCGGCCTGTTTTCCAAAATCCCGGTTTCCGGCCTTTCGCCCGCCGTGCGCGAAATCCTGCGCATGGGAATCTACCAGATTCGCTATATGACAAAAATCCCGCCCTCCGCGGCGGTGAACGAATCCGTAAAGCTGGCGAAAAGCGCCGGCGAAAAAAAGGCCGCCGGTTTCGTGAACGCGGTGCTGCGCAACCTGCTGCGGGACCCCGGGCGCGTCCGTCTGCCGGAGGCGGGGGGCAGCCCGCTCCGCCGCCTGAGCGTCGCCTATTCGTGCCCGGAGGAGCTGATTTCTCTCTGGGAAAAATCCTACGGCAAATCCTGTGCGGAAAAACTGCTGAAAAGCCTGCTCGTCCGCCCGGACGTGTTCGTGCGGGTGAATAATACCCGCCTGAGCGAGGAACAATTATTGGAAAGGCTGCGCGGGGAGGGGATTTCCGCCGCGCGCGTCCCCTGGCCGGACGGCGCCCTCCGCCTGCGGCAGCCCGGGGAGATCCGCGGCGGCGCGTGCTACCGCGGGGGCCTGCTCCACGTGCAGGACCTTTCGTCGCAGATCTGCTGCCGCCTTCTGGACCCGCAGCCCGGCGAACGCATCGCCGACGTCTGCGCCGCGCCGGGCGGCAAGACCTTCACCCTTGCGGAGCGGATGGAAAACCGCGGGGCGGTTTTCGCGTTCGACCGGTACCCGGGGCGGGTGGGCCTGATTCGGGAAGGGGCGCGGCGGCTGGGCCTCTCCATCGTCCGGGCCGCCGTGCGCGACGCCGCCGGCCCGCCGGAAGGCCTGGCGGGGAAATTCGACCGCGTACTGTGCGACGTGCCGTGCTCCGGGCTCGGGGTGCTGCGCAGAAAGCCAGAAATCCGCTACAATTTTTTGCCTGCTATTGACAGCCTGCCCGATTTGCAGTACCGTATTCTGTGTAGATCGTCCGGGCTGGTCGGGGAAGGGGGGCTTCTGTTCTATTCCACCTGCACCCTGAACCCGGGCGAAAATGAACGGATCGCCGAGCGCTTTCTGCGGGAAAACCGGCGGTTTCGGCCTTTCCCGCTGCGGACGTGCGAGATGCCCGGGCATGCGGGTGACGGGCCGCGCGGCCGGCTCACGCTGATGCCGCATGTGGACGGGACGGACGGCTTTTTTATCGCCGCCTTTCAAAAAGGCAGGAGTTGAAGGTTTGAGCCTGACGGATATAAAATCGATGACCCTGAAGGAGCTGAAAGCCCTGGCGGCGGAACGGGGGCTGCCGGCTTTTCGCGCGCTGCAGGTGTATCGGTGGCTGCAGCGGGGCGTTGCCGGCTTTGACGAGATGACCGACCTGCCGAAAGACCTTCGGGAAGCCCTTGCCGCCGGGTGCTACATAGCCGGCGCCGAAATCGAGCGGAAATTCCGCTCCCGCCTGGACGGCACGGTCAAATACCTGTTCCGCATGCACGACGGGCAGCTTGTCGAAAGCGTGCTGATGCGCTACCTGTACGGGCTGACGCTGTGCGTTTCCACCCAGGTGGGCTGCCGGATGGGCTGCGCGTTCTGCGCGACGGGCAAAAGCGGCTTTTCGCGGAATCTGGCGCCCTCCGAAATGCTGGCGCAGGTCCAGGCAGCGCAGGCCGACGCCGGCGAGCGGATCTCCAACCTCGTGCTGATGGGCATGGGGGAGCCGCTGGAAAATTACGACAACGTGCTGCGCTTTCTGGAGCTGGTTTCTTCCGAAGAGGGCATGAACGTCGGTATGCGCCACATTTCCCTCTCCACCTGCGGGATTGTGGACCGGATTTACGACCTGGCGGAAAAGCGGCTTCAGCTCACGCTTTCCGTTTCGCTCCACGCGCCGAACGACGAGATCCGCTCGCGCCTGATGCCCGTCAACCGCCGCTGGGGGGTTGAGGAGCTGCTGAAGGCCTGCCGCTTCTATGCGGAAAAAACGGGCCGGCGCATCTCGTTCGAGTACGCGATGATCGGCGGCGTCAACGACAGCGCGGCCTGCGCGAGGGAGCTGGCCGCGCGGCTGAAAGGGATGCTGTGCCACGTCAACCTGATCCCCGTGAACAGCGTGAAGGGGTCGCCGTTCCGGAAGAGCACCCAGGCGCGGGACCGGCTGTTTATCCGGATTCTGTCCGAATCCGGCATCACGGCCACGGTCCGCAGAACGCTCGGCGCCGACATCAACGCTTCCTGCGGCCAGTTGCGGCGCAGATACGAAGAGGAGGTGGCCAATGTTGAAAGCCTACAGCAGAAGTGATATTGGCCTTGTGAGAAAGTCGAACGAAGACGCCTGCCGGAGCGGCGTGTTCTCAGAGCATGCCGGCTGGGCGGTCGTCTGTGACGGAATGGGCGGGGTGAACGGCGGCAACGTCGCCAGCAGCGTCGCCGTGGAAAAGATTTCGGCTTTTCTCCTCTCCGGCTACCACGAGGGGATGGACGGCCCGGCCGTGCGCGAGCTGATGGCCTCGGCCGTCGCGCGCGCGAACGGGGCCGTCCACCGGATTGCCGGCAGCGACTCCACCCTGACGGGCATGGGCACGACGGTCGTGGCGGCCGTCGTCTGCGGCGGGAAGATCCATGTCGCCCATGCGGGCGACAGCCGCGCCTACCTGATTTCCTCCGACGGAATCCGGCAGCTCACGACGGACCATTCCATGGTCCAGGAGATGGTGGAGAAAGGGGATATCACGGCCCAGCAGGCCAAGACGCACCCGCAGAAAAACATCATCACGCGGGCGCTGGGCGTCGAGCCGTCCGTCCGGGTCGATTACAGTGAGACGCCCTTCCCGCCGGGGAGCCGCCTGCTGATCTGCACCGACGGCCTGACCAATTATCTGGATTCGGACCAGATCTTCAGCCTGGCCTCCAAGCTGAACGGCGACCAGCTGACCGAACAGCTGATCGCCCGCGCCAAAAGCGCCGGGGGCGGCGACAACATCACGGTCGTTGTTCTGGAAGACGAAGCCGCTTGAAGGAGTGATACCGTATGGATACTTACACGGGAAAACGGCTGGACGGCCGCTACGAAATCCATGAAATCATCGGCGTCGGAGGAATGGCGGTGGTGTACCGTGCCTACGATACCATCGACGACAGGACGGTGGCCATCAAAATCCTGAAGGATGAATTTTCCGGAAACGAGGAGTTCCTCCGCCGCTTCCGCAACGAGTCCAAGGCGATCGCAGTCCTCTCCCACCCCAACATCGTCAAGGTCTACGACGTGAGCTTCGGCGACAGAATCCAGTATATCGTCGAAGAGTATATCGACGGCATTACCCTGAAGGAATACCTCGACCAGCAGAAAGTCGTCAAATGGAAGGAAGCCATCCACTTCACCGTCCAGATTCTGCGCGCCCTGGAGCATGCCCACAGCAAGGGCATTATCCACCGCGACATCAAGCCGCAGAACATCATGCTGCTGCAGGACGGCACCATCAAGGTCACGGATTTCGGCATTGCGCGCTTCTCCCGCAACGAAACGAGGACCATGACCGACAAGGCCATCGGCTCCGTCCATTATATCGCCCCCGAGCAGGCGCGCGGCGACCTTACGGATGAAAAGACGGATTTGTATTCCGTCGGCGTGATGCTGTACGAGATGCTGACCGGCCGCCTCCCGTTTGAGGCGGACAACGCGGTCTCCGTCGCCATCATGCAGTTGCAGACAGACCCCAAGCCCCCGCGCGAGCTGAACCCCTCGATTCCGGAAGGGCTGGAGGAAATCACCCTCAAGGCCATGCAGAAGGACCCGGCGCGCCGGTACCAGTCCGCCGCCGAGATGCTGCACGACGTCGAGGAGTTCCGCAAAAACCCCTCCATGCACTTTCAATATAAATATTTTGTGGACGAGAAGCCCACCAAGTATATCGACGCAATCGATTCGGTCCGGAACCCCCAGCCGCAGGCCTACGGCGACAACTACGACTATGTGGAGGAGGCGGACCGCGTCCCTGCAAAAAAGAAAAAGCCCGTCGCGCTGCTGGTGATTGCCGGCATCGCCGCCGCTTTTCTGATTGCCGCCATCGTGTTCGGCGTCGCCGCCCTGACCCGCAACTGGAACGCCGCGCCGGAAGAGGTCGTTTTGCCCAACTTCGTCGGCAAAACTTATGAAGAGGTGGTCGAGTCGCCCGCATCCTCCTCCAGCTTCAACTTCAAGAAAGAGGAGAAGAGCGACTCCGCCCATCCCGTCGGCCAGATAATCAGCCAGACGCCCAAGGCGGGCACCAAGGTCAAGGCCAATGCGGACGTGACGCTCGTGGTCAGCACGGGCGGGAAGGAGTTCCCGATGCCGGATGTTTCCGGCCAGACGCGCGAAGACGCGGAGGCCGCCCTGCGGCAGGCGAAGCTGACGCCCGTGGTCTCCGAAGTCGCCAGCGACGAGGTGGAGGCCGGCAAGGTCGTCGGCACCGACCCGGCGGCCGGCACGCCCGTCAAGGAAGGCTCCGAGGTCAAGGTCTACGTGAGCACCGGGAAGATGGAGCAGAAGCTGTCCGTCCCGGACGTGACGGGCAACTCGCTGAAAGACGCGGTCGCAAAAATCACGGCGGCGGGGCTCACGGTCGGCGAAAGGAAGTACAAGGACGACACCGGCAAGGAAAAGGACGTCGTGGTCGAGACCGATCCCCTTCCCGGCGTCAAGCTGGGGAAAGGCGGAACGGTCAACCTGGTGCTCAGCTCCGGCAAGGCGTCGCAGAAGTCCATCTCCGTCTATGTGGACCTGCCGACCAACGAAACTCACGACATTGTGTTAAAGGCCTATCTGGACGGCAACCTGAGCGAGACCAGAACGGTCAACCCCTCCTATAATTCGACCTGCACGCTGACCTTTACGGGGACCGGCGGCCAGCATACGCTCATCGTCACGCTGGGCGGGCAGAAGTACCGGGTCTATACCCTCGATTTCGACACCGGCAAGCCAAAGCCGGAAGAGAGCTACAATTATGTCCCGGCCCAGAACAGCAGCAGCAACGGCAGCCATTCCCGCAGCCCGTCTTCCAGCAGCAGTACGCCCAGCGACCAGCCGGGCGCGTCGGTCACTTCCGGGGACTGAAGGCGCGGCCCTCGCACGGCGCCGGGGCCGGTTCTGCGCCG
>DHOB01000069.1:12450-29393 GCA_002409675.1 Ruminococcaceae bacterium UBA5401
GGCCGGTTCTGCGCCGGGAGAGGCTCCGCAGGGCGTCTGTGAATGCCGGGCGCGGAATTTTCCGCGGCCCTGGGGGCTGCGCGGCAGCAAAGCCATGCCGCCCTATTATCGGAAAACGAAGGACTGGAACGAATGGGGAAAAAGAGAGAAATCTGCGTCGTAATCGGCTCTGTGCCTGTCAAAAACGACGCGCTGAAAAAGCTGGACAGGGCGCGCTGCTTCATCATCTGCGCCGACGGCGGGTACGACAATGCCGTTCGGTACGGCATTCAGCCCGACCTGCTGATCGGCGATTTCGATTCGGTGAAGAGCGAACTGCCGGGCGACGTGGAGACCGTCCGGCTGAAAGTCGAAAAGGATGATACGGACACGTTCGCAGCCGTAAAAGAGGGCCTGCGGCGCGGATACCGCAGCTTTGTGCTGGCCGGCGTGTTCGGCGGCGAGCGCAGCGACCACTCCTACGCCTCCCTGTGCGTCCTCCAGTATCTGTGCGGGCAGGGGTGCAAGGCCGTGATGGAGGGGGACCGGTGCCGCGTCTTCCTGCTGCGGGGCGGCAAGCTGACCCTGCGCGGGATGAAGGGAAAGACCGTCTCCATCTTTCCGTTCGGCTGCGTTTCCTGCGAAGTCAGCTACACCGGCCTGCAGTATCCGCTGAGCCGGACCCTGCTGTTCTCGGACACTCCCCTCGGCGTGAGCAACCGCGCCGTCGACGACTCTGCCAGCGTGACCGTCCACAGCGGGGACGCCCTGATTATGGTGGAGCGCTGACAGCGATAATTCCGCCTGCACACATTTGCCGCGCGCTGTATATACTGGTGAAAGGAACGACATAAAGACGCGGGCAAGGCGGTGTGCGCTACCATGTTCAAGAATCAGAAGGGCTGCGGCTCGTGGGCGGGCTATGCGATCACGTTCGGGGTCGGGCTGGTCCTCTCCTCTTTCTGCCCGACGGGGCTGATGCTCTTCATTGTGGCGGTCATCTTGGTCCTGCTCGGCATCGCGCTCTTTAAGAAGTGCTGAACATAGGGAAGGGGGGTCTGGAATGAAAGTCGTCGTGGTCAGGAGTTCAAAATTCTGGAGCTTTATTTTGCGCAGGGTATTCGGTGTGAAGCGGGAGCAGTAATTCTGCAGCGCGCGGGCGGCCTCGTCGGAGGCCGCTTTTTTTATGCCCTTTTTGGCATAAATAAGACAAGACCGGAATAACCATTACGTAGAAACAGAAAAAGGAGAGACTTCCTATGGATTATATGCTTGAGCGCGAAAAGGTCGCCGTGGATGAAGTCGTCTTTGACGGTTCTCAGGAACAGCCCGTCGATATGGACATCAGCCTTCCGGATTATTGCCCCGATATACAGCGGATTCTGAAGTGCCAGATTTACCCCCGCGTGACGGCCCGCAGCATCATGGGCGACCGGCTGATGCTCGACGGCAATTTTACGGTCAAGGTCTTTTACCTGGACCCGGACGCCGCCTGCGTGCGCTGCTGCGAGTCCGGGGATTCCTATTCGGCCGAAATCGCCCTCAAGCAGCCCGCCGACAACGCCCGGGTTCTCGCCTCCCCGCGCGTGGAGTATATCAACTGCCGGGCCACCAGCCCGCGCAAGCTGGATATCCACGGCGCTTTTTCGCTCTGCGCCAGGGTGATCCGCCAGGGGCAGAGCGAGCTGGTCTCCAACATTGCCGGCGACGACGTGGAGCAGCTGAAAAGCACGGCCGCGGTGAACCAGCCGGTCGGCTTTGCGCAGCAGCAGTTCAGCGTGGACGAAGTGCTGGAGCTCGGCCAGGGAAAGCCCGCGGCCGACAGCATCCTGCGCACCGACGCGTTCGCCGTGCTGCAGGACTTCAAAGTCACGGCGGGCAAGCTGATGATCCGCGGGGAAGCCTGCATCAAGTTCCTGTATTCCACCGCCGGCGAGACGGAATCGCTGGAAACCATGGAATATTCCCTGCCGTTCAGCCAGGTCCTCGACTGCGAAGGCGTAACGGACGACTGCCTCTGCGACGTGAAGCTGAGCGTCGCCTCGGCGGAGGCGCAGATTAAAAACGACTATTCGGGCGACAAGACCTTCTTTGACACCCAGATTAAGATTTTTGCCGACGCCGAAGCGTGCCGCAGCACCCAGGTGACTTTTGTGAGCGACGCCTTCTCCAGAAAATACGACATGAACCTCGAAGCCAAGCAGAAAACGCTGGACAGCCTGGCGGAGGTGGTCTCCGACACGTTCGTGCACAAGGCGGAGCTTTCGGCGGACGAGAACACCGTCTCGAAGGTGCTGGACGTCTGGAGCGAGATGGGGAACGTCTCGGCCGAAGCCTCCGACGGAAACGTGAAGTTCAAGGGCAAATACAGCCTGTGCGTGCTGGCGGTCAACGCGGAAAACAAACCGTTTTACTTTGAGCGCCTGCTGAATTTCGAGTACACCAAACAATGCACCTCTTCGGGCGACCTGAAATGCGAGGCCTCGGTCGGCGCCGGAGCCGTCAGCTACCGCATCACCGGCAGCGGAATCGAGACCAAGACGGAGCTGCGCCTTTCCGCGGAGCTCAGCCGGTCGCTCAGCGTCAAATCCATCTCGGCCGCCACCGCGGATGAGACCAAGCCCGTCCAGCGCGACGCGGCCGCCCTCTGCCTTTACTTTGCCGCCGCCGGCGAAAGCCTTTGGAATATCGCGCGGGAATACCGCACGTCCCTTCAGTCGATCCGCAGTGAGAACGGCCTTTCCGGCGATGCTGTTGAAAACAAGGGGATGCTGCTGATTCCGATGTAGGCGGGCCGCCCGCTTTTGCGCCCCGGCGTTCCCGGCCTGTGTTTCAGGGCGAATATTTCTGATGCCTGAGGGGGAGGAAAAATGGAAGAACACGATATTTACAGGGATATTTCGGAACGGACGAACGGCGACATCTACATCGGCGTCGTCGGGCCGGTCAGAACCGGAAAATCCACGTTTATCCAGCGGTTTATGGATACCATCGTCGTGCCGAACATGGATTCGGAGTACCGGCGCGACCGCGCCGTGGATGAAATGCCGCAGTCCGCCGCGGGGCGCACCATTATGACCACGGAGCCGAAGTTCGTTCCGGAGCAGGCCGTGACGGTGCATATCGACAACAGCGCCACGTTTTCCGTCCGGCTGATAGACTGCGTCGGCTACATCGTCCCGAGCGCCCTCGGATACATCGAAAACGACGCCCCGCGCATGGTGATGACGCCGTGGTACGACAAGCCGATCCCGTTCAACATGGCGGCCGAAATCGGCACCAAGAAGGTCATCACCGAACATTCCACCATCGGCCTTGTGGTCACGACGGACGGCAGCATCAGCGACATCCCGCGCTCGGAATACGCGGAGGCGGAGGAGCGGGTCGTCGGCGAGCTCAAGAAAATCGACAAGCCCTTCATCGTGCTCCTCAACTGCGTGAACCCCGCGACGGACGAAGCGAAAGCCCTTGCGGACGGTCTGCAGAAAAAGTACGCCGTGCCCGTGCTGCCGGTCGACTGCCTGCATCTGGAGGAGGCGGAGATCCGCGCCATCCTCGCCAAGGTCCTGTTCGAGTTCCCCGTCCGTGAAATCCGGGTCGACATGCCCCGCTGGCTCTCTTCGCTGGAGAAGGACCACTGGCTCCGCTCGGCGGTCTACAATTCCATCCAGCAGTCGGCCGCGAAAATCACCCGCATCCGCGAGGTCGAAAACGTCGTCCGCGACGTGCGCCAGTGCGAATATGTGAAGGGCGCGGACACCGCCTCCATCGAACTGGGCACGGGACGCGCCAGAATCTCCGTCGGGCTGCAGCCGGACCTTTTCTATAAGGTCCTCGGCGAGAAAACGGGGCTCGAAATCAACGACGAGGGCAGCCTGATGGACTGCATGCTGAAGATGGCACAGATGAAAAAGGTCTACGACAAAATCAGCGGCGCCTATCACGATGCGGAGGAGAACGGCTACGGCATCGTGATGCCGAGCACCGACGAGCTGACCCTCGAAGAGCCGGAAATCATCCGCCAGGGCGGGAAGTACGGCATCCGCCTGAAGGCCGCGGCGCCTTCCATCCACATGATGAAAACGCGCATCACGACCGAAATCACGCCCATCGTCGGCTCCGAAAAGCAGTCGCAGGAACTGGTCGAGTACATCCTCAAGGAATTCGAGTCCAACCCGTCGCAGATATGGAACTCCAATATCTTCGGGAAGAGCCTGCACGAGCTGGTCAACGAGGGCCTCCACAACAAGCTGAACCGCATGCCGGCGGACGCGCGCGACAAGGTGCGCGAGACCATCGAGCGCATCATCAACGAGGGCTGCAGCGGCCTGATCTGCATCATCCTGTAAAATCCCGAAACCTGCGGGGCCCGGAAAAACGCTTTGCGGCGCTTTCCGGGCCCCGTTTCTCATTTAACGTGCGGAGACCTGGAAATGTTGATTTTTCAGGGCATCGGGGCTATACTAATAGAATGTGCCGGGGGCATGCCCGTTTCTTTCCGGAAAGAAAAGAAGGGAAACCGGCGCTTCCGGAGAAATAAAAAAAGACAGGATGAAGGCATTGCTGCATTTCAAGACTCTGACGCTTTCCGACATTCCCGTCGTAAGGCCGTTTTTAAAGTGGCAGGATTCCAGAATCTGCGACTATTCCATCGGCGGAATCTTTATGTGGAGGGATTATTTCAAGACTTATTTCACCATTTACCGAAACACGCTGATTTTCAAGGTGAAGTATCTCGGCGGCGTGATGGCGTTTCCGGTTCCGATTGGGGAGAATCCGGCGGCGGCGATGGATCAGATTGAGGACTACTGCCGCCGGAACGGCCTGCCGTTGATTTACTGTACCGTGCCGGCCGGCGCCCTGCCAGCCCTGAAGCGGCGGTACCCGGCCCTTTCCGCCGAGCCGAACCGGGACTGGTTCGACTACCTTTACCGAACGGAGGACCTGCTTTCCTTCCGCGGCAGAAAGTTCGACGGTCAGCGCAACCATATCCATCGGTTTCAGCGTCTGTGCCCCGGTTATTCTTTCCGGGAAATCACGGACGGCAATCTGGATGCGGTGCGCTCTTTTTATGCGCAGTTTGCCGAAGAGCACCAGAAGGCGAGCCCCGTCGCGCGGGAAGAGAGCGCCAAGACCATGGAGCTGCTGGAGCGGTACGGCCAGTACGGCCTGTTCGGCGGTTTTCTGTGGACCGGGGACCGGATTGCGGGCGTCTCCATCGGAGAAATCGTGGGGGATACCCTCTTCGTCCATGTGGAGAAGGCGGACACGCGCTATACCGGCGTGTACCAGGTCCTGGTCCAGGAGTTCCTGAAACATTTTGCGACGGAGCGGACCGTCTACGTCAACAGGGAAGAGGACGTCGGCGACGCGGGCCTGCGGAAGTCGAAATTTTCATACCATCCCGCCGCCCTGCTGGAGAAGAGCACGGTCCGGGCTTTTCCGGGCGGGGCGCCGGTTCCGGATGAGGAAAAAGGAGGACAAGCATGACCGAAAAACTCTATGATTCCAACGCCTATCTCAAAATTTTTGCCGCCCATGTCGTCGGCTGCCGCAGGCAGGGGAAAACCTTTGCCGTGACCCTCGACCGCACCGCGTTTTACCCGGAAGGCGGCGGCCAGCCGGCGGATACGGGCGTGCTGAACCTCGCCAACGTGCTGGACGTGCAGGAAAGCGGAGGCGAAATCGTCCACCGCACCGACCGGCCCCTGCCGGAAGGGGCCCTGGTCTTCGGCGGCATCGACTGGACCCGCCGCTTCCGCCGCATGCAGCAGCACACGGGGGAGCACATCGTGTCCGGCGTCGCGCACCGTCTGTTCGGCGCCGAGAACGTCGGGTTCCATATGGGGGAGGCCTTCCTGACCGTCGACTGGAACGTGCCGATAGGCCCGGACGGCCTCGCGGCAGTCGAGCGCCTTGCCAACGAGGCCGTGTACCGCGACCTTCCGGTCCGGGCGGAGTACCCGGAGCCCGACGTGCTGAAGCGCCTGCGGTACCGCAGCAAAAAAGAGCTGACCGGCCCGGTCCGGATTGTGACCGTGCCGGGGTACGACGTCTGCGCCTGCTGCGGGACCCACGTCGCCCGCACGGGCGAAATCGGCGCCGTCAAGCTGCTTAGCGCGCAGAACTACAAGGGCGGCACGCGCATCACCATGGCCTGCGGCGCCCAGGCCATGGAGGCGTTCGGCGAAAGGCTGCGGATTACCGACGCGCTCTCCAATCTGCTCTCGGCCAAAACGGAAAAAATCGAGCCGGCGGCCGAGCATATCCTCACTGAAAACGAAGAGCTCAAGCGCCAGGTCTCCGCCCTGCGCGGCCGCATCCTCGAGATGAAGGCCGCGGCGGTCCCGGAAAACGGCGGAAACGCCTGCGTGTTCGAGGAGGGCCTTTCGCCGGACGACCTGCGGCGCTTCGCCCTGCTGCTGGCCGGGCGCTGCGGCGGCACGGCGGCCGTGTTCAGCGGGGAGAACGGCCGGTACCGCTACGCGGCCGCGGCCAAGAACCGGGACGTGCGCCCGTTCGGAAAGGCCCTGAACGCCGCGTTCTCGGGGCGCGGCGGCGGCTCTGCGGAGCTGGTTCAGGGCTCCGTCAAAGGGGAGGAAAAGGCCGTGCGGGCTTTCTGCCGCCAGGCGGCCCGACCCGACCCGTGACCCTGCGGGACTGCACGGGCAAGGGCAGTCCCGCCGCTTGACAATGTCCTGCGGGGGGCGGTATAATTTTGGCTGATTGTTTTTTTACGGCGGAGAGGCTCAAGCCCATGATTTTATATCATTTACATAAATTCCGAGGATGGAGGGCATTATGTCTGCAAAGTATATTTTTGTGACCGGAGGCGTGGTTTCCGGCCTGGGGAAAGGGATTACCGCGGCGTCCCTCGGCAGGCTGCTGAAGGCGCGCGGCCTGCGCATCACCATTCAGAAATTCGACCCTTACCTGAACGTCGACCCCGGCACCATGAACCCGTTCCAGCACGGGGAGGTCTTTGTGACCGACGACGGGGCGGAGACCGACCTCGACCTCGGCCACTACGAGCGGTTTATCGATGAAAACCTCACGCAGAACAGCAATGTGACTTCCGGCAGGATTTACTGGAACGTGATCCAGAAAGAGCGCAACGGGGACTACGGCGGCGGCACGGTGCAGGTGATTCCCCACATCACAAACGAAATCAAGGAGCGCATCTACGAGGGGAAAGAAAACGTCGACGTCGCCATCATCGAGGTCGGCGGGACGGTCGGCGATATCGAGAGCCAGCCGTTTCTCGAGGCAATCCGCCAGTTCGCCATCGAGGTCGGGCGCTCCAACTGCCTGTTCATCCACGTCACGCTGGTCCCGTACCTCGCCTGTTCGCACGAACATAAATCCAAGCCGACGCAGCACAGCGTCAAAGAGCTGCTTTCCATCGGGATTCAGCCGGATATCATCGTCCTTCGGTCCGAGAAGGCGGTGGGGGAGGAAATCAAGAAGAAAATCGCACTTTTCTGCAATGTCGCGGAAAACTGTGTGATTGAGAATCTGGACCTCCCCCTTCTTTATGCCGTTCCGCTCGCCCTGCGGGAGGAAAAACTGGACGACATCGTCTGCAAGCGGCTCGGCCTCGACACGCCCGGCCCGGATCTCGGCGACTGGATCACCATGGTCCACACCGCCATGTCTTTAACGGAGAGCGTCACGGTCGCCATCGTGGGCAAATACGTCGGCCTGCGCGACGCCTACCTGAGCGTCGCGGAGGCGCTCACGCACGGCGGCTTCGGCAACAAGGTGAAGGTCAACATCAAATGGGTGGATTCCGAAACCGTCGAGGACGAGAACGTCGGGGAGATTTTCTCCGAGGTGGACGGCATCCTGGTGCCGGGCGGCTTCGGCCAGCGGGGAATCGAAGGCATGATTCGGGCCGTCCGCTATGCGCGCGAAAACGGCGTGCCGTTCCTCGGCATCTGCCTGGGGATGCAACTCGCCCTGATTGAGTTTGCGCGCTCCGTCCTCGGCCTTGCGGACGCCAACTCCGCGGAGTTCGACCCGCAGAGCACCAACCATGTCATCGACCTGATGCCGGAGCAGAGGGGCGTGGTGCAGCTGGGGGGGACCATGCGCCTGGGCAAATACCCGTGCAAGCTGCTGCCCGGCTCCAAGGCTGCCAAACTGTACGGCGGGGCGGGCGTCGTCTATGAACGGCACCGCCACCGCTTCGAGGTCAACAACGACTACCGCCAGCGCTTTGAAAAGGCGGGCGTCGTGTTCAGCGGCAGGTCGCCGGACGACCGCATCGTGGAGATGATGGAGATTCCCGCCCACCCGTGGTTCTTCGGCTCCCAGTTCCACCCGGAGTTCCGCTCGCGCCCCAACCGGCCCCATCCGCTTTTTCAGGGCCTGATAGGCGCCGCGAAGGAATTCAAGTCCAGGAATAACGAGCAGCTCAAGCTGGACTGATTTTTCGGCGGGCGAAATTTCTTCAAATATCTTCAGAACGAATAAAACTGCCAAATCATGCCAATGATTTTCCTGAACGCTTCAGAACGGAAGGAGAATCTCGGCATGAAAGTATGGGAAAAATCGCTTTGCCTCGCGTTTGCCCTGACCGTCCTTTTCAGCTTTGCGGGCTTCGCGGCGGGCTGTGAAGATATTCCGAACCATATTCTGCGGCTGCATGTTCTGGCGAATTCCGACAGCCGCGAAGACCAGGCCCTGAAGCTGAAAGTCCGTGACCGCATCCTCGCGGAAAGCGCCGGGATGCTGGACGGCGTCAAGACCAGGGAAGAGGCCGAGCGCGCCGTCGCCGAAAACCTGCCCCGGCTGCAGAAAGCCGCCGAGGACGAGGTCCGGAAGCAGGGGGCTTCCTGCCCGGTGCGCGCGGAGCTAGCCAACCTGTACTTCACCTCGCGCCGGTACGGGGACGTGACCCTGCCGGCGGGCCGGTACGACGCGCTGCAGGTCACGCTCGGCACCGGCAAAGGGCACAACTGGTGGTGCGTGCTGTTCCCGGCCCTGTGCCTGCCCGCGGCGGAGGCGCCCGCCGAGCTGCAGGACGTGCTCGACCGCGGCGAGATGGAAATCGTCGAGGGAAAAGACGGGGAAGGCTATATCCTCAAATTCAAATCCGTCGAGCTGTACCAGCAGTTCCGCGGCTGGCTGCAGCAGCGGTTCGGCTGAGGGCGGCGGCTCCGGGTTCCAGAGCGGCGAAGCGCGGTTTTTCCTCCCGGCCTGTTTATGGTATAATACGGGGGACGGGAGGAAGAGGCCATGCTTCGTTTTGTTTTCGGGCGCTCCGGCAGCGGGAAGACCCGGGCGGTGCGGCTCGCGCTGAAAGAGAAGGCCCGGGCCGGCGGGGAGCGGCTGATGCTGATTGTGCCGGAGCAGGCCTCGTTTGAAAACGAGCGCGCAATGCTCCGGCTGCTGGGCGCGCGGGAGGCGCGGCGCGTTTCGGTGACCAGTTTTTCCCGCCTTGTGGACGCGGTGCAGCGCCGGTGCGGCGGGTTTGCCGGCCGCCGGCTGGACGACGGGGGCCGCAGCATCTTTATGAGCCTCGCCATCGGGCAGGTGCGCGACAAGCTGGAAATCTACCGCAAAAACGCGGAGAGCACCGAGCTGGTCGGCCTGATGCTCGACATTTCCGCCGAGCTGAAGATGTGCGCCGTCGGGCCGGAAAAGCTGGAGCAGGCCGCCGCGCGCCTGCCGCAGGGAACCCTGCGGAAAAAACTGCGGGAAGTTTCCCTGATTCTCTCCGCTTACGACGCGCTGGTGGCCCGCAGCTTCCTCGACCCCCTCGACGACCTCACGCGCCTGAAGGACATCCTTGCGCGGCACGATTTTTTCGCCGGCTTCACGGTGATGGTGGATTCCTTCCAGAGCTTCACCGTGCAGGAGTACGGGGTTCTGGAGCTGATTCTGCGGCAGGCGGACGAGGTGGACGTGACGCTCTGCGCCGACGGGCTCGGCGGCCCGGAGGACGAATCCGGGCTGTTTGCCATCGCGCGCCGCACGGCGCAGGTCCTGATGCGCCTGGCCGGGAGAAACGGCGTGCGCGTCGCGCCGCCGCGGGTGCTGGAGGGCGGCCGGCGCTTCCGGAACCCGGCCCTCGCCGCGCTGGAGGCGGGGGCTTACCGCCCGGCGCGCAGCGTGTACCGCGGTCCCTGCGGGGGCGTGGCGGTCTACGAGGCGAAAAACCGCTACGACGAGGCCGCGTTCGTCGGCGCGGCCATCCGCAACCTGGTCATCCGCAAGCACTACCGCTACCGCGATTTTGCGGTGATTGCGCGCACCACGCAGCCCTATATCGGCATCCTCGACTCCGCGCTGGAGCGCTGGGAGATTCCGTATTTCATGGACAGGCCGGAGCACATCGACGCCGAGCCGCTGATGCGCCTGGTCCTTTCCGCGTTCCGCGCCGTGCAGCACGGCCTGCGGTCGGACGACGTCTTTCTCTACCTGAAAACCGGCCTCGCGGGCCTTTCGACCGCCCGGATTTCGGAGCTGGAAAATTACACGTTCGTCTGGAATCTTTCGGGGAAAAAATGGAAAGAGGAGTGGACGGACCACCCGGAGGGCTTCGGCGCGAAATTTTCGGAGGCGGATTCCCGGCTCCTCTCGCGCATCAACGATTCCAGGCGCAGGGCCGTGGAGCCGCTCCTGCGCCTGGCGCAGGCCACCGACGGCGAGAAAACCGGCGAGGAGATGGCCGCCGCGGCCTACCGCCTGCTGGAGGACACGGGCGCGGCCGGCAACCTGCGCGCCTTTGCGGGCAGGCTTTCGCGCCGGGGAAGCCCCGCCGCGGCCGAGCGGGAGCTGCGGACGTGGGACCTGCTGATGAACGTGCTGGACCAGACGGCGCTGGTGATTGGGAAAATGGGCATCACGCGGACGCGGTACGCGGAGCTGCTGCGCCTGATCATCCAGTCGGAGCGCATCGCAAGCATCCCGCAGGGGCTGGACGAGGTCACGGTCGGCGACGCGGACCGCATCCGGACTTCAGAGCCGAAGGTCGTCTTTCTGATAGGCGCGGCGCGCGGGGAGTTTCCGCTCGCGCCGGGCGGGAACCGCGTGTTCAGCGACGGCGAGCGCCGCAGACTGATTCGCCTCGGCCTGCCGCTCAACGACCTTTCGGAGGGCGCGGCGCTTCAGGAGCGCTTTCTGGCTTACTCGGCGATGAGCGCGCCCTCCGAGCGGCTGTACATCACCTATCCCGTTTCCGACGGATCCGGCGGCGGGCTTTCCCCCTCGTCGATTCCGGCCGAGGCGCGCGCGGTGCTGCAGAATGTTCCGGCGCTGGACGAGTATGCGCTGCAGCCGGTCTGGTTCGCCTGCGCCGAGGCGCCGGCCATGGAGCTGACCGCCCGCAAATGGAATTCCGGCGACACGCTTTCCGCCACACTCAAGGCCCTGTTCAGGAGCCGCGGGCAGAGCGGCCGCCTCGCCGCGGCGGCCCGCGCCGCGGGGAAGGCGCCGGCCGGCTTTGCCGACCGCGGCGCCGCCCGCGCCCTGTTCGGGGACCGGATGCGCGTCTCCGCCACCCAGATTGAAAAATTCTACCTGTGCCGGTTCCAGTATTTCTGCCGGTACGGGCTCAACGTGCGGGAGCGCCGCGCCGCGGAGCTGAACGCGCTGGAGTACGGCAGCCTGATGCACTTTCTGCTGCAGCGGCTGTTCCAGAACATCGGCGCCGAGGCCGTCTGCGCCATGAAGCCGGAAGAACTGCGCCGGCGGATTGTGGGGTTCCTCGACGAGTACGTCGCGATGATGTTCGGCGGGCTGGAAAACCGCACGCCCCGCTTTACATACCTGGTCGGCCGCATCGCGGACGCCGCGCGCGTCGTCGCCGGCCACATCGCGCGGGAGCTCTGCCAGAGCGGCTTCCGCCCCGTGGATTTCGAGCTGGAAATCGGCGGCGCCGTCGGCCCGCTCCGGATTGCGCTGCCGGGCGGCGGCGAGGTCAGCGTGGACGGAAAAATCGACCGCGTGGACCTGATGGACCGCGGCGGCAAGCGCTACCTCAGAATCGTCGATTACAAGACGGGCAGAAAGGAATTCCGGCTTTCCGACATCCTGTACGGAATCAACATGCAGATGCTGATTTACCTCGCCGCGCTGTGCGAGAACGGCGGCGGGCGGTACGGCGATTTCCGCCCGGCCGGCGTCCTGTACGCCCCGGCGAACCGCCCCTCCGTTTCCGCCGGGCGGGACGCCCCGCCGGAGGCGCTGCGGGTGAAGGCGGAGCGCCAGCTGAGGATGGACGGCCTGGTGCTGGACGACCCGCAGGTGATTGCGGCGATGGACCGCGAGGCGAAGGGCCGCTATATCCCCGTGGCGCTGAAGGGCGGCCTGCCGAGCCGGCGCGACCACGTGGTTTCCCCGGCGGAGCTGAAGGCGGTTCTCGGTTACCTGAAGACCCTGATTGCGGACATGGCCCGCGAGCTGCGGAACGGCGAAATCGGCGCGGTGCCGCTGAACGGCGACAAGCACAGCGCCTGCGAATGGTGCCCGTATTCCTCCGTGTGCGGCCACGAGCGCGACGACCCGGAGCGCCGGATGCAGAGCTGGGACCGGCAGGCCGCCATGGAAGAGCTGAAAAAAGCCGGGAAGGGAGGGCCGGGCGCATGAGCAGAAACTGGACGGAAGAGCAGAAGGACGCCATCCGGGCGCGGGGCGGCACGCTGCTGGTCTCGGCGGCGGCCGGCTCCGGCAAAACCGCGGTGCTGGTCCAGCGCGTGCTGGAGCGCCTGACGGACCCCGTGCGCCCGACCGACGCCGACCGGCTGCTCGTGGTCACGTTCACCCGGGCGGCGGCTGCGGAGATGAGCGGGCGCATCGAATCCGAAATCGCCCGCATGCTCGAAAAAGACCCCGAGAACGCGCACCTGCGCCGGCAGCAGCTCCTGCTGCCGCGCGCCCACATCAGCACCATCGACAGCTTCTGCGCCGACCTTGTGCGCCAGAACTTTTACCGGCTCGGCGTCGCACCGGATTTCCGCGTGCTGGACGACAGCGAGGACACGGTGCTCCGTTCGGACGCGGCCGACCAGGCGCTGCGGGAATTTTACGAGCGGGGGGACGCGGCGTTCTACGAGTTCGTCGAATCCTTTTCTTCCGGCCGGGACGACGCCGGGGTCGCCCGCACTGTGAACCGGCTGTACGATTTTGTGCGGTCGCACCCGTTCCCGCGCCGCTGGATGAAGGAAAAAGCGGAGCTGTACGGCGCGGGCCGGCCGGCCGGAAAGACGGTCTGGGGCCGGACGCTGCTCGCCTTCGCGCGGGACGCCGCCGACTACTGCATCTCCGTGACGCGGGATTCCCTCGCCCGCGCGGCGGAGGATGAAAAAATCGCCGCCGCGTATTCCGACGCCTACCGCTCCGACCTCGCCGGGCTGAACGGCCTTGCGGAGGCGGTAAGCGCCGGCGACTGGGACCGCGCCGGCGCGGCCGCCCGGAACTTCGCGTTCCAGAAGCTCAGACCCCTGCGCGGCTACGGCGGCAGCCCGCTCAAAAACCGCCTCTCCGCCGCGCGGAGCGAGGTCAAAAGCACGGTCGGCAAAATCGCGTCGCTGTTTTCCGCGACCGAAGAACAGTGCGCCGGCGACATCGCCCGGCTCGACCCTATCGTCCACAAGCTGTTCGAGGTAACCGTCCGCTTTTCCGAGATTCTCGACCGGATGAAGGGCGAGCGCCACGCCGTCGATTTCAGCGATTTGGAGCACCTCTCGCTCCGCCTGCTGGTGCGCGAGACGGAGCACGGCTTTGAGCGCACGCCGGAGGCCGCGGAGCTCGCGTCCTCGTTCGATGAAATCATGGTGGACGAGTACCAGGACACCAACGAGACGCAGGACCTGATTTTCCGCGCCGTATCGCAGGACGATAAAAACCTGTTTCTGGTCGGCGACGTCAAGCAGAGCATCTACCGCTTCCGCCAGGCCATGCCGCAGATTTTCCTGCGGCGGCGCGGCGCCCTTCCCCGCTATGACCGAAGGGCAGACCGGTACCCGGCCTGCGTGGTGCTGGGCCGGAATTTCCGCAGCCGGGCGGGCGTGACGGACGCCGTCAATTTCGTATTCCGCCAGCTGATGAGCCGCCAGACCGGGGAGCTGGATTATACGAAAGAGGAGGAGCTGGTCCCCGCGGCGGAATACCCGCCGAGCGACGAAGCCGCGGCGGAGCTGGACGTGATCGACCTTTCCGGCGAAGGGGAGGCGCAGGACGCGGTGGCGGCCGAATGCCGGCTGATTGCGGAGAAGATTTACGCCCTGACCGACGGCACGCCGAGGATTTCGGAAAACGGGAAGCTGCGCCCGGCGACCTACCGCGACTGCTGCATCCTGCTGCGCAGCGCGAACCGCCCCGCGCACGACTATGTGCGGGAGCTGACCGCGCTCGGCATCCCCGCATGGGCGGACACGACGGGCGGCTTTTTCGAGGCGCCCGAGGTCAATACCGCCCTGTCCCTGCTGCGCGTGATCGACAACCCGATGCAGGACATCCCGCTCCTCTCGGTCATGATGTGCCCCATCTACGGCTTTACCGCGGACGATATGGCGAAAATCCGCCTGAAGGCCCGCGCGGGCCGGCTGTATCCGGCCGTGGCCGCCTTTGCGAAGGAGGACGAAAGGACCGCCGCGTTTCTGGACGAGATTGAGGATTTCCGCACGCTGGCGGCGACCCTGCCCTCCGACCGGCTGATCCGCGCCGTATTCCAAAAAACCGGCTACCCCGACTTGGTCCAGGCGATGCCGAACGGGGAGCTTCGCCTCGCCAACCTGCGGCTGTTGCTGGAGTACGCCAGAAAATACGAGGCTTCCGGCTACAACGGGCTGACGGGTTTTCTGCGCTTCCTCGAGCGGATGCAGAAGAGCCGGGGGGACCTGTCCGCGGCATCCGCCCTCAGCGAATCGGCCAACGTCGTGCGGGTCATGAGCATCCACCGCGCCAAGGGGCTGGAGTTCCCGGTCTGCATCCTCGCGGGCTGCTCCCGCCGCTTCAACCGGGACTCCCCCGACGTGCTGCTGCACCCGGAGCTGGGCCTCGGAATCCGGCTGCGCGGGGCGAACGGCGTGCGCTACGACACCATGCCGCGCGAGGCGGTCGCGCTGGAGCTGGAGCGCGACGAGATGAGCGAGGAGCTGCGCGTGCTCTACGTCGCCATGACGCGCGCGAAGGAGAAGCTGATTCTCGTCACCGCGCTGCGGGACGCGGAAAAAACGCTCGCACGCCTCGCGCCCCGGCTCACCGGCGAGGCCCGGATTCAGCCCTACGCCGTCCGCTCCGCCGCCAGCATTTCGGACTGGCTGCTGCTCTGCGCGCTGCGCCACCCGGACGGCCGGCCGCTGCGCGCGCTCGCCGGCGCCCCGGAGAGCGTCGTCCTTCCGGCGCGGCAAAGGTGGGAAATCCACCTCGTCCGGCAGAAGGAGCAGGAGGAGCTTCCCGCCCGGGAAGAAGCCCCCGCCGCCGAACCCGACGGGGGTCTGATGAAAAAAATCGCCGCCGGTCTCGATTATGTGTATCCCTACGCCGGCCTGAACGGCGTCTGCGCAAAGGTGGCCGCCTCGGAGCTGGCGGAAAAGAAGTTCGCCGCCCGGTACGCCGCGGTTTCGCGCCCGGCCTTCCTCAGCGAGCGCGGGCTGACCGCCGCGGAGCGCGGCACTGCGCTGCACGCCTTTCTGCAGTTTGCGGATTACCGCCGCGCCGCGAAAGACCCCGGAGCCGAGCTGGGCCGCCTGTGCGAATCGGGCTTTCTGACATCCGCACAGGCGCAGGCCGTGGACCTGCCGCGCGCGCGGGCGTTCCTTTCCGGCCCGCTGGCGGAACGCATCGCCGCGTCGCCGCACGCCGAGCGCGAGTTCCGCTTCTCGGTCGAGATTCCGGCGGGCCGCGTCAATCCGCAGCTGCCCCCGGCGCTGCGGGACGAATCCGTCGTCCTGCAGGGGGAGGCGGACTGCGTGTTCGAAGAAGCGGGCGGGCTGGTCCTCGTGGATTACAAGACCGACCGCACCGCCGACCCCGCCGCCCTGTGGGAGCGGTACCGGGAGCAGCTGGACCTGTACCGCTTCGCGCTGGAGCAGTGCACCGGCAAAAAGGTGCGGGAATGTCTGCTGTATTCGTTTTACCTGAACGCGGAGGTCCGCGGCCCTGAAAATCACAAAAAATAGACAGGGCGGGTTGCGCCCTGCTTTATTCTATAAACGATAAGCCGAAAACCGAGGTGCATGCCGATGAACAAGCCGCTGATTCTTGTTGTGGAGGACGACAAGGCCATCCGCAAGCTGATTACCACGACTCTGGAGACGCAGGGGTACCTGTACCATACAGCCGCGACGGGGGAGGCCTCTATTTTCGAGTCCGTCTCCAAGCAGCCGGACGTGATTATCCTGGACCTGGGCCTGCCGGACATGGACGGCGTGGACCTGATTAAAAAGGTCCGCACCTGGTCGAACACCCCCATCATCGTGGTCAGCGCCCGCAGCGAGGACAAAGACAAAATAGATGCCCTGGACGCCGGCGCGGACGACTACCTGACGAAGCCGTTCAGCGTGGACGAGCTGCTCGCGAGGCTGCGGGTCAGCCTCCGCCGCGTCCGCTACGACCGCGAGAAGCTGCCGAAGGATTCCCCCGTTTTTGTCAACGGCGGTCTCAAAATCGACTATGCGGCGGGCGGCGTCTGGCTGGACGGCAAAGAGGTTCACCTGACCCCGATCGAATACAAGCTGCTCTGCCTGCTGGCGAAAAACGTCGGCAAGGTCCTGACCCACAATTTCATCCTGCATGAAATCTGGGGCAACTATTCCAACAACGTTTCCGCGCTGCGCGTTTTCATGGCGACCCTCCGCAAGAAAATCGAGAAAAACCCCTCGCAGCCCCGATATATCCAGACGCATATCGGCGTCGGGTACCGGATGCTGCGGGTGGGCGACGAAGGCAAACCCTCCGGGGAGAATTCCGGAGACTGAGGCGGAGCGGAACCCTTGGATTTTCCGTTCTATTTA
>DHOB01000034.1:0-2547 GCA_002409675.1 Ruminococcaceae bacterium UBA5401
GCGCAAACCGCTCCGCCGCGGCGTGCAGGGCGGAGGAATCAATTCCCAGCTCCTCCATCAGGGCGGCGTTCCCGGCGGCACAGGAAGCTCCGCCCACCGAGGCGGCCACGCCCCTGCCGGGCAGTGCCCGGAAGTCTTTCGTTTCGGCCGGCGCGATGCCTTCCCGTTTTGCCTTTTCCATCACGGCCTCCGCCAGCGGGTGTTCGGAGGGCTGCTCCAGTGCGGCCGCAATCTGCAGAAGCTCCCGCGCCGGGACCCCGGCTGCGGGGGCGACGTCGGTCACGCGGGGCTTGCCCTCGGTGACCGTGCCGGTTTTGTCGAGCACGACCGTACCGACGGTGTGGGCGGTCTCAAGCGCCTCCGCCGATTTGATGAGGATGCCGTTCGCGGCGCCGCGGCCCGTCCCGACCATGATGGCCACGGGCGTGGCGAGGCCGAGGGCGCACGGGCACGAAATCACCAGCACGGCGATGGCGGCGGAAAGCGAGAACTCGAACGGCTTGCCCAGCAGCATCCACACGACCGCCGTGACCACTGCGATGCAGAGCACGACCGGAACGAAGATGCCGCTGACTCTGTCCGCGAGCTTCTGAATCGGCGCCTTGGAGGCCACGGCGTCCTCGACAAGCCGGATAATCTGCGAGAGCGTCGTGTCGGCGCCGACTTTCCGCGCGCGGAATTTGAAGGAGCCCGTTTTGTTGACCGTCGCGGCGGAGACGGAATCCCCCGGGCGTTTTTCGACCGGGATGCTTTCGCCGGTCAGGGCCGACTGGTCGACGGAAGAACCGCCCTCCAGCACGACGCCGTCCGCCGGGATACTCTGGCCGGGCCGCACGACCACCACGTCGCCGGCCGCGATTTCCTCCGCCGGGATTTCGACTTCACGCCCTTCGCGGATCACCGTCGCTTTTTTGGGGGCGAGGTCCATCAGCCGTGTGATGGCCTCCGAAGTTTTGCCCTTTGAGCGCGCCTCCAGGTATTTGCCAAGCGTAATCAGCGTGAGGATGGTGCCCGCCGATTCAAAATACAGGTTCTGCAGGTACCGCTCAGCGGTTGCCGCGTCGCCGTGGCCGAGGCTGTAGCCGATGCGGAAAACGGCGAAAACCCCGTACGCGATGGCGGCCGCCGAGCCGAGCGCAATCAGGGAATCCATGTTGGGCGCCCGGTGGGCGAGTGCGCGGAAGCCGTTTTTGTAATAGCTCCAGTTTGCGAACACAATCGGCAGCAGCAGCAGGAACTGCGCGAACGCGAACACCGCGCCGTTCTCGGTGCCGTGAAACGCCGCCTCCATAAAGGGGGGCACCGGCAGGCCGAACCACATTTTGAACATATGGTGCATGGCGAGGTACATCAGCGGAATCCAGAACACGAACGAAACGACCAGGCGGGTCTTCATCGCCCGCCGCGCGTCTTCGGCGGGGGAGGCGGCGCGGACCGACGCGGCTTTTCCGCCGGCCCTTGCCGGGACGGAGGCCCCGTACCCCGCGCGCTCCACGGCCTTGATGATTTCGCCGTTCCCGGTTTCCGCGGGGTCGTAGTCCACCGCCATGCTGTTGGTCAGCAGACTGACGGCCACGGACCGCACGCCCTTTACCCTGCCGACGCTCTTTTCCACGGCGGCGGAGCAGGCCGCGCAGGACATGCCCGTCACGTTGAATCTTTGCTTCACCAAACATCACCTCTACACCCAGGGAGGGGTGCATATCCATCTTATCCGGTTTAGAGCGGTTTGTCAAGAGCTTTCCTCTTTCCGCAGTAAAAATTCATAAGCGGGCCTGGGCCCGCCTCTGAATCATCTACTGCTCTGCCGCTTCCGGGAGCCGCATGATTTTAAAAAATTCCAGGATGGAGCGGGAGAGGTGCTTGTCCTTATGATAAATCAGAGAAAAATACCGTTCAAATTTCAGACCTTTAATATGGAGCTCGGCCAGGCTTTTCTGTCTGAGCTCGCGCTCCACGAGCCGGAACGGAAGCACGGAAAGCCCCAGCCCGCAGGACACTGCGCGGACAATTGCCTCCGTGCTCACGCTTTCCCATTCCGGGGTGACTTTGACTCCTCTGGTCAGCAGCGCGCTGTCGAACAGCTCCCTGGTTCCGCTCCCCTTTTCCCGCAGGATGAACGGCAAGTTCGGCAGCTCTTCCGGCGGCAGTTCGGTTCTCCGGGCAAAGGCGCTGCCCGCTCCGCAGACCACGGCGAGCCGGTCCTTCATGAACCGGCGGAAGACGATTTGGGGCGAATGGACGACTCCTTCAATCAGGGCGAAATCCAGCTGATTTTTTAGAACCTTTTTCTCGATTGCCGCGGAATTGTCCACCGTCACGAGGACCCTCGTTTTGGGGCGGGCGGCGCGGAACCGCTTTACGTATTCCGGCATCAGGCACGTCCCGGCCGTGATGCTGGAGCCGACCCGCAACGCCCCGAAGGAATCCCGGTTTTTGATGTCGTATTCCGCCGCGTCGAACAGCGAGAGAATCCGCCGCGCGAACCGGAGAAGCTCTTTTCCTTCCTCCGTAATCCACAGTTTATGCGAAATCCGGTCGAAAAGC
>DHOB01000034.1:2782-4654 GCA_002409675.1 Ruminococcaceae bacterium UBA5401
CTTTGGCAGTCGCAGACGGCGGCAAAAATCTTCATGTGGCGAAGGGTCATCCTTCAGCATCTCCATTGTGAATATACTATTTTTAATATGCTGCATATAGTATTATATTATTTTACTTATGATGAATCAAGCGCTATACTGGGGGTGTTTCAAGAATTTTTCAGAACGAGAAGCGGGGAGGTTCAGAATGGGTTTAAACGGAGAAACGGGGAAAGAGCGCCGGGCCGCCGCGCCGGAGGAGGTGCTGGCGTCTTTGAAGAGCGGCGCCGGCGGCCTCTCCGGGGCGGAGGCGGCGGACCGGCTCCGCCGCTTCGGGCGCAACGAAGTGAAGGAAACGAAGGAGAACCCGGTCCTTAAATTTTTAAAGCGGTACTGGGGCCCCATGCCCTGGCTTCTGGAATTTGCGATGGCGCTTACCCTGATTCTCCGGCATTACGCGGAAGGCGCGCTGATTTTTGCCCTGCTGACGGTCAACGCCGGCATCGGCTTTCTGCAGTCGCAGAACTCGCGAAAGGCCGTGGAGCTTCTGAAGAAGCGGCTGCGGATTCGGGCGAAGGTGCTGCGGGACGGGCGGTGGATTCTGAAGGACGCGAAAGAGCTGGTGCCGGGGGACGTCGTGAAGCTGAAGCTCGGCGATCTGGTCCCCGTCGACGTCTTTGTGCTGCACGGGGAACTTTCGGTGGACGCTTCGGCCCTGACCGGCGAGTCCCTGCCGCGGGAGCTTCGCACGGCCGACGCGGCCTATTCGGGCTCCATCGTCAGACGCGGCGACGCCACGGGCGTCGTGGTGAAGACGGGGGCCCGCACATATTTTGGGAAAACTATTTCTCTGGTGCAGACCGCCCGGCCGAAATCAAGGCAGCAGGAACTGATGTTCGGCATCGTGAAATACATGATGGTTCTGGGCGTCGCGGCTTCGGTTCTGGTCTCCGGCTACGCGATTTTCCTGCATCGGGATATTTTTTCGATTCTGTCCCTGATTACGGTGTTTTTAATCGGCGCGGTCCCCGTCGCACTGCCGGCCGTGACGACCATCGTGCAGGCCGTCGGGGCGCTCGGCCTCTCTAAAAAGGGAGTGCTCGTCACAAGGCTGGATTCCATCGAGGACGCCGCTTCCATCGACGTTTTCTGCTTCGATAAAACGGGAACCGTCACGCAGAACCGCCTCACCGTGGCGGAATGCAGAGCCTTCGCCCCCTATGGGGCGGAGCAGGTCCTGAAGCTGGCGGCCCTCGCCTCCAGGGAAGAAGAGATGGACGCCATCGACACGGCGATTCTGCGGGACGCCAAAGCGCGCGGCCTGCGTTTGGACGGCTGCCGCCGGCTCTCTTATCTTCCGTTCAGCCCGGCCAAAAAGCGGACGGAGGCGGTCGTCGAAATAGAGGGTGAAAAATACCGCGTGGCAAAAGGGGCGCCGCAGGTCCTTTGGAAGCTCTGCGGCCCGCTGAGCCCGCGGATAAAAACGGAAGCGGAAAACGCCGCCGATGAATTCTCAGCGCGGGGCTGCCGGACCATCGCCGTCGCGGTCCGCGCGGACGGGGAGGGCGGGCGCTTTCGGCCAGCCGGCCTGCTGGCGCTTTCCGACCCGCCGAGGCGCGATTCCGGAGCCATGATTCAAAAAATCAAGGCCCTCGGCATCCGCCCTCTGATGCTGACGGGGGACAGCCTGGCAATCGCCCGCGAAATCGCGGGGCAGGTCGGCATCGGGGACCGGATTCGCCGGGCGGAGGAGTTGAAGGGCCTGAGCCATGCGGAGCAAATTGCCCTGATTGACGGCAGCGACGGGTTTGCGGAAGTCTATCCGGAGGATAAGTTCCAAATCGTCCGCCTGCTGCAGGACGAAGGGCACAGGGTCGGCATGACGGGCGACGG
>DHOB01000034.1:4897-5894 GCA_002409675.1 Ruminococcaceae bacterium UBA5401
GGCGTCCGCCGGCGTCGTGCTCACCAAGCCGGGCCTGAGCGAAATCATCGACACCATTGCGGTGAGCCGCCAGACTTACCAGCGGATGCTGACCTGGGTTCTCAACAAGGTCACGAAAGTGGTGGAGGTCGTGGTCCTTTTCACGGCGGGCTATTTCTGGCTGCACACAATGCTGATTTCGCTGCTGGGCATGTCGCTGCTGGTCTTTGCAAACGATTTTGTCACCATGTCCATCGCGACGGACCGGGTCGTCGCGACAAAATCACCCAATTCGTGGAAGATGAAAAGCATCGTCCCCGCCTCCGCGCTGCTCGGCATCCTGTTTGCGCTGGAGGATCTGTTCGTCGTCTTTGTGGGCCTTTCTTTTTTTCATCTGGCTTACGATTCGCTCTGCACGCTCGTCATGCTCAGCCTGGTCTTTAACACGCAGTTCCGGATTTTGGCTGTTCGGGAGCGCCGGCATTTCTGGTCTTCCATGCCGGGCGGGAAGATGCTTTTCGTCAACCTTGCGACCGTCGCCGGATTCGCGCTGCTCGGTGTTTCCGGCGTGGCCGCGCCCGCGCTTTCGTTCCGCCAGGTCGCCGTTCTGCTCGGAATAGCGGCCCTTTTTATGGTCGCCGTCGACTTCGCAAAATATTGGCTGTTCCGGATATTTCATATCTGATTCCCGCCGCCGAAGAAGCCGTGCAGCCGCGGAAGGGCGCCGCTCTTCTGCGGTTCGCTTGCTTTTTGCCCGTCTGTATATTATAATATGGCATCTTGAAGATGCTCTGAAAGATTCTGGCAAAGAGTAAAGATAAAGCCCTGCTTCTGCGGGGCGGCGCGGATTTTGCGCCTGACAGGGAGAAGAAACATGCCTCAGGCAGTTGAAGACGAAAAACGGAAAAAGCAGATTGATTGGAAAAAGATTGTCAGCATCGTATCCATTCTGATTTCCCTCGGGATTCTGTTCTATTTTTGCATCTCGAAAAACGGCCTGCTCGCGCTGCTGGGGCAG
>DHOB01000034.1:6136-6590 GCA_002409675.1 Ruminococcaceae bacterium UBA5401
CGAATCCGGGCTATCGGTTCCGCTTCGCGCTGAAAGTCTGCCTGGCGGGCCACTTTTACAGCGCAATCACCCCGTTCCAGAGCGGGGGCCAGCCCATGCAGATTTATCTTATGAGCCGGCAGAGAATCGACCCGGGCAGGGCGACCTCCGCCCTGGTTCAGAAATTTTTCGTTTACCAGACCGGCATCGCTTTCTACAGCCTGCTGGCAATCCTTCTTCAGACGTTCTTTTTCAGGAAGCCGCTGTCCCCGGCGATGTGGGGGCTGACTTCTCTCGGTTTTGCGGTCCAGCTTGCCATCGCGGTTTTTCTGCTGCTGATATCCTTCAGCCGGAAGCTGACGCATAAGCTGCTCGAATGGGCCGGCCGGCTCCCAGTTGTGAAAAAGCACGCCGCGGCCCTGCCGGCCTGGGAAAAGCAGATTGAGTTCTTCCATCGGAGCAACCGGCAGATTTA
>DHOB01000027.1:0-1200 GCA_002409675.1 Ruminococcaceae bacterium UBA5401
GCGCTGAACCTCATCGGCCCCGGGTTCGCCCTGTTCTTCTGCCGGATGTTCTTTGAGGGCGCGACCATGTCCAAGCCCATCGCCAACAAGCTGCCGAAAATTTTCGGCAACCTCACCACCCAGAACGCCGTGGCCAAAAACCTGAACCTGGACGTCACCGCGGTGCTGGCCGTGGCGCTGACCGTGCTGATGTGGTTCGTGCTGTACAAGACGAAGTGGGGCCTGCGCATCCGGTCGGTCGGAGAACACCCCGCGGCCGCCGATTCGCTCGGCATCAGCGTCACGCGGGTGCGCTACCTCTGCGTGCTGCTCTCCGGCGTCTTCGCGGGGTTCGGCGGAAGCTGCATGACGCTCGACATCATCACGCAGTACACGCCCACCGCCATCAGCGGGCAGGGGTTCATCGCGCTGGCGGCGGTCATCTTCGGCAAATGGACGCCCCAGGGGGCCTACGGCGCCTGCCTGCTGTTCGGCTTCGCGCAGGCCCTCACGGTGGTCCTCGGCGGCGGAAAGTTCGCGGTTCCTTCGGAGATTCTCGCGATGCTCCCCTATGTGCTGACAATTCTGGTGCTGATTCTTTTCGTGGGGCGTGCCGTCGCGCCGAAAGAGGACGGCATCCCCTATGAAAAAGGGGCGCGCTGATTTTTAGAAAGGCGGATTTACATGGATTTGCAGGAAATTTTAAGCAAAGTGGACCATACCCTGCTCGCCCCGACGGCGACGTGGGATGAAATCAGGCGGATTTGCGACGACGGCATCCGGTACCACACCGCTTCCGTCTGCATCCCGGCGGCGTACGTCGCGCGCGCCCGCCGCTACGCGCAGGGGCGGGTGCCCGTCTGCACGGTCATCGGGTTCCCGAACGGCTACGACACCACGGCGGCCAAAGTCTTTGAGGCGCAGGACGCCGTGCGCAACGGCGCGGACGAAATCGACATGGTCGTCAACCTGGGGTACGTCAAAGACGGGCTTTTCGACAAGGTGCTGGACGAAATCCGGCAGGTCAAAAACGCCTGCGGCGGCAGAATCCTCAAGGTGATTGTGGAGGCCTGCCTCCTGACCCGGGAGGAGAAAATCAGGATGTGCGAGGTCGTCACGGAATCGGGCGCCGACTTCATCAAGACCTCGACGGGCTTTTCCACGGGCGGGGCGACTTTCGAGGACGTGGCGCTGTTCGCCCGGCACGTCGGCAAGCGGGTC
>DHOB01000027.1:1525-4010 GCA_002409675.1 Ruminococcaceae bacterium UBA5401
TTTTTCGGTCGGGGCGGCGCTTCTGGCGAAGAGCGGCAGGGTCTATACCGGCTGCAACATCGAGTCCGCCTCGTATTCCCCGACCAACTGCGCGGAGCGGACGGCGTTTTTCAAGGCGGTCAGCGAAGGGGAGCGGGAGTTCGAGAAAATCGCGGTCGTCGGCGGCCGGGAAGGCGAGCCGGCCGGGGAGCCGTGCCCGCCCTGCGGCGTCTGCCGCCAGGTGATGATGGAGTTCTGCGACCCGCACTCGTTCCGCATCGTGCTGGCCGACGGAACCGGGCGTCCGCAGAGCTGGCGGCTGGAAGAGCTGCTTCCGCTCGGCTTCGGCCCGGAGAACCTGCGCGAAGATTCCGGAAGGGGGAGTTCACGGTGAGGATGTACGACATCATCGAGAAAAAAAAGCGCGGGGGAGAGCTTTCCCCCGGGGAAATCCGCTATTTTATCGGCGGCTACGTGGCGGGCGAAATCCCGGACTATCAGGTTTCCGCCCTGCTGATGGCGATTTGCTTCCGCGGGATGACGGAGCGCGAGACGGCGGACCTGACGCTCGCCATGGCGGATTCGGGCGAGCGGGTGGACCTGTCTTCCGTGCCGGGCGTGAAAGTCGACAAGCACAGCACCGGCGGCGTCGGGGACAAGACGACGCTGGTCGTTTCCCCCATCGTCGCGTCCCTGGGCGTGCGCGTGGCCAAGATGAGCGGGCGCGGCCTGGGCCATACGGGCGGCACCATCGACAAGATGATGTCGATTCCCGGGATGCAGACCGCAATCGACCGGGAGCGCTTTCTTGAAATCGTCCGCAAAGTGGGCGTCAGCGTGATCGGCCAGTCCGGCAATCTCGTCCCGGCGGACAAAAAGCTGTACGCCCTGCGCGACGTCACGGCTACGGTGGACAGCGTCCCGCTGATTGCCTCCAGCATCATGAGCAAGAAGATAGCGGCGGGCTCCGACTGCATCCTTCTGGACGTCAAGACCGGCAGCGGCGCGTTCATGAAGACGCCGGACGACGCGCTCAGGCTCGCGCAGACCATGGTCTCCATCGGCGAAAAGGCGGGCCGCAGGACCCTGGCGCTGATTACGGATATGGACCAGCCCCTCGGCAGGGCGGTCGGCAACGCGCTGGAGATTCAGGAGGTCTGCCGGACCCTGCAGGGGCGCGGCCCGCAGGATTTGACCCAGCTCTGCGTGGAGCTGGCGGCCAACATGCTGGTTCTGGCGGGCCGGGGCGCGCTGGAGGAGTGCCGCGGAATGGCCCGCGGCAGCATCGCGGACGGCTCCGCGTTCCGCAAGCTCAAAGAGATGGTGGCCGCGCAGGGCGGGGACACCTCCGTGCTGGATTCGCCCGGCAGATTCAAAAAAGCCGGGATGGAGCGCGCCGTCACAGCCCCGCGGTCGGGCTACCTGTATTCCATGGATGCGGAGCAGTGCGGAATCGCCTCGATGGAGCTCGGCGCGGGAAGAAAGAAAAAAGAGGATTCCATCGATTCTTCCGCCGGCATCGTCCTGCAGAAAAAGGCGGGCGACCCCGTCCGGGAGGGCGAGCGGATCGCCACCCTGTATTCCTCGTCGGAAAAGCTGTGCGAAAACGCCGAGCGGATTTTCGTTTCGGCCGTTACGATCCGCGGCGAGCAGCCCGCCCGCAGGCCGCTTGTCTTCGCCCGCGTGACGAAAGACGGCGTCCAGCGCTTTTTTTGAGCGACTATTTTCAGCATTATTGCAATGCAACAATATGTTTGCTTGCGCGTCCTGTATAATATCCGGTTAAAAGGAACGGTATGGAAGCAGAATCACAATGGAGGTGCGTCCTGATGCTGAAAATCATTTCCACCAAAGAAGCCCCGGCCGCGGTCGGCCCGTATTCGCAGGCGATCGTTTCCGGCGGCCTGGTCTTTGTCAGCGGGCAGATTCCGATAGATCCGGCGACGGGCCGGATGGCCGGCGGCGGCTTCGGCGCCCAGGCGGAGCAGGTCATGAAAAATATCGGCGCCATTTTGTCCGCCGCGGGGACCGGCTTTGCAAATACCGTGAAGACAGTGTGCTTTCTGGCGGATATGTCGGATTTTGCCGCCTTCAACGCGGTTTATGAGAAGTACTTTACGGGGAAACCGGCCCGCTCCTGCGTGGCGGTCGCGGCGCTACCCAAAAACGCGCCGGTCGAGGTGGAGGTCGTCGCCTCCCTGTAGCCGTTTTTCACTCTCCGGATGGAGAAGCTGTTGCAAAACGGCCTTGCAAAAAAAGTCGGAGCAGTCATCCCGAAAAGGGTTGGCTGCTTCGGCTTTTTGCTTTAGTTTAGAATGAAGTTGTGAAAACAACATGAAAGCTCTTAGAAGCTGTATTCGCAAGCGAGGAACGCGGCATTGACGGAGGGAAAAAACGAAAGGGCGAAAGCGGCGCATCGTCGTAGACGCGATGGGAAATTTGCTTGAGGCCGTCGTCCGCGCGGCGAATATTCACGACACGAAGTCAGGCATTGAGCCAGCAAAAC
>DHOB01000050.1 GCA_002409675.1 Ruminococcaceae bacterium UBA5401
ATGTCCCGCGCGGAGCCCTGCTCCACGATTTTGCCGGCGTACATCACCGCCACGCGGTCCGCGAGGTTCGCCACCACGCCGAGGTCGTGGGTAATCAGGATAATCGACGTGCCGGTCTCGTCGCGGATTTTCTGCATCAGCTCCATAATCTGCGCCTGGATGGTCACGTCCAGCGCGGTGGTCGGCTCGTCGGCAATCAGCAGTTTCGGGTGGCAGGAGAGCGCCATCGCAATCATGGCGCGCTGGCGCATCCCGCCGGAAAACTCGTGCGGGTACTCGCCCGCCCGCTGCTCCGCGTTGGGGATCTGCACCATCTTCAGCAGGCGGACCGCCTCTTCGCGGCACTGCCGGCCGCTCAGGTGCTTGTGCTTCTTCAGGGTCTCGGTCAGCTGCTTGCCGACCTTTTTGGTCGGGTTCAGGCAGGTCATCGGGTCCTGGAAAATCATGCTCACCAGCTGGCCGCGGATGCCCTGCATCTCCTTTTCGCCCGCGGCGACAATGTCCCTGCCGCACAGGTCGATTTTGCCGTTTTTGATGCGGGCGGGCGGCATGGGGTTCAGCTTCATCACCGTCTGGGCGGTCACGCTCTTGCCGCAGCCGCTTTCGCCGACGATGGCCAGCGCCTCGCCCGCGTCCACGTGCAGGCTCACGCCGCGCACGGCGTGCACCTCGCCCGCGTAGGTGTCGAACGACACCTCCAGGTCCTTAATGTCCAATATCCGTTCCATCCAGACGACTACCTCCTCAGTTTGGGGTCAAAAGCATCCCGCATCTGGTCGCCCAGCAGGTTGAAGGCCAGCATGGTGATGCTGATGAACACCGCGGGGTAAACCAGCTGCATGGGATAGACCTGGAACACGGCAATGCCGTCGTTGGCCATGATGCCCCACGAGGACTGCGGCGGCGCGATGCCAAGGCCCAGCATGGAGAGGAATGCCTCGGTGAAAATCACGTTCGGGATGTCGAGCGTCACGTTGACGACGATGAGGCTCAGCAGGTTCGGCGCGAGGTGCCGGGCGATGATGCGCGCCGGCCTGGCGCCCATGGATTCCGCGGCAATCAGAAACTCCTGGTGCCGCAGCGCGAGCACCTGCCCGCGCACCAGCCGGGCCATGCCCGTCCACCCCGTGATGGAGTAGGCGATGATGATGGTGCCGATGCCCCTCGGCAGCACAACCATCAGCAGCATCACGATGATGAGGTACGGGATGCCGCTGATGATTTCGACGATGCGCATCATCACATTGTCGACCATGCCGCCGAAATAGCCGGAGACGCCGCCGTAGACGATGCCGATGAGGCAGTCGATCAGCGCGACGGCGACGGCGACGGTCAGCGACACGCGCGCACCCATCCAGATGCGCACCCAGATGTCGCGGCCGAGGGTGTCCGTGCCGAACAGATGCGGCTGGCTGGTCTCGTTATCCACCCACATGGGCGGCTGGTTCGAGAACGCGACGTTCTGCCGCGAAAAGTCAAACGGGCTTACCATCGGCAGAAAAACGGCGCCCAGCACCAGCAGCGCCAGAATCACCAGGCAGACTATGGCGACCCTGCTCTTGCGCAGGCGCCGGAACGCGTCCTTCCAGAAACTGATGGAAGGGCGCGAGATGGTTTCCATTTCCTTTACGTTCGGCCCGACCCACTCGAACTCCGACGGGTCGATGGGCTTCCCCGCGGCGGGCGAAGATGCGACGGGATTCGCGGTCTGGGCCTGTTCGTTTGCCATTTTTCCCATTCACTCCTTTTCTCCGCTCAGTTTAATCCGCGGGTCGAGCAGGCCGTAGATGATGTCCACCACAAGGTTGGCAAACACCAGGAACGACCCGTAGAACAGCGTGGTCCCCACGATGGTGGTGTAGTCGTTGTTCTGCACGCACTGCACGAAAATCTTGCCGAGGCCGGGGATGGCGAAGATGTTCTCCACCACGAAGGTCCCCGTCAGCACGGCGGCGACCAGCGGGCCCATGATGGTCACCACGGGCATCACGGCGTTGCGCACGGCGTGCTTCCAGATAATCTCCCCCCGGCTGAGGCCCTTCGCCTTCGCGGTCTTTATGTAGTCCTGGTTCAGCACGTCCAGCATGCTGGTGCGCATCAGGCGGCTGATGCTGGCCATGCTGCCGAACGCGAGCGCAAACGCGGGCAGAAACTTGCTGTTGGCCGGGCCCCAGCCCATCACGGCGAAAATCTGCCGCCCCGTCGCCTGGTACAGCTTCAGGCCCAGAAAGTACTGGAGCAGCGCGCCGAGGATGAACGACGGGACCGAAACGCCGATCAGCGCGAGGAACATGGTCCCCGTGTCCCAGCCCGTGCCGCGCTTAACGGCCGCGACGACGCCGAGCAGCAGCCCGATGATGGTGGCGAAAATCAGCGCCCGGATGCCGAGGTCGGCGGAAACCGGGAACGCCTCCGCAATGGTCTGGGCCACGGGGCGTTTGTCCTGCAGAGAAACGCCGAAGTCCCCGTGCAGCACGTTCCCAACATATTTGAAAAACTGCACCGGAAGCGGCTGGTTGAGGCCGTACTTCGCATACAGGGCCGCCTTGATTTCGGCGGGAACCGCCTTCTCGCCCGAAAAAGGATCGCCGGGCATCAGGTGCATCAGGAAAAAGGTGATGCAGATCAGCAGGAAGATCGTGATGACCGCATACAGTACCCTTTTCAGATAGTATTGAAGCTGTTTTGGCAAAGAGCATCAACTCCTTCAGATTCGGCAAACAGAAAAGCGGGAGATTCCGTCCGCAAAAGCCCTTTCAGGTTCCGGGCCATTTACCCGTGAAAGCCGCAAAACGGCTCCTTCGCGGTTTTGCGGTTTTCACAGGCAAATAAAGCCACATCCGAAAACATGGCTTTATTTGCGGAGTTTTTTGAGATGTTCAGGCGGAAACGCCCGGCCGTTCCGTTATTTTTTCGTCAGCTTTGTGCCGTCGTGGTAATCGCCCGGCCAGCCCTGGAACGGCGTGTAGGTGCCGCCGGTAAACTTCTGCGAAGTCGTGTAGTTGATGGCCCTGTAGTAAATCGGGAATACCGCGGTGTCCGTCTGAACAAGCAGCTTTTCGGCCTCGATCAGAATATTCTGGCGCTTTTCGGGGTCCGCTTCGTTCATGGCTTTGGTGACCAGGTCGTCGTACGTTTTGCTCGAGTATTTGCCGTTGTTGTTCCCGTTGTTCGTCATAAACAGGTCGAGAAACGTCATCGGGTCGTTGTAGTCCGGTGTCCAGCCGGCCATTAAAAGCTCAAAATTCTGTGACTGCATCGCCTCAAAGCGGGCTTTGTTGTCCAGGGGTTTGAGCTCCACGCTGACGCCGAGGTTCTTCTTCCACTGCTCCTGGAAGAAAGCCGCGTCTTTCTGCCCGCTGGTCGTGTTGCTGCATGTGAAGACCGGTTTGAAGCCGGCGGCGGATACTCCGGCCTCTTTGAGACCTTCCGCCAGTAAGGACTTTGCCTTTGCCGGGTCGAATTTTGGCTGAATGCTTCCGCGCGCCTCGGCGTAATCTTTGCCGTTCGCTCCCGCGACCCCCGGCGGGACCACGCCGTCCGCTTTGATTGAGCCGTCGGCCAGCACATCGTTGACATAGCTGTCGAGGTCGACGGACAGGCCGAACGCCTGGCGGACCTTCGCGTTGTTGAACGGCTTCTTGGTCGTATTGTACTGGAAGTACCACGGCCCGGTCTCGATATACCTCGCGATCGGCTGGCCCTCGGCCTTCAGCAGCTTAATGTGGTCCTTGCCGACCGTCATGAAGTCAAGCTGGCCGGCCTTGAAAGCGTTCAGGGTCGCGTTGGCATCCGACAGCATCACGTATTTGATTTTCGGGATGCCGATTTTGTCCTTATCCCAGTAATCCTCGTTCTTCGCGAGGGTCACATGGTCGTTGTGCTTCCATTCGCTCACCTTATAGGCGCCGTTCGTCACGACCTTGTCGGCTTCTTTCGCGTAATTGTCCGCGCCGATGGACTCATACGCCTTCTGGTTCAGGGGCATGTAGGCGGTGAACGTGAACAGGTGCAGCGCGTAGGGAATCGGCCTGACGAACGTGATGCTCAGCGTGTAGTCGTCCGGCGCCTTGATGCCCAGCTGGTCTTCCTTGATTTTGCCGTCGAAATAATCCTTCCCGCCCTTGATGTTGTCGTACAGGATAAAAGCGTAGTTGGCGGCGGTCTCTTTCTTCATCGCGGTCGTCCAGCCGAAGACATAGTCTTTGGAAGTGACCGGCTCGCCGTTCGACCATTTCGGGCCCTGTTTGAGCTTGAAGGTGTAGGTCAGCTTGTCGTCGCTGACTTCATAGCTTTCAATCAGGTCCGGAATGGGCTTGTCGCTCTTGTCGAGCTTAAACAGCCCGGACACGATCTCGCGCAGGATTGAGCTGGAGCCGGTGTCATAGGCCAGCATGGTGTTCAGCGTCGTCGGCTCCGAAACCGTGTTGATGGTAATCATATCGGCGTCCGGCGTGCCGGCGTATTTGCTCTTGGCGGCCAGTTCGTCGGACTTTACCACATCCGTGGCCGCCGCGGAAGACGCCGGCGCCCCGCTCGACGGCGCGGCGCTGCTCGCGGCGCCGCCGCCTCCGCACGAGGTCAGAATCAGGCACGCCGCAAGCGTCAGGCCCACAAAGCCGATCCTCTTTTTCTGTCTTTTCATAAATCACCCTTCTTTACTCCAGAAATCAGGAATATGGAATCTATCAAAACAGGCGGGTTCCCCGCTTCCCCAAAAACAGGAAAGCCGGCGCCGCCCGTTTTTGACCTCATTCGGTTTTTCCCCCGTTCATCGCGGAGCGGATTTTAGCCACCGCGTCGAAGTGCTGCTTCATTAAAGTGCAGCATCGCGCGCTGTCGCGGTCGCGGATGGCACGGTAGATTTCGCGGTGCTCCTCGAGGCATTTTTTCAGGCGCCCGGGGTAGGCCAGCGTTTTCACGCGCATCTCCCGCAGCATGTTGCCGAAGGAGCGGACGATGCCCGCAATCACCTGGTTTTTCGTCGCCCCGGCAATGCACTGGTGGAACAGGACGTCCGCCTCGATGCCGGAATCGCCCTCCCGCAGGCTTTTCCGCATCATCTCGAGCGTCTTCTCGATCTTCATCAGGTCCAGGTCGTCCGCCCGGCTGCAGGCCAGCCCCGCCACCCGGACCTCGAACAGCTCCCGGGCCTCGTAAAGGTCCTCGAACATCTCGCTGTCCGGCTTGCGGGGGATGTCGATCGCGGCGAGGATTTTCTCGAGGCAGAACCTGCACAGAAACGTTCCGCCGCTCTTATGCCGCTCCAGGACGCCCTTGGATTCCAGGATGGTCAGCGCCTCCCGCACGGAAGACCTGCTGACGCCGAACTGCTGGGCAAGCTCCGTCTCGGTCGGCAGCCGCTGCCCGGGCTCCAGCTTGCCGCTGACAATCTGCCGCTGCATCTGCTGGATGATCTGGTCGCTGACACGCACTGTTCTGATGCTCTGAAACACGTTGGAATTCCCCGCTTTTCGCCCGCCGCCCGGGGCCCGTCTTCCCGCCGAAACACGGGGGAAAACCGGCCGGCCGCGGCTTTTGCCGTAACGCTCAGCGGAAAGTCTGAAAATCCGTTTGTCAGACAACCGGACCTACCATTCCGCCTTCAACAAGGGGTTTTTCGGTTTCCGGGCCGCCGCGCGGCGGCTTCGGTCTGAAAGATATGCAAAGGGCAGGCACATTTCCCCTTTGAATGTACCCGCCACTTCTGTATTCATACCCCGTGTCTGCAAGCGGCAGATGATGAAAACGACGCCCTGTTCCGCTTCAAACGACCTTTCCGCGCCGCCTCCGCCCCGGCCGCCGGGCGCGCCCGAAACGGATCTTCACGCCGGGCGGACCTGCGAAAGCGCTGTGGAAATATCCGGAAACAATATCCTACCGAAGTTCTCAATCGATATAGGATATGCAACATTATAAAAGAATTAATTCAAAATGTCAAGGGAAAGCGTCCTCTTTTCCGGTATTTTTCAGTCTTAATTTTCCCGGTTTCCGCTATGAAATATGCGGGAAGGACCGCCCGCGTGCAATACGTGCTATAATAAAAGCTGTTTTCCCGCATTGTTTCGGCGGAGACCGGGAAAATAACAAAGCAGCATAAGGGAGGACTGATTCTTCATGATTTTCTCAAAAATGGAATACCGCCGCCCGGACCTGAACGCCCTCATCGGCCGGTATGACGAAATCACCGGGAAGTTCGCCGCAAGCGCCTCGGCGGCCGGGCAGTACGAGCTGATTCAGCAGCACGAGGCGCTTTCGGCCCGTTTTCAGACCCTTTCGACCCTCGCCTACATCCGGAACAGCATCGACACGGTCGACCCGTTCTACGAAAAGGAAACGGCGTTCTTCGACGCGGCGGCGCCGGTCTTTGAAGAGCACGTCCAGAGCTTTTACAGGGCGGTCGCGGCCTCCCGGTTCCGCGGGGAGCTGGAGCGGAAAACGGGGAGCCTGTTCTTTAAGAACATCGAAATCGCCCTGCGCTCCTTTTCCCCCGCCGTGACCGACCTCAAAAAGCGGGAAAACGCGCTCGTCACGGAATACGAAAAGCTGCTCGCCTCGGCCCGGATCGAGATGCGCGGCGAGACCGTGAACCTCTCGCAGCTCCAGAAATACCAGATTTCCCCCGACCGCGCCACGCGCCGGGAGGCCTGGGAAAAAGCTGCCGGGTTCTTCCTCGGCTGCGCGAAGCGCCTGGACGAAATCTACGGCGAGCTGGTCCGGAACCGCACCGGGCAGGCCGAAAAGCTCGGGTACAAAAACTTCGTCCCGCTCGGCTACGACCGGCTGGGGCGCAACTGCTACGGCCCGGAGGATGTCGCAAAGTTCCGCGGGCAGGTCGCGCGCGATTTCGTCCCGTTCGTCGCCGGAATCAAGGCGGGGCAGGCAAAGCGGCTCGGCCTTACGCAGTTGAAGCTGTACGACGACGCCTGCCTGTTCCCGGACGGCAACCCCGCGCCGAAGGGCGGCCGCCGGGAGCTGGTCGCGCAGGCCCGGAGGATGTACCGCGAGATGGACCCCGTCGCGGGCGAGTTCTTCGACTTTATGCTTCAGAACGAGCTGTTCGACCTCGACAGCAAAAAGGGCAAGGCCGGCGGCGGATACTGCACGGACCTTCCGGACTACCGCGCGCCGTTCATCTTCGCCAACTTCAACGGCACGGCTGGCGACGTGGAGGTCCTGACCCACGAGGCGGGCCACGCGCTCGCAAGCTACCTCGCGTTCCGCAGCATCCCGCTGCAGGAGCTGCGCACCCCGACCATGGACGCCGCGGAGACGCACTCCATGTCGATGGAGCTGTTCTCCCGCCCCTGGGACGCCCTGTTCTTCGGGGAAGACGCCGAAAAGTTCCACCGCTACCAGCTGGAGGCCGCGCTGGACTTCATCCCCTACGGCACCCTGGTCGACGAGTTCCAGACCGCCATGTACGAGCGCCCCGGCCTTTCGCCGGACGAACGCAAACAGGTCTGGAAGCGGCTGGAGGCCAAATACCGCCCCTGGATCGACTTCGGCGGCCTGCCGTTCTTCGGCGCGGGCGGCGGGTACCAGCGCCAGCACCACATCTACTCCTTCCCGCTGTACTATATCGACTACTGCCTCGCGCAGACGACCGCCCTCGAATTCTGGGCCGCCTCCGAAAAGGACTGGAAAGAGGCGTTCGGCCGCTACCTGGCCTTCGTGAAGGCGGGCGGCACCAGAACCTACGCGGAGCTGGTCCGCCGGGCCGGGCTGGGGTATCCGATGGAAAACGGGTGCCTGAAGCGCCTGGCCGAGGCGGTCGCGCCCAGGCTCGGGCTGTGACCGTTCTTCCGTTTTGAGTCCACTTTCCCGGCGGCCGCGCGGCCGCCGGGATTTTTCCGCGACCGGTCGCCGGCCGAAAACGACCGGTCGCCGGCTCCCCTCTTCCCTGCGCGCCCGGAATCGGTTATACTGAGGGCGGGCGGAGGTGAGCGGCATGAAGGTGCGCGTCGAGACGGTGGACGGCCTTGAGGAAGACGAGGTGGTGATCCGCTGCCGCAGCGCGGACAGCGACGCCGTCCGCAAAATCCGCCGGTTCGCGCTGGAACAGTCCGGGGAAGCGCCGAAAATCGCCTGCTGGGAACAGGGCCGGGAGCTTTACCTTCCGCTCGGCGAAATCCTGTTTTTCGAGACCGAGGGCGAGCACGTCTACGCCCACACCGCCGGCGGCGCCTACCGCGTCCGGCACCGGCTGTACGAGCTGGAAAAAATCCTCCCGCCGTACTTCGCGCGGGCGTCGAAGTCCGCCATCCTGAACCTGAGGCAGGTCTATTCCGTCACGCGCGACCTGCCCTCTTCCCGGCTGGTCCGCTTTGCCGGCAGCCACAAGGAAGTGTACGCGTCGCGGTATTATTACCGCAGGCTGCGCATGCGCCTGAACGAAAGGAGCCGTTGATAGCTTGAAACACAGAAACTGGTTCTGGGGCCTGTTTTTCCTGCTGGCCGCCGTGTTCGTCCTGGCCAGCCCCTTCGGCATTTTCAGCACGATCGGGCCGATGACCGTTCTGGCGACCGTGCTGCTGGCGGCGCTCGCCGTCGAGAGCGGGGCAAACCGGAACTACTTCGGCCTGTTCCTCTCCCTCGCCCTGATTTACGCGGTGAACCAGCAGCCGCTGCACCTGTTCCACATCTCGTTCTGGCTGCTGGTGCTGGCCGCCGTGTTCGCCGCCATCGGCTGCGGCATGCTGTTCCCGCACCCGTACAAAAGCCCGCCCTGCGGCTGGCAGGGCGCGGGCGGCGGGCCCGGATTCCCCGGGCCGGGGCAGACCCGGGACGACAACAACAACCCCGCGGCGAGCGTCAGCTTCGGTTCCGCCTGCCGGTACCTGCACGGCGACTGCCTGCGGAGCGCCCGCTTTTCCGTCGCGTTCGGGAGGCTCGACGTGTTCTTCGACCAGGCGAAGCTCAGCCCGGACGGAGCCGACGTGTTCATCAGCTGCAGTTTTTCGGGGATGGAGCTCTACGTCCCGAAAGAGTGGCGCGTCGTCGACGACCTGCGCATGTCGGGCGGCACGGTCGAAGACCCCGTCCGCCCCGCCCCGCCCGCGCCGGACGCGCCCCGCCTCACGCTGAGCGGCAACGTCTCGTTCGGCAAGGTCGCCCTGCACTATATCTGAAATAAAGGCGGCGGGAAGAGCAGCGCCCCGGCCCGTGCCGGTCCCGCTCTTTCCGCCGCCCGCCGCGCCTTTCACGCCGTCACCAGAATCTTGGCGGCGTCGGCGGCGCGCAGCGCAATCACCGCGCCGCGGATCAGGTACGCGACCGGGTTGCCGGAAGGGCTCCTGTAAAGCGGCCGTATCGCCGTGCCGGCAATCACGCCGAGGTCCAGCATGCGCCGCCTTTCCGCCCCTTCGGCGGAAAGCCCCGTCACGCTGGCCCGGGCCCCCATGGGCACCCGGGTCAGCGGCATCTCTCTCGAATTCATCCCCGTTTCCTCCTTGAAAAAACGCGGAGCTTGCTTCCGCATTGAAATTCTGATTTTCACTAAGCTAAGATATGGTTCTCCATCTGAAAATGTTCCGGTTCCTTCACTCCGTTTTCCGCGGCGCAGAAAATTTCCCGCGGGAAGCGGATTTTTCCAACGGCTAAAAAAGCGGTTCTGAAACGGGCGCGGCCGCAATATCCTTTGTTATAGCGGCAGAGTGAAAAGAAGGGGTTGTATGGACAGGAAGGCGCCGGAGTTCCGGACTTCGCGCGGATACCAGCTGCTGGACAGGCGGGCCGGCCGGATGACGCCGGCCGCGGAGGATTACCTGGAGATGATCTTCCGCCTGTGCAGCGGCGAGGGCTACACGCGCGTGGGCAGGCTGGCCGGGCTCCTGCATGTGAAGCCCTCCTCCGCCTCCAAGATGATCGGCAAGCTGGCGGAGGGCGGGTACGTCAAATACGACCGGTACGAAATCGTGCTGCTCACGGAGGCCGGCAGGCGGGCCGGGGAATTCCTGCTGGGCCGCCACAACACCGTCGCCGAGTTCCTGCGCCTCATCGGCAGCGGG
>DHOB01000047.1 GCA_002409675.1 Ruminococcaceae bacterium UBA5401
GCGGTGCTCTACAACCTGTGCGAAACTTTGCGCATCATCTCCATCCTGCTCGCGCCGTTCCTCCCGGAGACCGCGCCCAAAATCCAGAAACAGCTCGGCGTTCCCGCCGAAAAGCTGACCTACGCCTCCGCCGCCCAGTGGGGCGCCGTGCCCGCGTACGCGAACGTCACGAAAGGGGAATCCCTTTTCCCCCGCATCGACGTGGACAGGGAAATCGAGGAGCTGAACCGGCTGATTCCGAACCCTTCCGCCAAGAAAAGCCAGGCCCCTTTACAGGCACCGGCGGGGACCGCACAAATCACAATCGACGATTTTGCCAAAGTAGACCTGCGGGCGGCTAAAATCACGGCGTGCGAGCCGGTCAGGCGCTCCAAAAAGCTGCTGAAGCTCACGCTGGACGACGGCGCGGCCGTGCGGACGGTGGTCTCCGGCATCTCGCCTTGGTACCGGCCCGAAGACCTTGTGGGGCACACGGTGGCGCTGGTCGCCAACCTGAAACCCGCAAAGCTCTGCGGCGTGGAGAGCCAGGGGATGATCCTCGCCGCGGACGCGGACGGCGGCCGGGCAAGCGTCGTCTTTCTGGACGGCGCGCCGGCCGGCAGCAAAATCCGGTGACTTTTTCTTTAAAAAGAAAAAGTCACCAAAAAGAAACCGCGTTAAAATACAGAGCGCTCAAATCAGCACGCCAAAAAAACTGCGTCAAAGTACAGGGCGTCCGAATCAGCCCGTTAAAAAAACTGCGTCAAAGTACAGGGCGCCCGAATCAGCACACCAAAAGGACAGCGTCAGAACAATCCGCTGTGAAAAGCGCCAAAGCGACGTTTTATATTCGCTGCTTTTATGATTCTATAAAATCTCGACTTTAAATCTTCGCATATCGGGAAGCGTTTTCAGCGCTTCCCGATTTTCAGGGCCCGATGAAATCCGCGCGCGAAAGGAGAAAGCCCATGCCGTACGCCAATATTTTCGACAGCCACGCGCACTACGACGACCCGGCCTTCGACGCCGACCGCGAAAGCCTGCTGGCCGCCCTGCCGGAGCGGGGCGTGTGCCGCGTGGTCGATTGCGGGGCGGACCTCGCGTCGTCGCGCCGGGCGATTGCGCTGGCGGAAAAATACCCGTATTTTCTCGCCGCCGCCGGCATCCACCCCGAAGAGATCGCCCACCTTCCGCCGGACTGGGAAGCGCGGCTCGGCGCTCTGCTCTCGCAGCCGAAAGTGGTGGCGGTCGGGGAAATCGGCCTCGACTACCATTTTGCGGAAAACCCGCCGCGAGAAGTGCAGCGGGCCGTGTTTGAAAAGCAGGTTGCCCTGGCGAACGCGCGCGGGCTGCCCGTAATCGTCCACGACCGCGACGCGCACGGCGACACCCTCGCCCTCCTGAAAAAATGGAAGCCGGCCGGCGTGGTGCACTGCTTTTCCGGCAGCGTGGAGACGATGCGGGAAATTCTGAAGCTCGGCATGTACATCGGCCTCGGCGGCGCGGTCACGTTCAAAAACGCGCGCGTCCCGGTTGCAGTGGCAAAAGCCGTCCCCGCGGACCGGCTGCTGCTGGAGACGGACTGCCCCTACATGAGCCCCGTCCCCTTCCGCGGGAAGCGGAACGACTCTTCGCTGATCGCCTGCACGGCTGAAAAGATCGCGCAGCTCCGCGGCGTGGACACACAGGCTCTGATTGACCGGGCCCGCCGCAACGCGGAAGCCCTCTTCCGCTGTGGCGCGCGGGCGGTGCATCCACCGGCCCGCCATTCAGAATAGAGCGAACCGTCAGCCTTGTCTGGCGGGACAGTCAAAAGATAACTCCCGAAGCGCAAAAGCACCTCGGGAGCTTATTCTATACAGTCCCGGCAAAGCAGACCCACAGCCTTTTTCCGTTCCCCACGCCGGGCCGGTGCCGGCGGCGACACGCCGCCGCTGCCCGTTATTCGTAGCGGAGGGCGTCGATGGGGTTCAGGCGGCTGGCCTTGCGGGCCGGGTAGTAGCCGAAGAACACGCCGATCAGCATGGAGAATCCCACGCTGCCGAGGATGACGGGAGCCGAAACGACCAGCGGGACGGGGACCGGCATCTGCCTTTCCATAAGGGAGACGCCGCCCCACGCCAGCAAAAGGCCCAGGACAACCCCCAGCACCCCGCCGATCATGCAGATGATCACGGCCTCGACGATGAACTGCGTGCGGATATAGCCGCTGCGCGCGCCGAGCGCCTTGCGGGTGCCGATCTCGCGGGTGCGCTCGGTCACGGAGACCAGCATGATGTTCATCACGCCGATGCCGCCCACCAGCAGCGCGATGGCCGCAATGGCCGCGATGGCGGTGGAGACGACGCTGAGCTGCTGGTTCCACTCCGTAATCGCGCTCTCCATGCTCTGGGTTTTGCAGGTGTAGGTTCCGTTCGCCGCATACAGCCTCTCAAAATACCGCTGCACCTTGTCCGTAAAGGCCTGCGTGTCCTGCACGCCCTTCGTGCTGAGGACGAACTGCATGTAATTCTGATTTTCCGCCGTGGCCTTCACAAGGCCGACGGGGACGTACAGGGACGTGCGCGTGTCCTTCCCCTTGTCGGCCTCCATGCCCTGCACCGAGATGGGGTCGTATTTGTAGACGCCGACGACGGTGTAGCTCTCGGCGCCGCTGTCCGTATCCACATCGATTTCGCGCCCGACGGGGTCTTCCCCGGCCCGGAACAGGTTGGAGACCAGCCGGTCGGATACGACCGCCACGCGGCGGCTGTCCCGCACGTCCCGGTCGTTCAGAAAGCGCCCGCGCGTGAGTTTGACGTTGTTCACGGGCCCGTACCCGGCGTTGGTGCCCTCCACGGTAATGTTTGCGGAGCGGTGGCCGTCCTGGGCCTTGCCGTTCTCGCCGGTTTCCGAATACGAAACGGCGCCGATTTCCCCGGCGTATTTCGCCGCGAAGGTCTGAATCTGCTCTTCGGAAATCAGGTCGGCGTCGTCCATTTTGCCGGAGGGGCCAAAGCTGGAGTCGCTGTCCCGCGCAGAGACGTAGACATAGATGTTGCTGGTCCCGAGCCTGGAGAGCGTGCTGTTCAGGCTGGCCGTGAGGGCGTCGCCGATGGAGACGATGGCGATCACCGCGCCGATGCCGATGATGATGCCGAGCATGGTCAGGAAAGACCGCATCTTGTTCGACCGCAGGCCGTCGATGGCCAGCAGGATGTTTTCCTTTAAAAACACGTCATACCGCCGCCTTTCCCGGCCCCGGAACATCCGCGACGATTTCGCCGTCCCGCAGGGTCACGATGCGGTCCGTCTCCGCGGCGAGCGCCGGGTTGTGGGTAATCAGCACGACGGTCTTTCCGTCTTTTCTGTGGACCCTGTGGAACAGGTCCATCACCATGCGGCCCGTCGCGGAATCCAGCGCGCCGGTGGGCTCGTCGGCCAGCAGGATGGGCGGGTCGTTGGCCAGTGCGCGCGCAATGGCGACCCGCTGCTTCTGCCCGCCGGAAAGCTCGTTCGGCCGGTGGCGCATCCGGTCGCCCATGCCGACCATCTCGAGCAGCTCCGCGGCGCGGCGCGTCCGCGTTCTGCTGTCCACGCCCGCGTACAGCATGGGCAGCTCCACGTTTTTGAGGGCGTTGCTGCGCGGAATCAGGTTGAAGGTCTGGAACACGAAACCGATTTTCCGGTTGCGCACGTCGGACATCGCGTTGTCCGACATATCGGAGACCGGCACGCCGTCCAGCACATAGGTGCCCGAAGTCGGCCGGTCCAGCACGCCGATCATGTTCATCAGCGTGCTTTTGCCGGAGCCGGAGGCCCCGACGATGGAGAGGAACTCCCCCTCCCGCACGGTCAGATTGATTCCCTTGAGGATGTGGAGCTCGTTCGGCGTGCCGATAAAGTAATTCTTGACGATTCCGGTCATCCGGATGATTTCGCCGCCCACGGCTACCGCCCCCCGCCGGACACGGCGGGCCGGATGACGGCGCCGGGGACCACCCCGTCCGTGCCGGCCACGACGGGCAGCCCGTCCTTCAGCCCCGGGCCGGAGATTTCGGCCAGCACGTCGGTCTGCAGGCCCAGGGTCACCGGGACCGCCGTCACGCGGTAGGCGTCGCCGTCTTTTTTTGCGGCGTAAACGGCGTCCCCGCCGTTTTTCGCGTCGGCGAGCGACTCGTAGGGAACCGCGTAGACGCCCTTCTTCTCCGTCAGAGTGATGTTCGCCTTGGCGCGCATCCCGATTTTCAGCTTCGGGTCCCTGCCGGAAACGCGGATTTTGACGGGGAAGGTCACGTTGCCGGTTCCCTCCGTTTTCGTATTGGCGGCGGGCGCGATGCTGAGCAGCCGGCCGGCAATCTTCGCGTCACCGGTGGCGTCCGTCGTAATCACGACGGGGTCGCCGGGATTGGCCTTGGCGGTGTCCGCCTCTTTGAGCTCCGCCTCGACAATCAGGTCCGCGGGGTCCTCGATTTTAAACAGCACGCCCGCCGGGGCGCTGCCGACCGACGCGCCGACCGCCGTGACCGTCCCGCCGCGGGGCGCGGTGATCACGCAGTCCTGCAGGTTGCTCCGCAGCTTGTCGAGCGCGGCGTGGGCGCTTTTGTCGGCGGTCTTGGCGGCCGCCGCCTCATAGGCGTTCTTGGCCGCCAGCAGACTTTGCTGGGAGGCGTTCTGCGCCGAGGCCACGGATTTTTCGGCGGAATCGCACGTGGCCTGCGCCTGGTCCAGCTTCGCCTTCTGCTGGTTCAGCTCCAGCTTTGAAATCTGCCCCCGCTCGTAGGAATACTGCGCGGAACCGTAGGCTTCCTTCTCCGTCTGCAGGGCGGTCCTGGCCTGCTCCAGCGAGGAGCGCGCCGCCGTCAGGTCGGCGCCCAGGCCCTGCTTATAGAGGGAAAGCGCGTTTTCATAGTCGGATTTCGCCTTCTGCAGCGCCAGCGCGGCGCTTTTGTCCGCATAAGAAGCCGTGTACTCCTGCTGCCGGATGTCCTTTTCGAGGGAGGAGGAATCCAGCACGGCGAGGACGTCGCCCTTTTTCACCGTGTCGCCGACCGAAACGGAGACCTTCGCCACCGGCAGGGTCAGCGTGCTGTAGACGTTGGCCGGGTCCTTGCTGCGGACGGTCCCGGTCACGCTCACGGCGTCCTTGAGGGTCGTCTTCGCCAGCGCGGTGCAGCGGACGGAAGGCGCCGTGTCTTTTTTCGCCAGAAGCGGCGGCACGAGCCGCCAGGCCAGCAGCCCCGCCGCGAGAATCGCCGCGAGCAGGACCACCTTCTTTTTCGTGAACCGGGATTTTTTCGGTTGCGGCAGGGAAAACGCTTTTTTCTCCGTCATGCCTGGCTCCCCGCCGCCGAAATGCCGGCCTTCATATCCTGGTACTGCAAAAGGGAAAGATAGAGCGCGTTGCGGTCGGCCTCCCGCTGGCACCGCAGGTTCCGCAGAGCGGAAACCGCATCGTCGTACTGTCTGCGGGAAATGTAGCCGAGCGCGAGCTGCCGCTCCTGCGCCTCCGCCTCCCGTTCGCGGCGCGCGACCTGCTCCAGCTCCTGCCCATAGGTCCGGTAGGAGTTCTGCAGGGTGTCGTACAGGCTGCGGAACGCCGTCGTCTGGGTCTGCTCGGTCTGCGTCAGCTTAATCTGCGCGTTTTCAATCTGCTCGTCGCTGCTGGCGATCTCTTTGCGCACCGTCGCGTAGTTCATGGAATCAATGCGGATCGAATCGTTCGCCCGCTTCATCTCGATCAGGTCTTCCCCATATTTGAGGGCCGGAATCCCGCTGAAATTCATCTCCGAATCGGCCGGCTGCAGAATCTGCATATCCACGTTCGCCGGGATGTTCAGCAGCGTGCGCAGGGTCTTGCGCCCCTGCGTGACCTTGGTGTCCTGCGCCCTGGCGGCGGCGTCCAGCTTCTGGGAATTCTCCAGGCTCTCGTTGTACGCGTTCTGGGAAAGATACCCCTGCCGGAGCATCGCGGCGTCCGTTTCAAGCTGGGCGCGCGCGTTCTGCGCCGCCGCCTCGTCCGCGGAAAGCAGTGAAGAATCCGCGCAGTATGTAAGGTACTGCCGCTTGGCGGAAAGCACCAGGTGGCGGAACGTGTCGCGGTAGGTCAGCTCCGCCGCCGACAGGGTGTCCCGGTCGGCCTGCGTGATCTCCCCCCACTCTTTTTTGTCGCGGTAGCCCGATCGGGCCTGGTCCAGCGTATTGAGCGCCGCCTTCGCGTCCAGGCTGTAGTCGCTCAGAACGGTCTCCATCGTGCCGAGCGAAACCGTCACGGCGCCCGGCTGCGGCGCCTGCTGCGCGGCCGCGGCCGGGAACGAGGCCGCCGCACAGGTGGCGAGCGCAACAAGAAAAACAGCAAATCGCTTCACGGAACCTTGACTCCCTTCCAGAAAATGCGGGTCCGGCGGGCAGCCCCGGCCGTCCGGTCGGGACGGAGCCGGCTGCGCCGCCTTGAAGTTAATTGTATTAAGTGATTAATACAATAATACACTTTTCGGGGCGTTTGTCAATCCCCGGGCGGCAGGACCCTTGATTTTTTCCCTGCCTCCTTATCATACAGGAAAGGAAGAGGTTTGAAAAGGACCGGAAGCAAAAAAACTCCAAGCGCGCAGAGCGGGGCGCAAAGCAGGTTGGTAGAGCGATTCCATCTGCATAAAAAAAGCGGGCGGTGAAGAACCGCCTAAAGATGCTCCCGAGGTGCAATGCCTCGGGAGCTGTCTTCTCCTGTGCCGCCAAGCGGCATGCCGCCGTCAGGCTTCTTCCCGGCGGGGGGCGAGCATCAGGGCGAGGACGGTGATGTCGTCGTCGTGGCCGTCGCTGCGGCGGGCAATGGCCTGGGAGACGAGGGTTTCGGCCAGCTCCTGCGGAATCTTGCCGTCCCACTTCTCAATCTCGCCGCAGACCCATTCGGTGCCGGAGCTGAGCGCCCCGTCCGAGAGCATGACCAGCAGGTCGCCCGGCTGCAGCGTGTCGGACGTGCGGGCGAAGCGGGTGTCGTTCAGGATGCCGACCGGCAGGCCGGGCATGTCCACCGGGACGGCGCGGCCCCCCCGGCGGAGAATGGTGAGGGGGGCGCCCGCCTTCATAAGCTCGACGCCGCCGCTGTAAAGATCGACCGCCGCGATGTCCATGGTGGAAAGCGACTCGTCCCCCGATTTGACCATCAGGGCGGAGTTCACGATTTTGAGCGCCGCGTCGAAGCTCACGCCCGCCCGGACGAGCCGCTCCATGATTCCGGAGGCCATGGCGCCGTCCACCGCGGCGCGCCCGCCGGTGCCCATGCCGTCGCAGATCATCGCAATCTGGCGGCCGCTCCCGTCCGGGAAGCACTTCCAGCTGTCGCCGCAGAACCTGCCGTTGCCGCAGACATGCTGCGCGCACCCCGTCTTGGCGCGGTAAAGCGGCAGCTCGTCCATGCGGATGCGGCACTTGCCGCCCGCGGAGCTGACGCAGGGCAGCTCGAACGCGCGCCCGCAGACGCGGGAGATCTCCTGCGCGAGCTGCGCGCGGTTCAGGCGGACGCAGTCCCCCGGGGCCGCCACAGCCTCCACCGACATGTGCCCGAAGCGGTCCGTCCGGCAGCTCACGTCGATGGGCTGGACGCCCGCCAGGCGCAGCACCTCCTCTATCTTCTGCGCCGCGGCGAAGTCGAACTTCTCGCACAGCTCCAGTTCCGCCGCCATATCCTCCAGGATGTCGGCCGTCGTGGCGAACTGGGTCGCCACCGTGCCGCGCACCTGCTGGGCGCGGCGCTCGGCGGCGTCGCGCACGGAGAACTCGCCGTAGTTGCGGTTCACGGCCTCCACAATCTGGCTCAGCCTGCCGCAGTGCGCCGCGAACTGGGGGTTGAAATCCCCGCGCCCCACCTTACCGTTCGCGCGCAGCTTCCCGGTCAGGGCGTTAAAGGCGTCCATGCTGTCGTTGAAGCCGCGCTCCCAGCAGTACCCCTTCAGGCCGCAGGTGGCGCAGACCTCGTCCGCCGTGCGGTGGTAGACGCCGCTGATGTCCGGCGCGCAGGTCTTGGACAGCTTCTCCGAGACCTCGCCGACCGCCTCCGAGACGCTGCCGAGGGCCTTCGCCGCGTAGTCCAGCTTCATGATGACCGAGCGGCGCAGACCCTCGGCGCGGTCGGTGTCCTCGCTGCGGGAAAACAGCCCCATCAGCCGCACGCCCGCCTTCGCCGGAACCACCAGATAGATCACCGTGGCCGCCGCGACCTCGTACAGGCCGGTGACGACCTCCTGCCGGGCGCCGACCTGCAGCGAGGCCACGCCGTTGGAGATGACGAACGCCGCGGCCGAGGCCAGGCGCCCCAGCGGGGCGAACAGGCCCGCCGTGAGCCCGCCGAGCGCGTATGCGCCCGAAAGATAGCTCAGGCCCGGCTGCGCCAGGCTGAACGCGAGGCCCGCGGCGACGCCCGCCACGCTGCCGCCGCCCACGCCGCCGTACCGCGCCGCGAACAGCACGGCCACAATCGCGGCCACCCGGCCGAGCGAGACCCCGCCCACGGTAAGGCCGGCAAGCGAAAGCAGCAGGATGCCCCCCGAAAACGCCCCGCAGGCGATCTCCTGCGTGCTCCACTCGCCCGGCGTGCGGCCCGACTGCACGGCCGCCGCCGTGCGGCGGAAGAAATAGGCCGCCGCGCCGGCCAGAAGCGCCTCCGCCAGATACAGGGCGGTCGTCGCGGCGTCCGAGCCGCTGATCAGCACGATGGAGAGCGCCGTCACCAGCATCGGGAAAAACGCCGCGCACGGCGCGAACGCCGGGTGCATGCGCAGCCGGGCCAGGTCGTTGAGCGTCCAGCGGATGGCTGCGGCGGCCAGCAGGGCCGCCAGGCAGTGCACCGGCACCGAGACCGCCGAAGGCAACAGATACCCCAGCGCCCCGCCGAGCACCGCGCTCCACAGCAGGGGGTACGGCGCCGCCGCCACGGCCGCGACCGCAAACGGCGCGTAATGCCCGAACACCACCGCCCGCGCGAAAAGCAGCCCGGCGGTGAAGGCGGCCGCCTGCCGCGCAAGCGCCTTCGCAGGCCCGGCCGCCGCCTGCGAAAAGCGCACCCTCTCCGTTTTTGCCTTGATCATTCCACATCACCGCCATAAGCCATAAAATCGGACAGCATGTCCATATTTTTCCTTTTTCAATTATACTATTCGTATAGAGCGGTTCTTGTCATAACATGGTGTAGTATTCATAATTTTTAAATCGAAATTTGCGGGAAAGCGGCGGAAGGTGTGCGTATGGATATTGCCGCCGTTTTGTGCTACAATGGGGAAAAATTGCAGACTGCCTTGCGAAGGGGAGGCCCGTTTCCATGAAATATCCGTTTTCCGACCGCGTCCTGTCGCTGAAGCCCTCGGCCATCCGCGAAATCTTCAAATACGCGTCCGACCCGTCGGTGATTTCGCTTTCGGCGGGCAATCCCGCGCCGGAGGCCTTCCCCGTGCGGGAGATTGCGGAGATCTCCGCGAAAATCCTGGCCGGGCACCCGGTCGAAGCCCTTCAGTACGGCGTGACGGAGGGGTATGCCCCGCTGCGGGAATACATGGCGCAGTATCTGAAAGAGCGGCACGGCATCGGCCGCGGCTTCGACGGAATCCTGATTACGAGCGGCGCGCAGCAGGTGATGGACCTCGCCGCGAAATCCCTGCTGAACGAGGGCGACACCGTGCTGTGCGAGGAGCCGAGCTTCATCGGCTCGCTGAACACGTTCCGCTCCTACCGCGCGCACCTGCGCGGCATCCCGATGGAGCCGGACGGGATGGACATGGACGCCCTCGAGCGTGCGCTGGACGAGGAGCGCGACGTCAAGTTCATCTATACCATCCCGAACTTCCAGAACCCCACCGGCATCACCATGAGCGCCGAAAAGCGCCGCCGGATGTACGCGCTGGCAAAGCGGCACCGCGTGCTGATTCTGGAGGACAACCCCTACGGCGACCTGCGCTTCGCCGGCGAGCCGGTGCCGGCGGTCAAATCCCTCGACGAGGACGGCCTTGTGGTCTATGCGGGCACGTTCTCCAAGGTCATCGCGCCCGGCCTGCGTGTCGGCTACGCCGTGGCGCCCCGGGAGCTGCTGCAGAAAATGGTCGTCTGCAAGCAGGGCGAGGACGTGCACACCAACCTGTGGGCCCAGATGGTCTGCTACGAGATGATGGCGCACACCGACTTTGACGTGCACCTCGCCCGCCTGCGCGGCGTGTACCGCAAAAAGGCAAAGGTCGCGACGGACGCGCTCGACCGGTGCCTGCCGCCGGAAGTGACCTACCTGCCCATCCAGGGCGGGCTGTTCTTCTGGTGCACCCTGCCGCAGGGAGCCGATATGCCGGAGTTCTGCCGGCAGGCCATCCGGGACCGGAAGGTCTGCGTCGTGCCGGGGAATGCGTTCCTGCCGGACGAGGCGGCGCCCTGCCGCTCGTTCCGCATCAACTACACCACGCCTTCCAACGAAAAGCTGACCCGGGGCATCGAGCTGCTGGGCGGCCTCGCGCGCGACTTTCTCCGCTGAACCCGCGGCCCCTCATAAGGGTCGGGCATCCGGAAAGAATTATGAAGAACCGAGCTCAAGAGTTTCAAGAAGATATAAAAGGCAAAATAAGCGGAGGGACGGAACAGATATGGAACCCGAAAACAAAGCGGAACCGAAAAAAGTGGTCTTCAGCGCCATCCAGCCGAGCGGCACCATCACGCTGGGCAACTATCTGGGCGCGCTCAAAAACTGGATTGCCCTGCAGGACCGGTACGACTGCATCTACGCGCTGGCGGACCTGCACACCATCACGGTGCGGCAGGACCCCGCGGCGTTCCGCCGCAACACGCTGGAAGCCTACGCGCTGCTGCTGGCCTGCGGCATCGACCCCAGGAAGAGCCTGTTCTTCATCCAGAGCCACGTGCCCACGCACGCGCAGCTCGCCTGGATACTGGACTGCTACACCCAGTTCGGGGAGCTGCAGCGCATGACGCAGTTCAAGGACAAATCCGCCAAGCACCCGGACAACGTCAACGCCGGCCTGTTCACCTACCCGTCGCTGATGGCGGCGGACATCCTGCTGTACCAGACGGACCTGGTGCCGGTCGGCGTGGACCAGAAGCAGCACCTGGAGCTGACCCGCAACATCGCGGAGCGGTTCAACGGCATCTACGGACCGGTCTTCAGAATCCCGGACGCCCTGATTCCGGAAAAGGGCGCAAAAATCATGTCCCTGCAGGACCCGGCCAAAAAGATGAGCAAATCCGACAGCAACGTGAACGCCTCCGTCGCCGTGCTGGACCGGCCCGACGACATCATGCGCAAATTCCGCCGCGCCGTGACCGACAGCGAAGCCTGCGTCCGCTATGCGCCGGGCAAGAACGGAATCAACAACCTGATGGGCATCTATTCCTGTGTGACCGGCGAAACGATGGCGCAGATTGAAGCCGACTTCGCCGGAAAAGGGTACGGCGCGTTCAAGGCCGCCGTGGGCGAAGCCGTCGCGGAGCACCTGCGCCCGATTCAGGAACGGTATGCAGACTATATCAAAAACCGGGATTACCTGGAGCAGTGCTGGAATGAGAGCGGCCAGAAAGCCTTCTCCATCTCCGTCCGCACCCTGCGGAAGGTCATGAAAAAGGTCGGCTTCCTCCCGCCCAGAAGGCGCTGAAACCCCGCTTTTTCTAAAAAATTCCCGCGTATCGCTCAAAAAAGCAATACGTGGGGTATTTTTTATTCAAAATAATACGGATTTTGTCGTGTTTTCGGATTTTTGGGCGGCCAAGGAAAAGATGCGGAATGCGGGCGGTCCGAAACGGATAAGCCGGAACAAAAAAATTTCTGAAAATCTATTGACCTTTGCGGCGGCCGGAGTATACTATATAGATAGTTGAACGGATGTTCAATCATTCAAATTGAGGAAGGAGAAACCCTATGAACCCGTGCATCCCGGACATCGACAAATGCGACTGCACCGTGATCCACGAAGACGTGGTGCGCCGGGTCCGCGCCCATCTGCCGGACGAGGAAAACCTGCTGGACCTCGCCGACCTGTTCAAGGTCTTCGGCGACTCCACGCGGGTCAAAATCCTGTGCGCGCTGTTCAAGTCCGAGATGTGCGTGTGCGACATCGCCGCGCTGCTCGGCATGACGAAATCGGCCATCTCGCACCAGCTTCGCATCCTGAAGCAGGCCAAATTGATTAAAAACCGGCGCGACGGCAAAGTGGTCTATTATTCCCTGGACGACGAGCATGTCAAAAACATCTTCGACCAGGGTCTTGCGCACGTGTCGGAAGGCTGAACCCTCCGCCCCGAGCGCTTTTTGTTTTGCCATTCAGTTGATTGATTGCTCAATTGAACAATATTCAAACATACATAAAGAGAGGAATGAGTGAGATGGCGGCGCTGAAAAAGCAATACCTTCTCGAGGGTCTGTGCTGCGGGAGCTGCGCGGCCGAAATTGAGCGCGAGGTGGGCGGCCTGGACGGCGTTTCTTCGGCAAGCGTGGATCTCGCCTCGAAGACCCTGTCCCTTAAGCTGAAAGAGAACGCCGAGCCGAAAGCGGTGGCGGAGCAGGCCGGGCGGATCGCCCGGCGGCACGGCCCCGGGATTGTGCTGCGGGAGCTGGACGCGGGAGCCGCCGCCGGGGAAGGAACCGGCGTTTCCGGCAGGGCGAAGCTGCGCCGGGCGGCGGTGATTCTGGCGGCCGCGCTGTTCGCGGCCGGCCTGGCGCTTCCGCTGGCGGGCGGGGTGAAAGCCGCGCTGTTCCTCGCAAGTTCTCTGCTGGCCGGTGGTGAGGTCTTGATTGCGGCGGCGCGCAGCTGCGTGCACGGCCACGTGTTCGACGAGAATTTTCTGATGAGCGTCGCGGTTCTCGGCGCCTTTGCGGTCGGCGAATACGCCGAGGGCGCGGCGGTTATGATTTTTTACCGGGTCGGGGAATATTTCGAGGACCGGGCCGTGGACCGCTCCAAAAGATCCATTTCCGCCCTGATGGACATCCGGCCCGATTCTGCCAACCTGAAAGCGGGCGGGGCGGTCCGCCGGGTCCGGCCCGAAGAAGTCGCCGTGGGCGACTCCATTCTGGTGCGGCCCGGCGAAAAAATCCCGCTGGACGGCCGGGTCACGGAGGGATGCTCTTTGCTGGACACCTCCGCCCTGACGGGGGAATCCCTCCCACGCAGTGTGGAGCCGGGCAGCGAGGTGCTCTCCGGCTCCGTTAACCTGAACGGCGCCCTCACGGTAGAGGTCACGAAGGAATTCGGCGAATCGACCGCCAGCAAAATCCTCGACCTCGTCCGGAACGCGGGCAGCCGCAAGGCGCGCGCCGAGAACTTCATCACAAAATTTGCCCGGTACTACACGCCCGCCGTGGTCTTTTCGGCCGTGGCGCTGGCATTCCTCCCGCCGCTGCTGGTCCCCGGCGCCGCGCTTTCGGAATGGGTGCACCGCGCGCTGATTTTTCTGGTGGTCTCGTGCCCCTGCGCGCTGGTGCTTTCCGTCCCGCTCAGCTTTTTCGGCGGAATCGGGGGCGCTTCCCGGCGGGGGATTCTGGTGAAAGGCGGAAATTATCTGGAAGCCCTCAGCCGTGTGGACACCGTCGTGTTCGACAAGACCGGCACGCTCACGCGCGGAAGTTTCGAGGTTACGGAGGTCTCCCCGGCGGAAGGCTGGGACCGGGAAACTCTGCTGGACCTCGCGGCGCACGCCGAGCTGTACTCCTCCCACCCGATCGCCGCCTCCATCCGCGCGGCCTGCGGCAGCAGGCCGGACCCCGCGCGGGTCTCGGGCTACGAGGTGATTCCCGGCAAGGGCGTGCGGGCTAGTGTGGACGGCCGGGCCGTGCTCGCGGGGAACGCCGCGCTGACGGGTATGGAAAATGCGGCTTCCCCCGCCGCGGGCACCGTGGTCTTCCTGACCGTGGACGGCGCTTACGCGGGGCGCATCGTGATAGCCGATGAAATCAAGCCGGACGCCGCCCAGGCCGTGCAGAAGCTCAAAGAGGCCGGGGTCCGGCGCACGGTGATGCTGACCGGAGACTGCCGCGGGGCCGCGGACCGGGTCGCGCGCGAAACGGGGCTTGACGCCGCGTGTGCGGAGCTGCTCCCCGCGCAGAAGGTCGAAAAGCTGGAGGAACTTTCCCGCGAGGCCCCGGCGGGCGGCAAAATCGTGTTCGTCGGGGACGGAATCAACGACGCGCCGGTCCTCGCCCGCGCGGACGTCGGCGTCGCCATGGGCGGAATCGGCTCGGACGCGGCGATTGAGGCCGCCGACGTCGTGCTGATGACGGACGAACCCTCCAAGCTGGCCGACGCCATCCGCATCGCCCGCCGGACCCATTCCGTCGTGATGCAGAACGTGGTCTTCGCCCTCGGCGTGAAGTTCGCCGTTCTCGCGCTCGCGGCGTTCGGGGCCGCGACCATGTGGGAAGCGGTGTTCGCCGACGTCGGCGTCGCGCTGATTGCCGTGCTGAACTCCCTCCGCGCCGGCAAGCCGGCTCCGGCCCGGCGTAACGAGCGGTGAAAAGAACAGGCCCGCTTTGCAGGGACAGTTTATGACATCTCCCGCCGGCAAACTTCAGAAAGCAGTGGCAGAGGACTATAAAATAGCTGAGAAAGCGATTGCAACAATGTCAGAGCGGCGAAGCTATAATCTGGGCTTACCAGTTCGCATAAAGGAAACAGTCTTGTGAATTTCCATTTTCCACCTATTGACAAATCCGGATACTGCGCATAAATAAAAGTAGAATATAAAGCAAAGGGCATCCTGCTGTTACAGGAAGTCCAATGTAGTGCGATAGCCGCTTACCTTTGGACTTGGGGGGCGGTTATTTTTTTGGCCGCCGTGCAGCTGCGATTAGGTACCCGGTGGCGACGACCAAAAACAAGATTGCGACGCATATGAATTCCATGCCGCTTTCACCTCTCTCCGGGGCAGTTGCCCCGTGTCCGTAGCAGGACGTCCGCCTTTGAGAGGTATACCCTGCAACCCCCATGCCCTTTGCAAGCTTCATGATAGCAACATGGCACATAATTAGCAATGAGCTTCCACGTTTTATACCATATTTCATAAAAAATAACGATGGGCAGGCAGCCGGGCACTTCAAATTATCTGCATTTCCAAAAGTTTATCTCAATTTTTACAGGAAGGCCCGCAGGCCGCTTTTGCGGAGCGCCGGGCCGGCGTCCGCGGCGACCCGGCGTCTGTGTGAAAAATCGACACATTTTTACCTTTTTCCCACTGAAAATATTACCATGGAATCAACTGGGTGGTGAAAGCAGTGGAAAAACGGGAAAAGAGCTGTCTTATTGTGCTGATGGTCCTGGCGCTGCTGTTTCTCGCGGCGGCGCCGGCCGTCTCTCACGCGATGGAGCTTTCCGCCGCCGAAACGGCAGATTCCGTGCGTGTCTTCCCGCAGGGCAGCACGGTCAAATCGCTGGGCCGCACGCTGATTCCGCAGAATTCCGGCGCCACGCTGCAGGTCCGCGCGCCGGATGGGACGCCGCGCTCCAGAGAAGTTTTCACGGGCGACACGGCCCGGATTCTGGACAGGAGCGGCGGGGTCGTCGACACCTTCACCATTGTGCTCGAGGGCGACGCCCTGCCGGTCTCTTCTGCCGGTCCTTCCTCGCAGCCCGAATCCTCCTCAGAACCCGCACCCTCCTCGCAGCCCGGGTCTTCTTCGGAACCCGGGTCCTCTTCCCAGGGCAGCTCCGCCCCGGAGCCGCCCGAATCCGCCGGTCCGCTCCCGGTGCCGGACGAAGGCGGCCTCCTCGTCTTCTTTCCTTCCCCCGTCACGGTGGAGGGGCTGGCCGACGAACTTTACGCGCCGGGCCAGTACAGGCCGGAAGAACTGCGCTTTTCCGTGCGGTCGGCCGCCGGCTCCGCGCGGGAAAACGGGAGCGTCTGCACGGGGGACGCCATCCGCGTGCTGGACGGCGGCGGCAAGTTCCTGTACCAAAGCACCGCGGTTGTCGCGGGCGACCTCACGCGGTGCGGCAGGGCCACCCCGCAGGCGTGCAGCCTGCTTTACGACTATCTGGCCCGCAAGGCCGACCTGCGGGAAGACCAGCTCGACGCCGCCGACCTCGACCGCGACGGCCGGGTCGGCACGGGCGACCTGCTGCGGCTCAAAAAAGCAGCCGCGGCTTCCGCCGGGCATTGACGCGGCCGCGAAAAGCAAATATAATAGGTCGGATAAAAGGTCATCCATAAGGAGCGTCTGTCTATGAAATTTGAGCCGGCCCTAATTTGCAGTCTCTACGATCTTTCCCATACGGCGGCGGCTCCCCTTCTCGCCGGCCTCCAGTACCCGTGGGAGGCCCTCCCGAAAATCGGGGAGTTCATCCTGCGCCTGGGCGCCTCGCTCTCCCCCGGCGAATACGAGCGCCGGGGCGAAGACGTCTGGGTCGCAAAATCCGCGCGGGTCTTTGATTCCGCCTATCTGCACGGCCCCTGCATCATCGGCCCGGAGACGGAGGTGCGCCAGTGCGCCTTCGTGCGCGGCAACGCGCTGGTCGGCGCGGGGTGCGTGGTGGGCAATTCGACCGAGCTTAAAAACGTGATTCTGTTCGACCATGTGCAGGTTCCCCATTTCAACTATGTCGGCGACTCCATCCTGGGGTACCACGCGCATATGGGCGCGGGGTCCATCACCTCCAACGTCAAATCGGACCGGACCCCGGTGACCGTCCGCACCGGGGAAGGGCGCATCGAAACGGGCCTCAAAAAGATGGGCGCCGTGCTGGGCGACTATGTGGAGGTCGGCTGCAACTCGGTGCTGAACCCGGGCGCGGTCGTCGGCAGGAACACGACCGTCTACCCGCTCTCCATGGTGCGCGGCTTCGTCGCGGCCGGCAGCATCTACAAACGCGCGGGCGAAATCGTAAAAAAGCGATGATGCTTTCCGGGACGAAAAGCGGGCATACTAACCGGGGCGCCGAGACGGCGGCCCCGGTTTACTTTACGGGACGAGTTCTGTATAATGGAAGGACGAACGGAAAGGAGGGGCCTCTGTTTGAATTTACCTGCTGAAATCATTTCCGTTCTGCTGTACGCCCTGCGCGTCGCCGTCCCGCTGCTGTGCATCTCCATAGCGCACCGGTGCTTCCGCTCCCTGAAGCTCGGCAAGCGGAAGGAAGAGCCCGTCGTGGTGCTGGAAGACGCGTCCTCGCGCACCGTTCTTCCCGTCCTGTACTGGGAAAATTCCATCGGCCGCAGCCGCAGCTGCGACATCGTGCTGCACGACCCGACCGTCAGCCGCGCGCACGCCGTGCTGATGCGCCGGGAAAGCGGCTGGCTGGTCACGGACACCAACTCCCGGGCCGGCACGCTGGTAAACGGAAAAAAAGTGAAACAGGACGCGCCCGTCTTTCCGGGCGACACCATCACCGTGGGCTCGACCGCGCTGACCCTCAAGCGCACGGCGGACGTGGGCGTCGCGCAGCCGCAGAGCCCCCCCAGGCGCCGCGCGGCAAGTCCGTTCCACCTAATGCAGCTCGTCGTGCTGGTGCAGTTCCTGCTCTTCGTGCAGGCCTGCTTCGCGCCGGCCAAACCGAGCCTGGAGCCGCTGGTCCCGTTTGCGGCCCTGCTGGTCCTCGAATGGGGCCTTTACTTCTATTCCATGAAAATCCTCGGCCGCGTCAGCTTCGAGCTGGAGACGCTGGCCTTTCTGCTCTGCAGCGTCGGCATCATGCTGCTGTGCGGCGAGGGGGTCAAGACCACCTACACCCAGCTGCTGGGCGTCGCCATCGGCACGGTGCTGTACTGCTTTTTAATCTGGTTCCTCGGCAGCCCCGCCCGCGTGATGCGCTGGCGCGTCGCCGCGGGCGTACTGGCGATGCTGCTGTTCGCCGCCAACCTGCTGCTGGCGAAAGAGCACAACGGCGCCCGCAACTGGATCACGCTGGGGCCGTTCAGCCTGCAGCCCTCCGAGCTGATTAAAATCGCGTTCATCCTCGTCGGCGCCTCCACGCTGGACAGGCTTCAGACCTATAAAAACCTGACGGGATTCATCGCGTTTTCCGCCATCTGCATGGGCGCGCTGTTCCTGATGAGGGATTTCGGCACCGCCTGCGTGTTTTTCGTCACGTTCCTGATTATTGCGTTCATGCGCTCCGGCAGCCTGCGTACCATCTCGCTGGCCTGTTCCGTCGCGGTCCTCGGCGCGTTTCTGATTCTGAAGTTCAAGCCCTATGTGGCGGAGCGCTTCGCCGCGTGGCGGCATGTGTGGTCGCATGTGAACGACGCCGGCGGCTACCAGCAGGTGCGCGTGCTCAGCTATGCCGCGACGGGCGGCCTGTTCGGCGTGGGCCTCGGCAAGGGCTGCCTGAAGGACGTGTTCGCCGGGGACAGCGACCTGGTCTTCGGCATGCTGTGCGAGGAGCAGGGCTTGATTCTCGCGCTCACGGTGGTGCTCATCCTTGCGGCGCTGGCGTCCTCCGCGCGCGCCAACGCGACGCGCAGCCGGTCGACGCTGTACTCCATCTCGGCGTGCGCCGCGGGCGGGATGCTGCTGTTCCAGACCTGCCTGAACGTGTTCGGCGCGACCGACGTGCTGCCCCTCACGGGCGTGACCCTGCCGTTCATCAGCCTGGGCGGCTCCAGCATGGTTTCGGTGTGGGGGCTGCTCGCGTTCCTCAAGGCAAACGACGAGCGCACCTATGCGGCGAGGAGGCGCAGGAGTTGAAGACGACCGGATTCCGTTCCTTTATTCTCTATCTTCTCGTCGGGGCGTTCCTGTTCGGCCTCGGCGTGTTTCTGTACGGCCTGGCGCTGGACGGCGGGGACTGGGCCGTGCAGCCGTTCAACCGCCACATCACGGGCGAGAGCCAGACCGCCGCCGAGGGCCGCGTGCTGGACCGCAACGGCACCGTGCTGGCGCAGACGAAGGACGGCAGGCGCGTCTACGGCGGCGACGCGACCACGCGGCGGGCCATGCTGCACGCGGTCGGCGACACGCGGGGGTACATCTCGACGGGCGTGCAGCACAGCTTTCGCTCGGACCTTATCGGCTACAACCACGTGACCGGCCTGACCTCGCCCACCGGCAAAACCAACGGCAGCGACGTGCAGCTCACGCTCGACAGCGGGCTGTGCCGCCTTGCGCGGCAGAAGCTGGGCTCCCGCAACGGGGCGGCGGCCGTCTACAACTACCGGACCGGCGAGCTGCTGTGCATGGTCAGCACGCCGGATTTCGACCCGCAGAACCCCCCGAAGGACCTGAATACCGACAAGACCGGAAAATACAGCGGCGTCTACGTGAACAAGGTGCTCTCTTCGGCCCTGACGCCCGGCTCCATCTTCAAGCTGGTCACCTCGGCCTGCGCCATCGAAAATATCCCGGACCTCGACCAGCGCACCTGGAACTGCAGCGGCAGCGTCATCATCAACGGCAACAAAATCACCGACCTGTACGCCTACGGCAGGCTCAGCTTTAAAAACGCGCTGGCCAAATCCTCCAACGTGGCGTTTTCGCAGATCGCCGTGGAGCTCGGCGCGGGGAGGATGCAGGCGAAGGCGAACGCGATGGGCTTCAACCGCAGCTTCAGTCTGGACGGCATCCCCTCCGCCAAGAGCGTCTACAACGTCGCCTCCGCAAGCCCGGACGAGCTCGCCTGGTCGGGTGTGGGGCAGTACACCGACCTTGTGAACCCGTACCACATGCTGGTGCTGATGGGCGCCGTGGCGAACGGCGGGACCCCCGTGATGCCCTATTTCATCAAGCGCGTCGCGGCGCCGCTCGGCCTTGAGGCCAAGACCGGCAGGGCGCAGGCCGGCCCGGCGCTGCTGGGCGCCGAGACCGCCCGGCGGCTGGCCGAATACATGCGCTACAACGTCGCGCACCAGTACGGCGACGGCCTGTTCCCCGGCCTGGAGGTCTGTGCCAAGACCGGCACCGCGCAGGTGAGCGGCCGCGGCGACAACTGCTGGATGGTCGGCTTTTCCTCCCGGGCGGAGACGCCGCTCGCGTTCGCGGTCGTGGTGGAAAATTCGACGCAGGGCAGCATCGCCTCGGCGGGGCGGCTGGCCTCCGCCCTGATGGTCCAGGCCGCCAAAATCCAGTAGTGCGCAAGCCGAAATTTCAGGCGCCCGCGCTCTTTATTCCGGCGCCCGGCTGTGATAAAATAGACGGGTATTTCACAATCAATCGGCTGTAAAACGGCGGAACGGAGGAAAACATGTCTGATGTAATCCGGCTGTTCGTGGAAAAAAAGCCGGGATTCGACGTCGAGGCGCAGAAGCTCAAAGCGGACCTGAAAGAGAACCTGGGGCTTTCGTCCATCGAGGACCTCCGCCTGGCGAACCGATACGATGTCGAGGGCCTGTCCCGTGAAGAATTCGCGGCGGCGCGGGATACGATTTTCTCGGAGCCGAACGTGGACCGCGTGTATGAGGAAGCCTATCCGCTGCCGGAAGGGTACCGCGCCTTCGCCGCGGAGTACCTGCCCGGGCAGTACGACCAGCGGGCGGATTCCGCCGCGCAGTGCGTGCAGCTTCTGACGCAGGGCGAGCGCCCGAAGGTCGCCACGGCCCGGCTGATTGCCGTGAAGGGCGGCCTGACCGACGGCGAGTTCCGGAAAATCGAGTCGTACGTCATCAACCCCGTGGAAAGCCGCCTCGCCTCCTTCCGAAAGCCGGAGACCCTCGGCGAAGCCGCGGCCGAGCCGCCGGACGTGGAGCGCGTCAGAGGCTTCACGGGATGGGACGGCGCCGCGCTGCGGGAATACCACGCCCGCATGGGCTTCGCGATGAGCCTTGAGGACCTCGCGTTCTGCCGGGACTATTTCCGCGACACGGAAAAGCGCGACCCGACCGTCACGGAGCTGCGGGTCATCGACACCTACTGGAGCGACCACTGCCGGCACACGACCTTCCTGACGGAGCTGGACAAAATCGAGGCGGAGCCCTCGCCGCTGCGCCCCGCTGTGGAGGGCGCCCTGCGCGCCTATCTGGCGGCGCGCGCGGAGGTCTACGGCGGCAGGGCCGCCGGGCGCCCCGTCTGCCTGATGGACATGGCGACCATCGGCGCCAAACTGCTGAAAAAGCGGGGGCAAATCCCCGACTTGGACGAAAGCGAGGAAATCAACGCCTGTTCCGTCCAGGTGCCCGTCACCGTGGACGGAAAGGTGCAGCAGTGGCTGGTGCAGTTTAAAAACGAGACCCACAACCACCCGACGGAAATCGAGCCGTTCGGCGGCGCGGCGACTTGCCTGGGCGGCGCGATCCGCGACCCGCTCTCCGGCCGGGCGTACGTGTACCAGGCCATGCGCGTGACCGGCTCCGGCGACCCGCGCGTCCCGTTCGAGAAGACCCTTCGCGGCAAGCTGCCCACGCGGAAAATCACGACGGGCGCGGCGCAGGGGTACAGCTCCTACGGCAACCAGGTCGGCCTTGCGACCGGGCAGGTTACGGAGCTTTACGACCCCGGATACGTGGCCAAGCGCATGGAGATCGGCGCGGTGATCGGCGCGGTCCCGAAGAAGAACGTGGTGCGCGAGGCCCCGCGCCCGGGCGACGTCGTGATCCTTCTGGGCGGGGCGACCGGCCGCGACGGCTGCGGCGGAGCGACCGGCTCCTCCAAGGCGCACACGGAAAAATCCATCGAGGTCTGCGGCGCCGAGGTACAGAAGGGCAACCCGCCCACCGAGCGGAAAATCCAGCGCCTTTTCCGCCGGCCGGAGGTTTCCCGCCTGATTCGCCGCTGCAACGATTTCGGCGCGGGCGGCGTGAGCGTTGCCGTCGGCGAACTGGCCGACGGCCTGCGGATCGACCTCGACAGGGTGCCCAAAAAATACGAGGGGCTCGACGGCACCGAGCTGGCCATCTCGGAATCGCAGGAGCGCATGGCCGTGGTCGTCGCGCCCGGCGACGCGGACCGCTTCATCGCCGCCGCCCACGAAGAAAACCTCGGCGCGACGCCGGTCGCCGCCGTGACAAAGGAGCCGCGCCTCGTGATGAGCTGGCGGGGGGACCGGATTGTGGACCTTTCGCGCGCGTTCCTCGCCACAAACGGCGTGACCCAGCACGCGAAGGCGCTGATTCCCGCCGCAAAGCCGGAGGACGACTACCGCGGGAAAGTCCCCGGCTGCCTGCGCGGCCTGCCGCTCGCCGAGGCGTTCTCCAAAAATCTGGCCCGGCTCGAGGTCTGCGGCCAGAAGGGCCTCGCGGAGCGGTTCGATTCCAGCATCGGCGCGGCGACCGTGCTGATGCCCTTCGCGGGCAGGTACCAGCTTACGCCCGAGGAGGCCATGGTGGCGAAACTGCCCGTGCCGGAAGGCGAAACGGACGACGCCACGGCCATGGGGTACGGCTTCATCCCCGGCATCTCGCGCTTTTCCCCGTTCCACGGGGCGGCGTGGGCTGTGGTGGAAAGCCTGTCGAAGCTGGCGGCCGTGGGGGCGGACCCGCTGAAGAGCCGGCTGACCTTTCAGGAATATTTCGGCCGCATGACCGGCGACCCCCGGCGGTGGGGGCTCCCCGCCGCTGCGCTGCTCGGCGCGCTTGCGGCGCAGCTCGGTCTCGGGCTGCCCGCCGTCGGCGGCAAGGACAGCATGAGCGGCACGTTCGAGGACCTGGATGTGCCCCCGACGCTTGTGAGCTTTGCGGTCGCGATGACGAAGGCGAGCCGCACCGTCTCCGCGGCCTTCCGCAGGCCGGGCACCAGAGCCGTGCTGTTCCCCGTCCCGGAGGACCCCAAAACCCTGCTGCCGGACTGGGCCGCGCTCCGACGGTATTATGCCTGCATCGCGGGGATGATGCGGAAAGGGCGCATCCTCGCTGCCTCCGTCGTCAAAGAGGGCGGCGCGGCCGCCGCGGTCGCGCGCATGTGCTTCGGCAACAAAATCGGCTTCCGCTTCCGGCCCGAGGCGCTGGAGCCGCGCCTGCTGTTCTCCCCCGCGGCCGGGACCGTCGTCGCCGAGCTGGAAAGCGAGGAGGCGGTCGACGGCCTCGCCTACGTTCCGCTCGGCGAAACCCTCGCCGAGCCGGAAATCCGCCTCGGCGGCGACGCCCTTTCGCTCGACGGGCTGATTGCGGCATGGGGCAGCACGCTGGAGGGCGTGTTCCCGACGCAGGCGCCCCCGCAGCCCGTCCGCGAGGTCCCGCTTTATACCGCGAGAAATCCGAAGGCGCCGGCGGCCGCGGCGGCGAAGCCGCGCGTGTTCATCCCGGTGTTCCCCGGCACGAACTGCGAGTACGACAGCGCCCGCGCGTTCGAGCGCGCGGGCGCCGAGACGGACGTGCTCGTGGTCCGGAACCGGACCCCGGCGGATATCGAAGAAACCATCGCCCGCATAGCGGAGGCAATCGACCGGGCGCAGATTGTGATGCTGCCCGGCGGCTTCTCCGGCGGCGACGAGCCGGACGGCTCCGGAAAATTCATCGCCACGACGTTCCGGAATCCCAGAATTGCGGAGGCGGTCGCCCGCCTGCTCGAAGTCCGCGGCGGGCTGATGCTCGGCATCTGCAACGGTTTCCAGGCCCTGATCAAGCTGGGGCTGGTCCCCTACGGGCGCATCACGCCGCCTTCAGCGCACGCGCCGACCCTCACGTACAACACGCTGGGGCGGCACGCCTCGCGCATGGCCTACACGCGGGTCGTGTCCGTCAAGTCGCCGTGGCTTACGGGGGTCCGGGCGGGCGACGTGTTCGCGGTGCCCGTCTCCCACGGGGAGGGCCGCTTTGCGGCGGACGAGGGCACCCTGCTGCGCCTGGCGCGGAACGGGCAGATTGCGACCCAGTACTGCACGCCGGAGGGCGCGCCGAGCGGCCGCGTGGAGTGGAACCCAAACGGCTCCGCCTGGGCGGTGGAGGGCATCACCAGCCCCGACGGGCGCGTCTTCGGCAAAATGGGGCACGTCGAGCGGCAGGGCAGGGACCTTTACAAAAATGTTCCCGGCGAAAAAGACCTGAAGATCTTTGAGGCCGGCGTCCGATATTTTCAGTAAGGCTGGCGAAAAAATGAAAAAGTGTCTGAAACGCACCTGGGCCGAAATCGACCTGGACGCGGTTGCGAACAATTACCGGAAAATCCGGGAAAAGCTGAAGCCCGGCGTCAAAATGTGCTGCGTCGTAAAAGCGGACGCCTACGGCCACGGGGCCGAGCGCCTCGCGCAGGAATACGAGGCGCTCGGCGCGGACTGGTTCGCCGTCTCCAATCTTGAGGAAGCGCTGCAGATCCGCCGGGCGGGCGCGACCCGGCCGATTCTGATTCTCGGCTACACGCCCCCCTGCATGGCGGCCGACCTGGCGGAAAACGGCATCGCGCAGGCGATCATCGGCCCGGAATTCGGCCGGCAGCTCTCCGCAGAGGCGGTGAAGGCGGGCGTGACCGTCCGCACGCACATCCAGGTGGACACGGGCATGAGCCGCGTCGGCTTCTTTTACCAGGACCCGCGGCGCGACGGCGCCGCAATCGACGAGATGGAGCGCGCCTGCCGCCTGCCCGGCCTAGAGGCGGAGGGCATCTTCACGCATTTCGCCGCGGCGGACGAGGGCGAGGCCGGGCGCGGCTACACCCGCCGGCAGTTCCGCGCGCTGACGGACGCGGTCGCCCGGCTGGAGGCGCGCGGCCTGCATTTTAAGATCCGGCACTGCGCGAACTCCGCCGCCATCTTCGATTTTCCGGAAACGCAGCTCGACATGGTCCGCCCCGGCATCATCCTGTACGGGCTGATGCCCTCGGGCGAGATGATCCACCGGCTCCCGCTCACGCCCGCACTGTCCCTGAAAAGCACGGTGGCGCTGGTCAAGACCATTCCGTGCGGAACCTGCGTCAGCTACGGGCGCCGGTTCCGCGCGGAACGGCCCACCGCGGTGGCGACCGTGCCCATCGGCTATGCCGACGGCTACCTGCGCAGATTCTCAGAAAAAGCCTGCATGCTGGTGCGCGGCAGGCGCGCCCCCGTCGTCGGCCGCGTCTGCATGGACCAGCTGATGCTGGACGTCACCGACATCCCGGGCGTCCGGGCCGGGGACACCGTGACCGTGATCGGCCGCGACGGGGACGAGTGCGTCTCCGCCGACGAGCTCGCCGGCCTCGCCGACACCATCAGCTACGAAATCATCTGCGGCGTGGCAAAGCGCGTCCCCCGCCTGTATAAAAAAGGTGGCCGCGACGCCGGCCTGCTCGACTATCTCGATCGTTCTTCCGACCGTTCTTCGGGCGCGTAAGGCGCGGAACGTTCAAAGGCAGTCAAAAAGCGAACTCCCGAAGCGCACAGCGCGCTCCGGGAGCATTTTCTCTCTTCCGCCGCTTCAGCGGCGGGGTGAATCCGGCTCTGCCGGCGGCGATACGCCGGCAGGCTTTTCCGCTTCCTTGCGGTTCTTCAGCATCCGGAGCAGCTCCGCGGCGGACATGCCGCTGCTCTGCAGGGCGGCGTAGAGCGCCTCGATATCCCTCTTCTTTTTCCGCTCCTCCAGCTCTCTCTTTTTCGCCTTCGCCTTGGCGATTTTGCGCTGATAAGTTTCGATATTTTCCTGTAGGGACTGAATCTGCTGCTCCAGCGTCTCGGAGGCGTCTTTCTTTTTTCCTCTCGGCATTTCAATCACTCCCGATTCATTCTTG
>DHOB01000018.1:0-3758 GCA_002409675.1 Ruminococcaceae bacterium UBA5401
AGCGCCTCGGCCTGAAAGCTGCCTGCCGCCCTTTTCGCCAGCGCCGTCAGGTCGACTTCAGAAAGGCTCAGCGGGGAATTCGGGTCCTCGAACCGGGCCAGCCGGTCCAGGTCCGACACCAGGCGGCTCAGGCGGAGAATCTCCTCCAGGCAGCTTTCCAGGCGCTTTTTGTCCGGTTCCCAGACGCCGTCGATCAGGGCTTCCATAGTCCCCTGCAGCGCCGTGAGCGGCGTGCGTAGCTCGTGCGCGATATCTGTCGTCAGGCGTTTGCGGAGCGCTTCCTGGCTCTGCAGCTTCTCGGAGAGCCGGTTGATGGACAGCGTGAGCCGGCTCAGTTCCTCCGTGCTGGAATCCGCCGGGATTTTCTGCCGGTAGTCGCCCCTGGCGATGTTTTCCGCGGCGCCTATCGCACGGGAAATCGGGCTGCTGATGCGGCCCGCCATGTAGAAGCCGAGCAGGACGGCCAGCACGAGCGATCCGGCCCCGACGCCCGTCAGCACCCGGTTCAGGGCGCTGATGAATGCGGCGTCGTTGGGGCCGTAGTAAAACGGCCCGTAATACCCGACCGCCGCGGTCCCGATTTTTCGGGCACCCGAAAAAAGCGCGAAGCTTTTCTCTTCGTACCGCCCTTTGAAATTCGGGGAGCGGCGCTGCATGTCCTCCGCCATGTTTTTCAGCATCTGCCGGCAGAATCCGCCGTTGTGGACCGTCGCGTCCCACAGCACGCGGCCGGAAAGGTCGCGGACCCTGACGATCACCCCGCGCTCCAGCGCGCTCACCCCCACGGTCTCCAGCGCTTTCCGCCGGCTTTCTTCCGAAGGGTTCTGCGCCATCTGCTGCGAAATCTGGGCGACGATCTCCCGGTTTTTCGCTTCCTGCTGGCGCATCATATACTGGTCGAACCGGCTTCGGAAGAACCGGTTGGAAATCAGGCTCACGGCGGCGACCAGCAGCAGCGCCAGAAAAATATAGGACAGGGACAGCTTGTATTTCAGCGAGATTTTCCGCGCCGGCCGTTTCCCGCTTTTTTTGAACGTCATGACTTTTCCCCGCCGCCGAACGAGTAGCCGATGCCGTGCGCCGTGAGCACGTATCTCGGCTTTTTGGGGTCGTCCTCGATTTTCTGCCGGATGTTTTTGACGTGCGTGTCGATCACGCGGTCGTAGCCGTCGAAAGATTCCCCCAGCGCGTGGGCGATCAGCTCGTCCCTGGAGAATACCCGCGTGGGGAAGCTGGCCATTGCGAACAGAATCCGGTACTCGTTGGGCGTCAGCGGGACCCGGTTCCCGTCTTTGCGCACCTCGTGCCGGGCGGAGTCGACCACCAGCCGCCCCCCGTCGAACACCAGTTCGTCGGAAAGGGGGACCACCTCGTTCGCGGCGCGGCGCAGGACCGTCTGGATTCTCGCCATCAGCAGCCGCGGGCTGAACGGCTTCGTCACATAGTCGTCGGCGCCGAGCCCAAGCCCTGCGAGCGCGTCTTCCTCCGCGGCTTTGGCCGTCAGCATAATCACCGGCGTCCTGGACTTTGCCCGGATTTCGCGGCAGACCTGCTCGCCGGGCAGGCCCGGCAGCATCAGGTCCAGCACCACCAGGGCGGGCCGGACCCGCTCAAAAAGCGCGAGGGCCTCCCGCCCGTCGGAGGCGCAGACGGCCCTGTATCCGTCCTTTTCCAGATAGGATTTCACGACTTCCGTGATTTTCGGCTCGTCGTCCACCACCAGAATGGTTTTATTCGTCAAGCTTTTCACCGCCTCTGTTCTAAACGGCTTTATTGTACCGCAGTTTTCCCGGTTTTAAAAGGGAACCGCGTCCCGCCCGGGGCGACGGCAGGCTGCGAGCTGCTCTCGACGACCGTGATGGTGCTCCGAATCATCCCCATCCAGCAGGTATAGGTTACGGTCCCGCTTTCCTTCGGGGTGAACTCGATAAGGTTGTCGCCCGGCGCCAGCTTTTTCTGGATTCCGTACTGCGGGATGGTCATCGGGTTGTTGCACCCGTTCAGGTCCGCGCCTTTGACCCGGATGGTCCACCGGACCGGAATCCCCTTCACGACGGAAATCGGGACGTACGAGCCGTTCTCAAACGAGGTCGTGATCTCCTGGACTTTGCCGGAGACCTTCGCCGCGCCGGCCGCGCCGGCGGCCGGTGCGCCGCCCCCGACCGACACGCCGGCCAGCGTCAGGCCCCTGCCGACCATGAAAAACCCCAGCACAATCACGAGCGCGGCGCTCGCCCGCATCATCCTGTGCGTGAACTTTGCGCTCAGCAGGCTGCTGACGAGGCCGAACGCGAACATCAGCGGCACGGTGCCGAGGGCGAACATCAGCAGGGAAAAGGCGCCGGCGAAAAAGCTGCCGGTGCCCAGTGCGTACAGCTGCATCGCCTGGAGCGGCCCGCACGGCATCAGCCCGTTCAGAAGGCCAACATAGAAAGGACCCCGGCCCCTGTTCCTGCCGGCGTACAGCTTTCGCCCCAGCCTCTTCGGCATGCGGAACGCCAGCCTGCCGAGCTTTGGGAACACGTGCAGCATGTTCAGGCCCATCAGCAGCATGAAGCCGCCCGAAAGGACGGTCACGACCGATTTCGCCGTGCCGGAGAAGCCGACGACGGAGCCGACGGCCCCCGCGATTCCGCCGATCACGGTGTAGGACAGCACGCGCCCGGAATTGTAGAGCAGGCTCGGCAGAAAGCGCTTCTCCCTGCGGCCGGTCGCGCACTGCGAGAGATTGATGCCGCCGCACATGGCCAGGCAGTGGACCGAGGTCAGAAGGCCGACCACGAAAAGAAGCCCGTAGCCCATGTTCCGCTCGACCTGCGGGGTGAAGTTCAGAAACCCGAACCCGACCGTGTCCCGAAGGATGAAATACAGCGCGGACAGCACCAGGATTCCGCCGAAAACGTTGGCGAGGTCCGGCTTTTCGTCAGGGCCTTTTTCGGGCGTTTTCCCGACGGAGTACCCCAGCCCGCGGATGGCGCCGCAGAGGGCCTGCCGGTCGATTCGGCCCGGGTCGTAAGCCACTTTGACCGTCCCGCCGGAATGGCTTGCGGAGGCCTCCAGAACCCCCGGCAGGCTTTTGAGCTTCTCTTCGATTTTCAGCTCGCAGCCGGTGCAGCTCATGCCGCCCACGGCCAGAGTCTCTCTTTTGACGTTCTGCTTCATCCGGATTCACCTGCCCGCTTTTCAGCTTTTCCAGTTTGCGAAAATCTGCCGGGTCTGCTCGAAAAAGTCTTTTTTCATCGTGATGGTCCCGTCGGTTTCGGTTTTATACTCCCGGGTGATTCCGACCGGGTTGCATCCCCCGCGCTGCCGCTCCACCTGGTCCGCCGTAAACCGGTTGCCGCAGTTCTGGCACACCAGCGTGTCGCCTTCCAGCCGGTAATACCCGCGCCCGGAGCTGTAGCAGACCTGGCAGGTGTTGAACGCCGTGCGGACGGAGCCGTCCGGGGCCCTGACGGCGAGCACCTCCATTTTCGTCCCGTCGGCCTCGTAGGGATAGAATGAGGGCGTGGAGGAGACTTCGCTTTTCTGGATCACCAGGTCGCCGGACGCCTGCTGCGCGCTTTTGACGGGCCCGCCCGCCGCGGAGGACCGCGCCCGCCCCAGCAGAACGGCGGCGGCAGCCGCGCCCGCGACGACGACGGCTCCCAAGACCAGGAACAGCCGCTTCTTTTTCTTCATAGTGTTCACCCTTTCTTCAGTTTCTCCAGCATTGTACCAGAACAATATGGAGATCCGATGAAGATTCGCAGAAAGAA
>DHOB01000018.1:4088-7333 GCA_002409675.1 Ruminococcaceae bacterium UBA5401
TGGGGCTGCCGATTCCCACGGCGCCCATCCCTGCGCTCTTCGCCGCCTGCAGCCCCGCGCGCGAGTCCTCGAACACCACGCAGTCCTCCGGTGCCAGCCCCAGGGCGGCCGCACCCAGAAGGAACACCTGCGGGTCCGGCTTGGCCCGGGTGATTCTGTTGCCGTCGACCACGGCGTCGAACAGCGGCAGAATTCCGGTCACCCGCAGCACGAGCGGGGCGTTTTTGCTGGCGGAGCCGAGCGCCGTTTTGACCCCCGCGCCCCGCAGCGTGCGCAGCAGGTCCTCCGCGCCGTCCAGCAGGTCCGAAGCGTCCATCCGCCTGACCCGCTCCACATAGCGGCGGTTTTTCCATGCGGCCAGCCGCTCTTTCTCCCGCTGCGAAAACCGGCCCTGCAGCCCGCCCGCGCGCAGCAGCAGGTCGAGGGACTCCATCCGCGAGACCCCCTTGAGCCGCTCGTTCTGCCCGGGTGTGAACTCGAACCCGAGCTTTTCCGCCAGCTCCTTCCAGGCGAGGTAGTGGAATTTCGACGTGTCCACCAGAACGCCGTCCAGGTCGAAGACCGCGCCGCGGTACCTCACGGTTCCGCACCCCATTTCTCCAGCGGGACGGAAAGCCGGTCTTTCAGCACGTATTTTCTCCCGTACAGAAAAACCGGCTTCGCCGTGCCGGAAAGCAGGGTGAGCTCCGCCTTTTCCCGGCGGACGGAAACCTGCAGCAGGCTGTCCTCTTTTCGCAGCTTGAAGGCATATCCCTCCCACGGACGCGGCAGGGCGGGGGCCAGGTGCAGGCCGTCCTCCTTGATGCGCAGCCCGCCGAAGCCGTAGACGATGGCCATATACACGCCGCCCATGTTGGCGGTGTGGATTCCGTCCCTGGTGTTGCCGTGCAGGTCTTTGAGGTCCATCTCCGCGGAGTCGCCGAAATACTCGTACGCCTTCTCCGACATTCCGAGCCGCGACGCCATGATGCAGAAGATGCAGGAGGAAAGGGAGGAGTCGTGGGTCGTGATCCGCTCGTAGTAGCGGAACGAGTTCCGGATGGTGGAGAGTTTCTGCTCGTCCTCGAGGACGAAATGCGCCAGCACGGTGTCCGCCTGCTTGCAGACCTGCCGGCGGTAGAGCGCCAGCGGGTGGTAATGCAGCAGCAGCGGGTAGTTTTCCCGCGGGGTGCCGGCAAAATCCCACTTTGCCTTTGTGAGGAAAGAGTCGTCCTGGGGGTTGATGTCCAGCGCCTCGTCGTAGGGGAGGTACATCCGGTCCGCCGCCTGCTGGAATTCGCGGATCTCCTCTTCCTTCAGGCCGATTTTGGCCGCGACCGGCGCCAGTTTTCCCCGCCGCTGCAGCAGGCGGTAAAACTTCACCGCCCACTTCAGGTTGTGCCGGGCCATCAGGTTCGTGTAGTAGTTGTTGTTGACCAGGCAGGTGTACTCGTCCGGGCCCGTCACGCAGCAGATCTGGAACTTTCCGTTCTGATAGTTCCCGGCGTCGAGCCAGAGGCGCGCGGTCTCGAACAGAATCTCGGCCCCGCACTCGGCGATAAAATCGAGGTCCTTCGTCACCAGGTAGTAGTTGACGATGGAGTACGCGATGTCCCCGTCGATATGGTACTGCGCGCTGCCCGAGGGAAAATAGCCGGAGCACTCTTTCCCCATGATGGTCCGCCAGGGGTAGAGCGCCCCTTTGGCGTGCCCCAGGATGCGGGCGTTCTGCCGGGCGGCGTCGAGCGTGAGGGAACGGTAGGCGATCAGGTTTTTCGCAATCTCCGGCTTTGTGAGCAGAAAATAGGGCTCGATGTACATCTCCGTGTCCCAGAAATAATGCCCTTCGTACCCTTCGCCGGAAAGGCCTTTCGCCGCAATGGCGCAGTGCGGGTCTTTCCCGACGGACTGGACCAGCTCGTACAGGTTATAGTTGATGGCGCGGCTCAGCTCCCCGCCGCCCTGCAGGCTGACTTCCCCCGTTTCCCAGAAATCGCGCAGGTACTCCTCCTGCAGCCGGTACCATTCCCCGAGGGGGCGGGCGGCGGCCCGGGCCAGGATTTCCAGCGCGGCGCGGCGGCAGTCCGGGTAGCGGACGGAGTCGCAGAGCACGGCGTACTTCGTGAGCGTCACCTGCTCCCCCGGCTCGATTTCCGCGGCGAACTCTTCCCACGCCGAGCTTCCCCGGGCCTCCCGCCGGGCGGAAGCCGGCTTCGAGAGGCGGTTCTGAACGGCGCTCGTCACAAAAAGGCCGGATTTTGATGTGCGGGAGGTGACCACGGAGCAGCCCTGCGGGGAAAACAGGGCCTGGCCGGGCGTCAGGTACTGGGGCGCCTCGCCGGCGACGCGGGGGTCCCCCGGCGCACAGTAGTTTTTGACCCTGCCGATGTGGGAGGAGCGGAACTCCAGCTTCCCGGAAAAATTGACCGATTTGACGCGGTACTCGATAGTGAAGAGCGGCAGCAGCGAAAACGACGCCATCCGGACGATGTCGATTTCGGCTTCCCGCCCTGCCGGCGAGCGCCAGAGGACGCGGCGCTCGGTGACCCCCTTCGCCATGTCCAGCCGGCGTACGCTGGCCAGAACTGTCCCCGTGAACATGCTGAAGGGTTCGCCGCCCAGCTTCACCGTGATGCCCTGCGTGTCGGCCACGTTGAGCATGGTCTGCTTTTCCGTCGCCAGACCGCAGAGGTTTTCCGCCTGCTTCATCTCGGCAAAATCGTAGAATCCGTTGATGTACTGCCCCCGAATCGACTGGAATCCGGCGGGGTAGCCTTCCTCAAAACTGGAGCGGACGCCCAGGTACCCGTTTGCATTGTGGAACAGGGTCTCGTAAAGCAGCAGGCTGTCGTTTTTCAGGCTGAAATTTTTAACTTCATAAATTCTGTTTTCCTGATTCATAGCTACTCCTTGACCGCTCCCGAAACCAGGCCGGAAACGATCCTTTTCTGGAAAATCAGCACGATGATGATGGTCGGGATGGTGACGACCACGGTCGCCGCGGAGACCTCGCCCCAGAGAATCTGGAACTGCGTGCGCAGGAACGAAATTGCGACGGGCACCGTCTGCATCGGGATTTCCGTGTTCAGCGTCGCCGTCAGCAGGTACTCGTTCCACGCGGCGATGAACGTGATGATCGCCGTGGTGAACACGCCGGGGGCGGCGAGCGGAAACACGATGCTCCACAGAATCCGGGCCGGGGAGGCGCCGTCGATTTTGGCCGATTCCTCGATGGAGAGCGGGATGTTCCCGAAATGGGCCACCAT
>DHOB01000018.1:7581-8571 GCA_002409675.1 Ruminococcaceae bacterium UBA5401
TTGAAGACCGGGCCGACGACAATCATCTGCGGGAACATCGAAATCACGAGAATCAGGCCCATCAGAAGATTTTTGAAGCGGAAGCGGAACCGCGAGATGGCATACGCCGCCAGGGTCGAAACGACGATTACGTACAGCGTCGTGATGGACGAGACAATCAGGCTGTTCTTGACGGAGGAGAGGATGTTCTTTCCCTTCAGCACGGACGTGTAGTTCTGCAGGGTGGGCGTCCGGCTGAAAACGCGGAAGGCGTTGTCGCCGAAAATATCCGCCGAGGGCTTAAAGGACGTGACCAGAATCCAGAAGAACGGGAACAGAATCAGCACGAGAAACACGGCGGTCACGATGTAAAACGGCCAGTTGTTCTTTTTCATTTTTCCGCCTCCCTCCTCATTCCGCCGACATCACGTTTGCGCCGAGAGCCTTGACGAACAGGACCGCAATCAGCAGCACGCAGGCGAACATGAACATCACGACGACCGAGCCGTACCCGAAGTTCATCTGCGAGAACATGGTCTTGTAGGCGTAGACGGAGAGCGTCTCCGTGGAGCCGCCGGGCCCTCCGCCCGTCAGCACGGCAATCAGGTCGTAGACGCGGAACGCGTCGAGCGTGCGGAACAGCACCGCCACCAGGATGGAGGGCTTGAGCAGCGGAAGCGTGATTTTGAAAAAGGTCTGCACCCTGCCCGCGCCGTCGATGGCGCTGCTCTCATACAGCCCCCGGTCGATTTCCTGCAGGCCCGCCAGAAGCAGCAGGGCCATGTAGGGCGTCGTTTTCCAGACGTCGGTGAGGATGGCGGCGGACATGGCCCCCGGCCCGCTCAGCAGCATGGACTGCGCGGAGGGAATCAGGCCCGCCCGGGCGAAGAGGTGCGAGACGATGCCGCTGGAGCCGTCGTACAGGTAGCTCCAGATCAGCGCCGAGACCGCCGTGGGAATCGCCCACGGAATCAGCGCGCCGGCCCGTATCAGCCCGATGCCGCGGACGGT
>DHOB01000015.1:0-5234 GCA_002409675.1 Ruminococcaceae bacterium UBA5401
GGCCTGAGGACGGTCTGGAAAAAAACTTTAGAATCCCCCAAAAGCTAATTTATAAGGACAAAACTACAGCTATAAAAACTCCCGAAGCAAGAAATTATGCGTCCGGGAGCTGTCTTATCCTGTCCCGGCAAAGCGGGCTTTTAATTTTCGCTGCACCCCATGCCGGGCCGGTGATGCAGCGTCACGCTGCCGCCGGGAGCTGTCTTATCCTGTCCCGCCAGACAGAACTTTCGATTCGCTTCGTTCTGAACGGCGGGCCGGTGATGCAGGCTCAGCCTGCCGCCGTTGAAAAGTTGAAAACGGGAGGGATTTGTGGTATGCTGATTAATGGAGAGTTGTTTCTCGAAAAGGGCGCCGGAGGGCGCGGAGAATCCGCCGATTTGCGCGGGAAATCTGCCGGAACGGCGGGCGGAAAATCCGAAACGCGGAAACTGAGGAAAACGAGGTAGAAAATCGAAATGGAATCGTTCACCGAAGTATGGAACCTCGTCTGCGCCTACTGCAAGAGCAGGATGACGGAGATCGCCTACACCACGTGGATCCGGCGCATAGAGCCCGTCAGCCTGGACTTCGGCAAGGGCCTTGCCGTGCTGAAAGTCCCCAACGAGCTGCACCGGCAGACGGTGATCCATTATTATATGGATCTGCTCCAGGAAGCGTTCCGGCAGGTTTTCAGCCAGGAAATCCAGATTCAGATCCGCATTCCGGAAGAGACCGGGCCCGCCGCGCCCAAAAAGGAGCCGGAGCCGGCGAACAACAACTACGAGTTCACGTTCGACAATTACATCGTCGGCCCGTCGAACAAATTCGCGCACGCGGCGTCCATGGCCGTGGCGAGCAAGCCGGCCTCGCTGTACAACCCGCTTTTCATCTACGGGAACTCCGGGCTGGGGAAAACCCACCTGCTCTACGCCATCCGGAACCAGATCAACCACACCTACCCGCGGATGAGCGTGGTCTACACCAAGGGCGACGAGTTCACCAACGACCTGATCGACGCGATCCGCCACGGCACGACGGGCGAGTTCCACCAGCGGTACCGCCACGCCGACGTGCTGCTGGTCGACGACATCCAGTTCATCGCGGGCAAGGATTCGACCCAGGAGGAGTTCTTCCACACGTTCAACACGCTGTACGAGGCGAAAAAGCAGATTGTGCTGACCTCGGACCGGCCGCCGAAAGACATCGCCACGCTGGAGGAGCGCCTGCTGACCCGGTTCGAGTGGGGCCTCACGGCGGACATCCAGCCGCCGGACCTTGAGACGCGCATCGCCATCATCAAGCGCAAGGCGGAGCTGCTCAAAATCGAGCTGCCAGAAAACGTGGTCGAGTACATCGCCGACCACCTGAAAAACAACATCCGCCAGCTGGAGGGCGCCGTGAAGAAAATGAAGGCGTTCCACCTGCTCAACGGGGACGCGCTCAACATCCAGACCGCGCAGGCCGCCATCAGCGACATCATCAACAACGACAAGCCCACCCCCTACACGGTAGACAAAATCGTCGACGAGGTCGCGCGCACCTTCGGCACCACCGTCGAGGACATCCGCTCCGCCCGGCGCGCCGCCAACATCTCGACCGCGCGGCAGGTCTCGATGTACGTCGTGCGCGAAATCACCCAGCTCCCCACGGCGGCCATCGGCAGGCAGTTCGGCGGCCGCGACCACTCCACCGTGGTCTACGCCATCCAGCAGGTGGAAAAAAACATGCGCCGCGACATGAAAATGAAGGCGACGGTCAATGATATCATCAAGAATATCCGCGACCAGTAGCGCCCGTGCGGCGGGTGTGGAAAAGCTTTCAACGTTCCACAGGCCGGTGCAGAACCGCCCGCGCAGAAAGGCCGATTCTTTAAACAAGTTTTCAACTTTCCCCACAAAGTTTTCAACAGGCGGTGGACGGAGCAGAAACGCGGATTTTTCCCACCGGATTTTCCACTCCGAAAATTCCGGGCCGCACGCCCGAAAAAACAGGGCGGGGCCGGGCTCCCGCAATTCTCAACTTTTCCCCGCCCCCTACTCCTGTTACTGAATTCATACAGAAACATACTTGATAATCAGGAAGCTGGCGACGTTGTGATGAAATTCGAGTGCGACAGGCAGAAACTGAACGAAGCGGTATTGAATGTCCAGCGCGCGGTCTCCGCGAAGTCGTCCGTCCCGGCGCTGGAGGGCATCCTCCTCACGGCGGAGGACGGCAGGGTCCGCCTGTGCGGCTACGACCTTCAGATCGGCATGACCACGGAAATCGAGGCGCAGGTCGCCGAAAAGGGGAGCGTCGTGATGGGCGCGCGCCTGTTCGGGGACATCGTCCGCAGGCTGCCCGGCGAGACGGTCCGGTTCGAGACCGACGACAAGCAGCTCGCCGATATCCGGAGCGGCGAGGCGAAGTTCTCCGTGGCCGGCATCGCGGCCGAGGAGTACCCCGAGCTGCCGCGCATCAGCGGCGACGCGGGCCTCACGCTGCCCTCCTCCGTGCTGAAGAGCATGATCCGCCAGACGCTGTTCGCGGTCGCGCAGACGGACGCGAAGCCCGTGCACACCGGCACGCTGTTCGAGGTCGAGGAGGGGAAAATCCGCCTGATTTCGGTGGACGGCTACCGCCTCGCCATCCGGGAGGAGCCCATCAGGGGCGGCGCGAAGAACAGCTTTGTGGTGCCGGGCAAGACCCTCGGCGAGGTGATGAAGCTGCTGGGCGACGGGGACGACGACGTCGAGCTGATCCTCGGGCAGCGGCACATCCGGTTCCAGATTGGGGACTACACGGTCGTCTCCCGCCTGCTGGAGGGCAGCTTCCTCGACTACCGCGCCGCCCTGCCGAAAGAGAGCGCCACGCAGGTGCGCGTCTCGGCGCAGGACTTCATCGCCAGCCTGGACCGCGTCTCGCTGCTGATTACCGAGCGCCTGCGCAGCCCGGTACGCTGCGTGTTTGGCGAAGACGGCATCCGCCTGGCGTGCTCCACGGCGATGGGCCGCGCGAACGACCGCCTCGGCGCCAAGGTGGAGGGCGCGCCGCTCGAGATCGGCTTCAACAGCCGCTACCTGCTGGACGCGCTGCACAACGCCGAGTGCGACGAAGTCAGAATCCTGCTGAACGGGCCGCTCAGCCCGATGGAGATTCTGCCGTGCGAGGGGCAGTCCTTCCTGTTCCTCGTGCTGCCGGTCCGCCTGAAGAGCGGCGGGGGCTGAAGATGGAGCAGAACGTGAAGAAGCAGGCCATCGCCACCGAGTTCATCCGGCTGGACGCGTTCTTAAAGCTCTGCGGCGCGTTCGAGACCGGCGGCCGGGCCAAGCTGGCCGTGCAGGGCGGGCAGGTGCGCGTGAACGGCGAAGAGTGCCGCGCGCGCGGGAAGAAGCTGCGCCCCGGCGACCGCGCCGAGTTCGGCGGGACCGTCTACGAGGTGGCCCGCGCGTGAAAATCCTGCGCTTTTCCTGGCTGAACTTCCGCAACCTCACTTCCGGCGAGCTTCGCCCGTGCGGGGGCGTCAACGTGCTCTGGGGCGGGAACGCGCAGGGCAAGACCAACCTGCTGGAGGGCATGTGGCTCTTCACCGGGGAGCGCTCGTTCCGCGGCGCGAAGGACGCCGAGATGGTGCGCGCCGGCTGCGCGGAGAGCCGCCTGCGGCTGGATTTTTACGGCGGCGGGCGCGGGCAGACCGCGCAGATCCGCATTGCGGCGGGCAGAAGGTCCGCGCAGCTCAACGGCGTGCCGCAGCGGTCGTGCGCCGCGATGATCGGGGAGTTCCGCGCGGCGGTCTTTTCGCCGGAGCACCTCTCGCTGCTGAGCGGCGGCCCGGCCCGGCGCCGGAATTTCATCGACGCGGCCGTCTGCCAGCTCCGCCCGGCCTGCGCCGCGGTTTTTGCGGAATACGGCCGCGCGCTCGCCCAGCGCAACGCGCTGCTCAAGGACATCCCGGCCCACGCCGAGCTGCTGGACACCCTCGACATCTGGGACGCGCGGCTGGCCAGAAGCGGCGAAGCCGTGATGAGGGCCCGGCAGGCGTACGCACAGGCGCTGGCCGGCCCGGCGGCCCGGTTCTACGCGGGCATGTGCGGCGGGCGCGAGGCGCTGAGCCTGCGGTACGAGAAAAACGCCGGGGACCTCGCCGCGGCACTCCGGCGCTCGCGCCGGGAAGACCTGCTGACCGGCCACACGGGCGCGGGGCCGCACCGCGACGACCTCGCGGTCGAAATCTCCGGCATGGGCGCGCGGGCCTACGCCTCGCAGGGGCAGAAGCGCTCGGCGGTCATCGCGCTCAAGCTTGCGGAGGCGGAGCTGCTGGCCCGCCGCACCGGCGAGCCGCCGGTCGTGTTCCTCGACGACGTGCTGAGCGAGCTGGACGGCGAGCGCCAGAGCTACCTGCTGAACCGCCTGCGGGATTTTCAGGTCTTCGTGACCTGCTGCGAACCCGTGCCGGGCGGGCCGCCTGCGTCAGGTCGGGAGCCCGAGCCGGGCCGGCAGCCCGAGCCGGGCCGGCAGCCCGACACGGGCCGGGAGCCCGACACGGGTCGGCAGCCTGACACAGGCCGGCGGCTGTTCCATGTGCAGGGCGGCGTCCCGGCGCAGGGGCCGGAATGAAAAGGGGAGCGTCTTTTATGTATCTTCACCTCGGGCAGGACCGGGTTATCCGCACGAAAGACATTGTGGGCATTTTCGACCTTGAGACCTCGACCCTCTCGAACATCACGCGCGAGTACCTCGCCGCGGCGCAGAAGGCCGGGCGCGTGGTCAGCATCTCGGACGAGATGCCGAAGAGCTTCATCCTGTGCTGCTCCGCGGACGGGCGCACGACCGTTTACACCACCCAGATTTCCACGGCGACCCTGCTGCGGCGCACGGGGTTCTTCGAGAAGCTCTCCAATCTGTGACCAAAAGGACGGACTTATGAAAAGATTCAGGATGCCGCGCTGCCCGTACTGCGGCGACCGGCTGAACGCGGCCCAGGCCTGGGCGCTCCGGCGCCGCGGCGAATATATCTGCCCCAGATGCGGGGGCCTTTCCAACGTGGTGCTGGACCCGCTGCTCAGGGGGCTGGGCAGCCTTGCGGTGCTGCTCGCCGCGGCGTTTTTCACGGCCGGGCTTTTCCTCGGGCTGGAGCACGCCCCCTGGGTCCTTTCCGGCGTCCTGCTCCCGTTCCTCGCGTTCTACGCCGTCTGCGTCTTCCTCGTCCGCCTCAGAAAGCCCGCGGCGGGCCGCCGCAGGCGCCGGCCCGGCGGCGTGTCACCGCAGGCACC
>DHOB01000015.1:5407-13428 GCA_002409675.1 Ruminococcaceae bacterium UBA5401
CCGCAGGCACCGGGCGGCGTGTCGCCGCGGGCACCGGGCGGCGTGTCGCCGCAGGCGCCGGCCCGGCGGGAAGAACGGCGGGGACCGGAAGCGCGCTTTGCCGGGACGGAAAGGGGACGCTCCCGTGCCTGAAAATTACCGGGCGGCGTGTCGCCGCAGGCACCGGCCCGGCGGGAGGAACGGCGGGGACCGGAAGCGCGCTTTGCCGGGACGGAAAGGGGACGCTCCCGTGTCTGAAAATTACCGGGCGGCGTGCCGCCGCAGGCACCGGCCCGGCGGGGGGAACGGCGGGAATCCCCCGCAGGCCGGCGGGAAATCATACGTGCGTCCGGTGGAAACGGCGGCATACCGCCGGGAGTTGTCTTATCCTGTCCCGCCAGAAAGGGCTTTCGATTTGCACCGCGCTAAACGGCGGGCCGGTGGATGCAGCGTCACGCTGCCGGTGTGCCCGTACTGCGGCGCGCGGTTTCTGTACGGGCAGGTGAAGCGGATGGGCGGGCGCGGGACCGGAAGATGCCCGCACTGCGGGAAAGTTTTCCGCATCACGTCCGGGCGCGGGCGCGCGGCGCTTTTCTGCGCGGCGGCGGCGGCGCTGGTCTGCCTGAACCTGCTTCTGATGCAGGCGCCCGCCGTCGGCATGACTTTTCTGCTCGGCGTGACGGCCGCCGGGGTCGCCGGCGCGTGGCTGCTCCTGCCCTACACCGCCCGGTACCGGAAGAAATGACGAGCGGAAGCGGGCCGCTGAGCGTTTGAAGAAACATTGGAGGGTTGGATTTGGATTTCAGCAAGGTCACACAGGCAAACGAAGATTACGACGAAAGCGAGATACAGGTTCTCGAGGGGATGGAGGCCGTCCGCAAACGCCCGGGCATGTATATCGGGTCCACGGGCCCGCGCGGCCTGCACCACTTGGTCTATGAGATCGTCGACAACGCGATCGACGAGGCGCTTGCGGGATACTGCGATAAAATCGACGTCCAGATTCTTCCCGGCAATATCGTCCGCGTCAACGACGACGGCCGCGGAATTCCAGTGGGCATCCACCATCAGGCCGGCATCCCGACCGTCACGGTAGTCTTCACCATGCTGCACGCGGGCGGCAAGTTCGGCGGGGGGGGGTACAAGGTCTCCGGCGGGCTGCACGGCGTGGGCGCCTCGGTGGTCAACGCGCTCTCCAGGTGGCTGGAGGTCGAGGTCTACCGCGACGGCATCACCTATTACCAGAAATTCGAGCGCGGCAAGGCCGTGACGGGCCTCGAGAAACGCGGCCCGGCGCGGCAGAAGAGCGGCACGCAGGTCACCTTCTGCCCGGACCCGGAGATTTTCAAGGACACGACGGAGTTCGACTACGAGACGCTGCAGACCCGCCTGCGCGAGCAGGCGTTCCTGAACGCCGGGGTGCACATCGTCCTGCGCGACAGGCGCGGCGAACAGGAGCCGCAGGAAGACGACTTCTGCTACACCGGCGGCATCAGCAGCTTCGTCGAGTATATCAACAAAAAGAAGGCCGTCGAGGTCATCCACCCGGACGTGATCCATTTTTCGGCCGTCGCGCCGGATGATTCCGCCACGGTGGAGGTCGCCATGCAGTACAACGACTCCTACAACGAGCTGCTGCTCTCGTTTGCCAACGACATCCACACCACCGACGGCGGCACGCACGAAGAGGGCTTCAAGCGGGCGCTGACCCGCGCGATGAACGACTACGGCCGCAAGTTCAATATTCTGAAGGAAAATGACAAGAACCTGAACGGCGAGGATTTCCGCGAGGGCCTGACGGCCGTGATCAGCGTCAAGCTCAAGGAGGCGCAGTTCGAGGGGCAGACCAAGGCCCGCCTGGGCAACACCGAAATCGGCCCGCTGGTCAGCAACCTGGTCTACGGCAAGCTCTCCACCTACCTGGAGGAGAACCCCTCCACGGCGCGCGCCATCTTCGACAAGGCGATGGCCGCCTCCCATGCGCGCGAGGCGGCCCGCAAGGCCCGCGAGATGGTCCGCCGCAAATCCGCGCTGGAGGACGCCTCCCTCCCCGGCAAGCTGGCCGACTGCCAGAGCCGCAACCCCGAGGAGACCGAGATCTACATCGTCGAGGGCGACTCCGCCGGCGGCTCCGCCAAGGGCGGGCGCGACCGCAGGTACCAGGCCATCCTGCCGCTGTGGGGCAAGATGCTGAACGTCGAGAAGGCCCGGCTCGACAAAGTCTACGGCAACGAAAAGCTGCAGCCCATCGTCACCGCGCTGGGGTGCGGCATCGGCGACGAGTTCGACCTCAAGAAGCTGCGCTACGGCAAAATCATCATTATGGCCGATGCCGATGTCGACGGCTCCCATATCCGCACCCTGCTGCTGACCTTTTTCTTCCGCTTCATGAAGCCGCTGGTCGAGGAGGGGCACGTCTACCTGGCGCAGCCGCCGCTGTTCCGCCTGACCAAGGCGAAGAAGCACTACTACGCCTACACCGACGTTCAGCGCGACCGGCTGATGCAGCAGCTGGGCAGCGGGTACGAGATCCAGCGGTACAAGGGCCTCGGCGAGATGGACCCCGTCCAGCTCTGGGAGACGACCATGGACCCCGCCCGGCGCATGATGTACCGCGTGGAGGTAGAGGACGCCGCCGCGGCGGACGAGACCTTCACCGTGCTGATGGGCGACAAGGTGGAGCCCCGGCGCGAGTTCATCGAGCAGCACGCGAAGTTCGCGCACGACCTGGACGTGTGATTTCCCGGGAAAAGTCCGCGCGGCGCGCCGCAAATCGAGAAAGCTTCCGTTTGCGCGGCTCCGGCTCCGCGCAGTTCCAAAGCCGGAACCATAAAAGGAGAACTTTGAGATGATGAGCAGCTATACACGGGAAAAAACCCGGAATTCAGAATCCCCGGAACGGGACGCCCAGCCGGCCGACGACGGCCACCCGGAACGAAGCGGCGCGCCGCGGGCGCAGATGGTGCCTGACGACGCCCGGGCGTATGAGGAGCAGCACACCGGAATCCGGATCTCCTATCGCCTGAAAGAAGATGAAGTGTACGAGTGCCTGCGGCGGATTCTGAAAGCCAAGGCCGGGGGCGGCAGGCCCGCGGCGGCGCGGGCGGCGCTTCTGGTGGCCGCGGCCGCGCTCGGCGCGGCGGGGGGCGGCTCCGGCAGCGGCGTGCTCTACGCGCTGGCGGCGGTATGCGCGGTGTGCGCCGCGCTCTCGGCGCTGTTCCCGCTGCGGGCGGACCGCCGCCTCGCGCGGGAGTACGCCGGGAATGCGGCCATCCGCATGCGGGTGTACCCGGACCGCATCCAGCTTGCCCGGGACGGCCGGGTGCGGGAGATTCCGCTGGACGGGACGAGCGAGTGCGCGCAGATCGGCGACATGCTGGCGCTCTATGTGCGGGACCCGCAGGCCCCGGGGGGCCTCGGGCGGCGCCTGGTGGTGCTGCCCCTGCGGTGCGTGGACCCTTCCGCGCTGCCGGAAGTGCAGGCGATGATTTTCGCCGGCACCCGGCCGCTGAAGGTGCGCGGATGACCTGAGAAGGAGGCGGCGAATGCCGGAAGCGAAGAACAGCCCGAAAATAACGGCGGTGCAGACCCTGACCGAGGAGGAGTACCGCGGCGCGTGCCGGGCGGCGGCGGATTTTCTGTTCCCGCGGCGGCGGCGGTGGGTGCGCGTGTGCCTGTGCCTTTCGGCGGCGGGCCTTTCGGCGTCGCTGATTCCGGCGGCGCTGGCGGCCGCCGCGCCGGTGTGGGTGCCGGCCGGCCTGTGCGGGGCGTTCGCCGCCCTGGCCGCCGCGGTGTGGATTTTTCAGCCCGTTGTGCGCGGCCGCCGCGCGGGGCGGGTCTTCCGCTCCTGCCCGCTGATGGCGCTGGAGGCGAAGCTCACCCTCACGCGCGATTTTGCCGAGGCGGAAAGCCGCTGCGAGCGGTTCAGAAAGTACTGGACGGAGTTTTCGCTCGGCGTCGAGACGCCGCGGGCGTTCATCGCGGCGGGCGCCCCGGGGCGCGGCCCGCTGATTGTGAAGAAGGCGGGGCTTTCCCCGCGGGACGCCGAGACGGCGGTCCGGATTTTTTCCGGCGCGTTCGGCCTGCGGTTCTACAGAACCGGAAAACGGGGGAGGCGGCGCAGATGGAACCCGTGACGGTGCGCTTTGCCGCGACGGCGGACGACGCCGTGCGCATGCGCAGGGCGCAGACAAAGCTGGCGCTGCCGAGGGCCTACCGGTCTGCGGCGGAGCTTTTCGGGGTGCTGTTCCTGCTGCTGGCGGCCGCGGTGCCGGTCTTCCGCCTGCCGAACCGCTGGGCCGCCGCGGTGGCGGCGGTGTGCGGGGTGTTTCTGCTGTTCCTGTGGCAGCCGCTGCTGCGGGCGGCGGTGCGCCGCGGCGCGCAGGCGGATTTTGCGGCGGGCCGGTTCGGGCCGCCCGCGCAGACCGTGCGCTTTTCGCCCGATGAGGTGGAGTTTGCCGCCGAGGGGTACGAGGGCCGCGTTCCCTACGGGATGCTGTACTTCGCGTACGAGGACCGCAGCGTGCTGCTTCTGTACCTCGGCATCGGCGAATGCCGCGCCGTGCCGCTGCGGGCCATGGCGCCGGAGGAGCGCAGGCGGGTGGAAAGCCTGCTGAAGGACCGGATGAAACAGAAATTTATGCAGGAAGGTGCCCGTGAATGGACGAAATAGAAGGACAGAACAAAATCATCGACGTGGACCTGAAACGGGAGATGGAGGATTCGTTCATCGCCTATTCCATGTCCGTCATCGTGCAGCGCGCGCTGCCGGACGTGCGCGACGGGCTCAAGCCGGTTCACCGCAGGATTCTGTACACGATGTTCGAGAACGGCCTTTCGCCGGACAAACCGTACCGCAAGTGCGCCGACACCGTCGGCTCGGTGCTGGGCCGCTACCACCCGCACGGCGACGCCTCGGTCTACGACGCGCTGGTGCGCCTGGCGCAGGATTTTTCAATGCGCTACATGCTGGTGGACGGGCACGGCAACTTCGGCTCGGTGGACGGCGACCCGCCCGCCGCCTACCGGTACACCGAGGCCCGCATGAGCCGCGTGGCCGTCGAGATGCTGCAGGACATCGACAAGGACACGGTCGATTTTCAGCCGAACTACGACGACCGCCTCAAGGAGCCGGTGGTTCTGCCGAGCCACTTCCCGAACCTGCTGGTCAACGGCTCGACGGGCATCGCGGTCGGCATGGCCACCAACATCCCGCCGCACAACATGGGCGAGGTGATCGACGGCGTCTGCACGCTGATAGACAACCCGGACGCCGGCCTCGACGACCTGATGCAGAGCATCAAGGGGCCGGATTTTCCCACGGGCGGCATCATCATGGGCCGCAGCGGCATCCGCGCCGCCTACGCCACGGGCCGGGGCCGCATCGTGGTGCGCGCCCGCGCCGAGATCGAGGAGGAGAAGAACGGCCGCTTCCACATCGTGGTGACCGAGCTGCCCTACCAGGTCAACAAGGCGCGCCTGATTAAGAACATCGCCGACCTCGTCAAGGACAAGCGCATCGACGGCATCACGAACGTGGAGGACCACTCCGACCGCGACGGCATGCGCATCGTGATCACCGTGCGGCGCGACGCTTCGCCCCAGATCGTGCTGAACCGCCTGTTCTCCTTCACCCAGATGCAGACCGCCTTCAGCGTGATTATGCTCGCGATTGTGAACGGCGAGCCGCGCCTGCTGACCCTCAAGCAGATTCTGGAGGAATACGTCCGCTTCCAGGAGGAAGTCGTGCGCAGGCGCACGCGGTTCGAGCTGAAAAAGGCGCAGGACCGCGCCCATATCCTCGAAGGGCTCAAGGTCGCCGTCGACAATATCGACGAGGTCGTCCGCATCATCCGCTCCTCCAAATCCGTGCCGGACGCGAGGCGCCGCCTGTCGGAGCGCTTCGGGCTGGACGACGTGCAGACGCAGGCCATCGTGCAGATGCCCCTCGGCCGCCTGACCGGGCTGGAGCGCGAGAAGCTGGAGCAGGAGCTCGCCGGCCTGAAGGTCAAAATCAGCGATTACCAGGACATCCTCGCGCACGAGGCCCGCGTGCTGGAGATTGTGAAGAACGAGGCCCTCGCCGTCAAGAAGAAGTTCGGCGACGAGCGCCGCACCGAAATCCAGGCCGTGAGCGGCGAGATGGACATCGAGGATTTGATTCCCGACGAGGACTGCATGCTGACCATGACGCAGTTCGGCTACGTCAAGCGGCAGAAAATCGACGCCTACCGCACGCAGAACCGGGGCGGCCGCGGCATCAGCGGCATGACCCGGCGCGACGAGGACGCCGCCAGCGAGATGTTCGTCATCGGCACGCACGACTACGTGCTGTTCTTCACGAACCGCGGGCGCGCCTACCGGCTCAAGTGCTACGAGATTCCGGAGGGCTCCCGCACCAGCAAGGGCGTGAACATCGCCAACCTGCTGCCCGTCGCGCAGGAGGAGAAGGTCACCTCGATGATCCGCGTGCCGCAGTTCGACCGCGAAAGCTACCTGGTGATGGTCACGAAGAACGGCGTCATCAAGCGCACGGAGCTCTCGTCGTTCGACACCGCCCGCAAGGCCGGCGTGATCGCCGTGACGCTGGACGACGGCGACGAGCTGACCTGGGTGCGCCTGACCGGCGGCGGCGACGAGCTGCTGGTCGCCACGCGCCTCGGCATGGCCATCCGTTTCAAGGAACAGGACGTGCGCCCGATGGGCCGCGCGGCGCGCGGCGTGAAGGCCATCTCGCTCAAAGCGGGCGACTGCGTCGTCGGCATGAGCGTGCTGCGTCCGGGCGGGCTGGTGCTGACCGTCTCGGAGACCGGGTTCGGCCGCCTGTCCCCGATTGCGGACTACCACCTGCAGCGGCGCGGCGGCAAGGGCCTGCTGAACTACCATGTGGAGCGGTACGGCGCCGTGGCGGCCATCAAGGTGGTCGACCGCAGCGACGACGTGATTCTGATTTCTTCCGACGGCGTGATTATCCGGATCCACGCGGACTCCATCCGCGAGTGCCGCCGGCCCTCGAAGGGCGTGCTGCTGATGCGCGTGCCGGAGGGCGGCCGCGTGGTCACGCTGGCCCGCACCCCCCGCGACGACGCCGAACCGGCCGCCGAGCCGGTGGACGACGGCAGCGCCGACGAGGGCGCCGACGCGCAGCCTGAGGCTGATTCAGAGCCTGAGGCCGATTCGCAGCCCGAAGCCGATTCAGAGCCCGACAAGCCCGGGGAGCCGTAATCCGCAGTATGCGGCGAAAATTGCAGGAGGGACCCGAAATGAACCTGAAAAAGATGCCTGCCGCGCTGGCGCTGGCCGCGCTGCTGCTTTTCGCGCCGGCCTGCGCGAAACAGAAGGCCGTTCCGGCCGGCACGTCGCGGCCGGCGTCCTCACTGGCCGAGGCTTCGCAGCCGGTTTCGCAGGGCGCGGCTTCGCAGCCGGCGTCTTCGGGCGGGGGCGGGTGCTGCGCCGGGGGCGCGTCCTCCGGCACGGCGTCTTCCGCCGCGCAGGGCGGCACCGTCCCGCAGCAGGGGGCGGTCCTGCCCGTGAAGACGGACGACGAGACGTTCGACCGGAAGTTCGCCGCGAATTCGCTGGACAAAGCCTACCGGGCGGAGATGGAAAAGGCCGTCTCCAATGTCGAGATGGCGAAGGTCTCGGAAAAATACGCCGCGCTCTGGCAGAAGGAGATTGCCGCCGTCTGGGGCAGGCTGGAGCGGGCGATGAAGACCGATTCGAGCAAAAAACCCGCCGCCCTGAAGGCCGAGCAGCAGAAATGGGAGGCCGGAAAATCCGCCGCGCTGCAGAAGATCGCCGCCGACGCGCAGACGGGCGGCAGCATGGCGCAGGTGGACGCCGCCTCCCGCACGATGGAGTTCTACCGCGCCCGCGCGGCCCGGCTTTCCCGCGAACTGTACGACTACACCAANNGGAGATTGCCGCCGTCTGGGGCAAGCTGGAGCGGGCAATGAAGACCGATTCGAGCAAAAAACCCGCCGCCCTGAAGGCCGAGCAGCAGAAATGGGAGGCCGGCAGATCCGCCGCGCTGCAGAAGATCG